>NZ_JBTYZO010000001.1:0-363250 GCF_057808495.1 Hymenobacter sp. M1-2
TCTTCGTCTTCGTTCACGCTATCGACCGATTCGGGCTATAGCCTGCAACTTGGGTGAGCTATTGATTTCCGTGAACAGGATGTTCTCCTTAAAGAAGGTCATAATGAATTCCTTATCTTCCTTATAGAAGGACGACTTCACCAGGCCGTGCTCAATAAAGTGGTAGTGCTGGCTCGTTTGCCCGGCCCGCAGTAGGCAGGAGCCCTTCGGGAATTCATGCTGCACGAATGCGCACAACAACTCCTCGCGGACCGACGGTTCGAGCCGGACGATTCGGTCGGTATAAGCCAATACAGGATGCATGGAGCAAATGTGGCAGAATAGTCGATACGTTGCGCGCGGGCAGGGCAGGGTTATAGGCCAAGCCGGCGGTAACGGGCAGCCACCGCTATTGTATTGGTAACGACACCGCCTAAACAAACGCCCTAGCTCACACAATCGTGGCTAGGGCGTTTGCGGGCCGACTGTTGAAGTCGCCGGGGTTGTGTCTTGTCTTGCAACAAGAACCATCCAAAAGGGTGAAAGGCGCCGTTTAGCGGGGCAGAAGTTGCGGAACTTCCGTCAGTTCCGCGTCCACGGTGGGCGGCTGTGGCGCTACGGGGGCGTCTGCTTGGTAGGTGGGGGCCCAGGTGGGCAAATCGGAGAAGTCCGGGGTAGCAGGTAGAAACTGATGTGGTGGGGAGATAGGCTGGGCACAGGGCTGAATGCCGTCCGGAGCCGGTTGTTCAGAATAAGACATGCAACTAGGTGATGAGGTAGAGCGGTTTCAGTACCCCCAATATCCAGCTTATTCTCCTGGCTAACAATATCAGAATATTGGTATTTTCTTCGTAAAGAAGTAGCGCCTCTTCCGTCGGCTTATAATAGGTTTTAGCAGGAGCTTCCACTTACGGCAACATGAGCAGTAATGAATCTAGCTTTCAGAGAACGATGAGGACAACGTTTCCTGAAAGCTAGGCCCTAATCATTGCGTACAGAATGATGCGTCCGGGAGCTAACCCGGCCGGTAAGTAGAGCACGGAATCGTCTTACTCAATTAGCAGCCGGCCTTTTTCTGCGCCACAACGCACTATATACAAACCAGGCGCTAGCCCCTGCACATCTATCGTGGCGGAAGTAACGCGAGCTGGAAGAGTATGGTGGCGCACTTCCCGGCCCACTGCATCAAGCAGCTGCACTGAGCGAGCTGCTGCGGCAGCTGACAGCGTGAAGGTAGCGGTGGTGTGCGTGGGGTTAGGCGCCAGGCGAATAGTTTCGGTCTTGAAAGGCTGTTGGGTAGCTAGGGTAAGATCAGTGAGGCGAGCAACAAAGGCGGACCCATCGGCAGCGCTTGCCGGGAGGATAGTTGTGCCAAATGTGGCCGAAGCGCCTATGAAGTTGCCTGCCACCGTAACATCTCCGTTGCTAGCTAATGCCGAAGCAATAGCCAATTCAGCACCAGGGCCACCCGCTCGCACGGCCTGAATCCAGGAAGTGGTACTTCTTAAACGTGCTACTATCACATCAGGGGAAGCACCGGTAGGATCGGCGTTGGTAAGCGTGTACGAACCGAAGCTAGCGGAGACACCGGAAAACAAGCCAGCAATAGTCGCCGCGCCATTGCTGCTCAAGGCCAGGGCGAGGGCTCGGTCTATACCTGTACCGCCAGCCCGCACGGCCTGGGCCCAAACACCCACAGCATTTAGTTGGGCCACGAATATATCCGAGGTGTTGCTTGTAGGAGCAGCGTTAGCGAGCGTGGTAGCACCTAGTTCAATAGCCGGACTTCTGAAGTATCCTACTACCACCGTATTGCCATTACGGTCCACTGCCAAATCATCAATTTGATCTTCTGCAACTCCGCCGGCCCGCACAGCTTGGCTCCAGGTACCATTGGCGTTCAGACGTGCCACAAACGCATCAGCAGAAGAACCACTGGTGTTGGCGTTAGTCAGAAGGGTAGTGCCGAAGCTAATGGTTGGGCTGGTGAATGAGCCTCCTATCACGGCTACGCCGGTGGCATCTATAGCCAGGGCTTCAGCCCGGTCGTCGCCAGCACCGCCAGCGCGTACGGCCTGATTCCAAGTGCCAGAGTTGTCGAGCCGGGCAAGGAATATATCCGCTTCGTCGCCGGTAGGATCGGCATTGAGGAGCGTAGTAGGACCAAAGCTGGAATTGGGACCGAAGAAAAAGCCCGCTACCCAAACGTTGCCCGCAGCATCCAGGGCTAAAGCGGCTGGAAACTCGCTCTCATCGCCTCCGCCCCGTACAACGCGGGACCACGTACCAGTGCTGGAGAGTTGGGCTACAAAAACATCCGCTTCGCCAGTACTGCTGGCATTAGTGAGAGTAGTAGTGCCAAATTGGGCGGTAGGGCTATAAAAGCCACCGAGCACCGTCGCGACGCCAGCCGCGTCGAGAACCAGCGCAATAGGGTAGTCCTCGCCTACGCCACCAGCCTGCACCGCCTGAGTCCACAGGCCCGTGCTATTCAACCGGCCCACGAATATGTCCGTGTTGCCGACGCTGGTCAGCGTAGTAGTTCCAAACGTGACAGTTCCTGAGAAAGGAGCCCGTTACAACCGTATTACCACTGCCATCGACGGCCGTTGCATAAACAACAGAGCTGCCCATATTGCTGCCAGTCGGAGTCGTGGCCCATTGCCAATTCTGCGCCTGAAGCACCGTGGGCATAGCCAAGAGCAAGAACAATAAGATTGTGCGTAAAGAAGAAGTACAGGTGGGCATAGGTCGAAGATGATTAGGTGAAAAAGAGTTAGGGTGATGCTTACACGCCCACGTAATTCTGGGGCGAAATCCCGCGCAGCTCCGCCTTTATCTCTTCGCTCACGTCCAGCGTGTCAATAAACTCGCGGATGGTGTGCTCCGTGATGGGGCCGTAGGTGCGGGTAAGAGCCTTGAGGGCGTTGTAGGGGTCGGGGTAGTTTTCGCGCCGCAGGATGGTTTGGATGGCCTCGGCCACCACGGGCCAGTTGGCGTCCAGGTCGCGGCGCAGGGCTTCTTCGTCGAGGGCCAGCTTGTCGAGGCCGCGTTGCAGGGCCGTAAGGGCGATGAGCGTGTGGCCGAGCGGCACGCCTAGGTTGCGGAGCACCGTGGAGTCGGTGAGGTCGCGCTGGAGGCGGCTGATGGGCAGCTTGGCGGCCAGGTGTTCGAGCACGGCGTTGGCCAGACCCAGGTTGCCCTCGGCGTTTTCGAAGTCGATGGGGTTCACCTTGTGCGGCATGGCCGAGGAGCCTACTTCCCCCGCCTTGATGGTCTGGCGGAAGTAGCCCAGCGAAATGTACTGCCACACGTCGCGCGCCAGGTCGATAAGGATGGTGTTGAGGCGCTTGAGGCCGTCGCAGAGGGCGGCCAGGTGGTCGTAGTGCTCGATTTGGGTGGTGGGGTAGGAGCGGCTCAGGCCCAGGCGGCCCTCCACGAACTGCTGCCCGAACTGGTGCCAGTCGGTGCCGGGGTAGGCCACGTGGTGGGCGTTGAAGTTGCCGGTGGCGCCCCCGAATTTCGCTCCGAACGGTACCTGCCCCAGCAAAGCCACTTGCGCGTCGAGCCGGGCCACGAACACCTGCACTTCCTTGCCGAGCCGCGTGGGCGAGGCCGGCTGGCCGTGCGTGCGGGCCAGCATGGGCACAGCGGCCCACTGGCCAGCGCGCTCCGCCAGCTGGTTGCGCACCTGGGCGTAAGCGGGCAGCAGCGTATGGATAAGCGCGTGCTGGAGGCTCAGCGGAATAGCGGTGTTGTTGATGTCCTGCGACGTGAGGCCGAAGTGGATGAACTCCAGGTACTCACCCAGGCCCAGTGCCGTGAATTGGTCGCGGAGGAAATATTCCACCGCTTTCACGTCGTGGTTGGTCACCCGCTCGTGGGTTTTTACGGCCTCGGCGTCGGCAGTAGAGAAGTTGGTATAGATAGCGCGGAGCTGCCCGAATATGCCAGCATCAACGCCCTGGAGTTGCGGTAGCGGCAGCTCGCAGAGCGCAATAAAATACTCCACTTCCACCAGCACGCGGTAGCGAATCAGAGCCAGCTCAGAAAAGTAGGGCGCGAGCGGGGCGGTGGCGCGGCGGTAGCGGCCATCGAGGGGCGAAACGGCGGTGAGAGGGGTGAGAGCGGCGTAATCGGCGGCAGCAGTCATGCAAAGAAGAGTTGGCTGGAATAAATCAAAGGTAGGAAGCCCAACACGGACGGAAACGGACGAGGCCTTTTTCGCTACCTTTGTGTTCCGAGCGGCGGCGGGTTCGGCACGAATCTAGCACGGCCCAGCCGCGACTTCCTTTCCTCTCGACCTGTTCGCGTGACTCCAGCAACAAAGAAAAAAATAGGTATCGGCCTGGGTATATTCGTGGCTCTGCTGGCCGTGGGCCTGGTAGTATTCTTAGTTAAGCGCCAGGCATTACTCGATTATGCGCTGCAGGAGGTGAAAGCCAAAGTGGAGCGCAAGTACCCCGTAACGCTCACCCTGGGCAAGGCCCGCTTCACGGCCCTGAACACCGTGCAGATTGAAGGCATGAGCATGGTGCCAGCCGCCACGCCCACCGATACGTTGCTGCGCGCCCGCCTCATGACGGTGTCGTTGAGCGTGCGGTCCTTGTTTGCGGGCCGGCCAGTATTCAGCAACCTCGAAATCAGCGACGCGCAGTTTACGGCCCGTAAAACGGCCGCCGGCGCCGACAACTATTCCTTCCTTTACAAGAAGAAAACCCCCAAAGCCGCCGTGGCCCGCGACACCACGCAGGGCACCAACTATGCCCTGCTGGCCAACCAGCTGCTCGAAGCCAGCTTCGACAACGTGCCCGGTGAGGCTGATTTTCAGAATTTCCTGGTCACCTACGACAGCCCGCGCCACCAGGCCCGCATCGTGATGCCGCGACTGTCCATCGAGGATGGCGACATTCAGGGCCAGCTCACGGCCGTTATCGATTCGGTGGAAAACCGCGTGGGCGTGCAGGGCCACATCGAGCCCGGCGACTACGCACTGCAAGCCGAGGTATTCGGCCTGAACCGTCGGCCCGTGACGCTGCCCTACGTGCAAAGCCGCTACGGGGCCCGCGTGCAGTTCGACACCCTGCGCTTCAGCGTGACCGAGAAGGAACTAGACGACGATAATGAGCTGACGGTGCGTGGCACGGCTTCGGCCGCCAACTTCATTGTCAACCATCCTAAGCTGTCGGACCGGGATGTGCGTTTCCCGCGCGGCGGCATCGATTTCGCGGCCCGGTTGGGGCAGGCTTTCGCGGCGCTGGAAAAAGGCTCGAAGGTGACGCTCAACCGGATGGAGTTCTACCCGGTGGTGAGCGTGCGCAAGCTACCGCTCAACCAGCGCGTAGTGGGCCGGGAAATCAACGGCGTGCGCAACCGCCAGGAACTGCTGGCCGGCTTGCAGGTGAAGGTGGATGTGGAGTCGGGTGAGACGCCGGCTAATACCTTCTTCGCGGCGCTGCCGCAGGGCATGTTCAACACGCTGGAAGGCATGCAGGGCGAGGGTACGCTCAAGTACCGCATGCACCTCGATCTGGACATGAACCGCGTCGACAGCCTGGAATTCAATTCCAGCCTCACGCCCAAGAACTTCCGCATCACCCGCATGGGGCGCGAAGACCTCAACCAACTCAACCAGGACTTCCGCTACACCGCCTACAACGACAAAGGCGACTCCGTTAAAACTTTCATCGTGGGTCCCTCGAACCCCAAGTTCGTGCCCTACGATGAGGTGTCGAGCTATCTGAAGGCAGCCATCATGACGGCCGAAGACCCGCGCTTCCTCTCGCACAAGGGTTTTATGGAAAAGGCCTTTGTGAAGTCGGCCATTCAGAATATCAAGGAAAAACGCTTTGCCCGCGGCGGCAGCACTATTTCCATGCAGCTGGTGAAGAACGTGTTCCTAACCCGGCAGAAAACCGTGACCCGCAAGATTGAGGAGGCACTTATCGTGTGGCTCATTGAAAACACCGGTATGGTGTCGAAGCCGCGCATGTTCGAGGTGTACTTGAACATCATCGAATGGGGCCCGAGAATTTACGGGGTTCGGGAGGCGTCAAGTTTCTATTTCGACAAGCAGCCCATCGACCTCAATCTGTCGGAGAGCCTTTACCTGGCCAGCATTATTCCGCGCCCCAAGTACTACCAGAATTCGTTCAACCAGTACGGGGAGATGCGCAATTCGGCGCGTTATTTCCACCGCCTTATCGCCGACCTGATGGTGCAGAAAGGCCTGATTTCGGAGGATGCCCGCAACACGCTCGATTATAGCCTGAACTTCCCCGGTCGTGCCCACGGCTCTATTTTCCGCGCTGTCCGCGACACCGTGCGCGCCACCCAACCCGCCGACTCCACCGAGTTTGAACCGCTCAACCTGATTGACCTGCTCGGTGGCGCCAAAGCTCCCGACGAAGGCGTAAACACCAACGCCCCCACACTGCCCGGCGGCGTGCCAAACCCGACTCCCAAGCCATAAAGCCGCTCTGGCGCCGTTCTGGCGGCAGTCTTGAGCTGACAAAGTCAGCGAAGACTGCCAGCCACGCAGCCAAGTCAGTCTTCAGACTGACCAAACGCACAAGCCCGCGCCGGGACAACAGCGCGGGCTTGTGCGTTTAGCGAGGCTTTGTAGTTCCACCCTTTTTGTGGTATAGTCTAGCCAGTCTGAAGACTGGACCGGCTACGTGGCTGGCAGTCTCGCCGACTTTGTCGGCTTAAGACTGCCGCCAGGGCGGCGCCAGGGCGGGCTATACGGGCTTGTCTTCTACTTTAGGCCAAAGCAGCGAGGCCGCCACCGAGAGCAATAGCAAGCCGCCGACAATGCCCAAGGAGAGGCCCATGGGGACGTGGTAGATTTCGGAGAACAGCAATTTGGCGCCAATGAAAATGAGGATGAGCGAGAGGCCGTAGTGCAGGTAGTGAAACAGGCGCATGAGGCCTTCGAGGGCGAAATACAAGGCTCGCAGCCCCAGCAGCGCGAATACGTTGCTGGTGTAGACGATGAAAGTGTCGCGGGAAACGGCCAGGATGGCGGGGATGGAATCGGCGGCAAAAACGACGTCGGTGGTTTCCACCATAATCAGCACGATCAAGAGGGGCGTGGCGAAGAGGGTGCCGTTTTCGCGTACGAAGAAGCGGCTCCCGTGCAGGCGGCTGGTGATGGGCAAATGGCGGCTTAAAAACTTGACAACCGGATTGTTGTCCGGGTTGATGTCGGGCTCGCCGGCGCTGGTAGCCATTTTTACGCCCGTATACACCAGGAAGGCCCCCAGCAAGTAGAGTAGGAAATCGAACTTGGCCAAGATGGCCGCGCCCACCAGAATGAAGACGGCCCGCAGTACTAAAGCCCCAAGAATGCCCCAGAACAGAATCTTGTGTTGGTACTGCGGCGGGACTTTGAAGTAGGAGAAAATGAGCAGAAACACGAACAGGTTGTCCACGCTCAACGACTTCTCGATCAGGTAGCCCGTCAGGAATTCCAGCCCCGCCTGCCGGCCCATCCAGTGGTACACCAGGTAGTTGAACGACAACGAGAGGACTATCCAAAAGGCGCTCCACCCTAGGGCTTCCCGCATCTTTACCACGTGCGCCTTACGGTTGAGCACGAGCAGATCGAGCAGGAGCATCGCCAGCACGAAGGCGTTGAAACCAACCCAGAAGAGGGGAGTAATTTCCATGCGGTAGCGGCAAAATGGTCCTAGTAACCCGGCAGCAACCGAAACGGCTGACGCTGAAGTTACCGCGTTTCCGGGGCCGGGGTTGCGGCGCCCGTTGAAATAGAAGCCGCGGGCATCACGGGCCCAAAGCGGCGAAACCAGCTATCCACTTTCATCTTGATGACGCCCAGAAATGCTTCCTTCACGATGCCCTTGCTCATTTTAGAAGCTCCCCGCGTGCGGTCGGTGAAAATGATAGGCACTTCTTTGATGCGGAAGCCATACTTGTAAGCCAGCCACTTCATCTCGATCTGGAAGGCGTAGCCCACGAACCGAATCCGCTCAAGCGGAATGGTGCGCAGCACGCGGGCCGTATAGCACTTAAAGCCCGCCGTGGAATCCATGATGGGCATGCCCGTGATGAAGCGCACGTACGCCGAGGCGAAATACGACATCAGCACCCGGTCCATGGGCCAGTTCACCACGTTTACGCCCTGAATGTAGCGCGAGCCAATGGCCATATCGTAGCCTTGGTGGGCGCAGGCATCGTAGAGGCGGAGCAGGTCGTCGGGGTTGTGCGAGAAGTCGGCATCCATCTCAAACACATACTGGTAGCCGCGCTCTAGGGCCCACCGGAAGCCGTGGATGTAGGCCGTACCCAAGCCCAGCTTACCATTGCGCTCCTCCAAAAAAAGCCGATCTGGAAATTCGTCAATCAACCCCCGCACAATAGCCGCCGTGCCATCCGGCGAGCCGTCATCAATGACCAGCACGTCGAATGCCTTGGGCAATGAGAAAACCTTACGGATAATCAGCTCCGCATTTTCACGCTCATTGTAGGTTGGTATCAGGACGAGCCCATCATTCATTGGTCAAAGATAGAGGGGTTTTTGATGCGCTGTCTAGGCAATATGCAGAATATGCCGGATATGAAATGGAGCGTTGATGGCCTCGTAGCGCTACTACGAGCGGTTTGTGGATCTCCTTTCTTGCTGACGCAGTAAAGGCGGGCTGTGTTGCCGATGGACGAATATTTAGTGGCGGCTTGAGGATATTTTGCTTTGCTGGTGGCACTTAGCCAAGGTGATTTATTGGCTTAGCTGCGCGGCAACTTGGCGCGCATGGCGGATGCAGTCGGGCACGCCCACGCCACTACGCCAGTTGGCCACGCTCCAAATTCCCTGGCCTTGCAGCTCATTGGCGGCGGTGTGGGCCGCTTCAATGCGGTGGTCGAACTGTGGAATGGCCCGCTCCCAATAGTACCGGTATTGGAACACAGGTTGCACCCCGTCCCGGATGTCGTAGAGGCGCCGCAGCTCCTCGTGTACGGCAGCTTGCTGCGCCTCGGCGGGCTGCCGGGCGTGGTCTTCGTACTGGGTGCCGCCCACGAACGTCGTGAACAGTACTTGCTCCTTGGGGGCGCGCTCCGGGAAAATGGAGCTGGTCCAGATGTTGCCGGCGGCGTAGGGCTGCTCTACTTTAGGATGTAAGGCCCCGAAGCCGTTGAGCGGATGCCCCACATCGGCACGGGCGTAGGCGGTGTAGATGGCGGCCATGGGCGGATAATAGACGGCCGCCAGCGCGGCGGCTGCTTCTGGGAACAACGGCTGCAACAGCGGCGCGGCGGCGTAGGTGGGCAGCGCCAAGGCTACGGCATCGTAGGCAAAACCACCGTTGAGGCCCGCCGTGGTTTGCACTTGGTAGCGGCCATTGGAAGTCCGAAACAGCGCCTTGACGCGCTGTCCCACGTGGCGGTGCTTGAGGCGCGCAGCCAGCGTATCAACCAGTTGCTGCGTGCCGCCGCGCAACGAGATAATGCGCCGCCGCCCGGCCGTACTGCCCGCCTTGGCTAGCCCGCGCAGCACCGAGCCGTGCTCCTGCTCCAGCACCGCCACCTTGGCAAAGGTCTTGTGAATGAGCAACTGCTCCGGGTCGCCGGCATAAATACCCGACATAAACGGATTCACCGCGTAATCCACGATTTCGGGCCCGAAGCGCCGCCGGAAAAAGGCCGCTACGGTTTCCTCGGGATTGAGCGTCGCGGCGGGCCGCAGCAGCTCGCGCAGGATGCTGAACTTGCCTTTCAGACTGAAAAAGCCCGAGGTAAGCAAGGCCGGCGGCGAGCCGGGCAGCTCCCGGATGCGGCCGTTGCGCAGCACGTAGCGGTGCTTGCTCACCGGGGCCGCATCCTGGATTTCGCTCACTAGATCTAGCTCCGTTAGCAGCTCCAGCAGTTCGTCGCTTAGCTGCAAGGAGTTGGGGCCGGTTTCGAGCAGGTAGCCCGCCGGGTGATGCACCGAGCGCAGATTACCGCCAGGGCCGGCTTCGGCTTCAAACAAGTCGTAGGAAATACCTGCTTTTTGCAGCTGCCAGGCCAGTGTAAGGCCCGAGATACCGCCACCGAGAATAGCTACCGACATAATGAGTGAATGAGTAAAGGGATGAATAAGTGATGTGTCCGGCGGTATTGGACCAACCAATTCACGGCGTAAAGTTCGGCTGGAATACGGAGTTCATAGAGGCGTGGTCCCAACCTAGCCAAAACGCGCAACTTTGCAGCCTCGAAAGTTTCGGAATCATTCACTCATTCACTCATTCAGCCATTCAGCCATTCACCAATTCACTCATTGAAACTTATGCCCGCAACCAATAAAGCCGTATTTCTAGACCGTGACGGGGTATTGAACAACGAAATCGGCGACTATGTGTGGGAGCTGGACAAGTTTGTGGTTTCGCCGGGCGTGCCGGAAAGCCTGGCCCGCCTTAAAGCCGCCGGCTACTACCTAGTTGTTGTCACGAACCAGGCGGGCATTGCCAAAGGGCTCTATACGGCCGCACAAGTATACGCCTGCCACGACAAGCTGCAACAAGCCTGCAACCATAGCATCGATGCTTTCTACTTCGCGCCTTCGCACCCGAGCGTGTCGGAGTCGCTGCTGCGCAAGCCTGACTCGCTGATGCTGGAAAAAGCCATAGCCCGCTTTCACCTCGACCCAGCGCAGTGCTGGATGATAGGCGACCGGCAGCGCGACATGGAAGCCGGTGCCAAAGTCGGCGTGCGCGGCATCCTGGTCGGCGATACTGAAACGGCCGCTTACCAGCCTCGCGCCGCCGACTTACCAGCCGCCGTGGAGTTGCTTTTATGCGGCTAGTGCTACTCTAATAATGAGTAATGGGATGTCGGATAAATCGTCTTCGCCGGCAAGGCAAAATTTTGCTATCTACAATATGTACTGACACTGAAACGAGTACACCGCTAAAACAAATCCGGATTTGTTTTAGCGGTGTACTCGTTTACAAACAGCGAGAAACAAAGGCAGTCCGAAATTAACAGCGGTACTAAAAAATAAATACTGCTAATTAAAGAAGATTGAGAATAGTTTATTTTTTCAAATAAGACTCGATAGATTTCATTGAAGTCAGTACGGTAAAAGTCGTGTTATCATCTAATTGAACGCTGCCTGACAATAAACCAATAACCAAGCCGTCCTTATCCACTACGGGGCAGCCGCTGAACCCTCTCAAATCGGGTTCTTTCTTTTCTTCCAGATAATATTTCCCCTCACGTGCCCCGGCCACTATAACCGGATACCTCTTCTGAGCGCAGTCTGGCTCGTTGTAAGGGCAGCCGATGATATATACTTCTTCGCCGGCTTCTGGCTCCTCAAAACGTGGCGTCAAGGCTTGATACGCTGTTTTATCGTCTTTAATAGAAAACAGCAGCGCATCACTGGAATCAGTATCGGCTACATTGAGCAGCTGGCCGATTGTGATAGTGTCCGTCGCCTTTGTCCGCGCGAATAATTGCCACTGGCTTATTTCCTCATTCAGGGCAGAAGGCTTTTTGCTGGGCTCGATTCCACCATCCGCACCAAGAAGATGCTTGGCCGTCAAGGCGTATCGTTTCCCCTTCGCCTCTATTAAAAAGGCACTGGCGCCTTCCACTCGTTGTCCGTCTTTAAATAAGGCGTCGTTTGTCAGGAGCACTTGGCCTAATGTTGCCGATGAATTTTGTTTGCTGCCAGGCTTTTTGTCTTCCTGACAGGACATCAGACACATAGTAAAGCAGATGATCGTAAATAAATTTGTTTTGTTGCGAAAAGTGTGAAGAACGGACAAGAGGAGAAAAATAAAAAGTTGGCTGAGAAAATACTCGTTCGTAAATATAGGGGCAAAATGCCAATAGCTCAAAAACAACGAAGCCGGTTCCCACACGGGAGCCGGCTTCGCTAGGCTAAAGTGACTCAGAGGGTTTACTGGCGGGGCGCAGCTTCTGAAGGCGTGCTGGCCATGGCCGTAGCGGCTACCTGCGTGGCCGGCTTGGTGCTGGAGTAAGCGGGGCATTTGGTGCGGCACGAGCTTAGACCAGCGACAGCCAAGAACGCGCAAAGCAATACTTTCTTCATGCTTAAATACAACGGGGTGGAGGTGGTGTACGGTTGTAACAACCTAAAGTTTAAACCTTTCCGCCTCATAACGAAACAATCTCCTTTAAATTATGCAGATTGTAAATTAAGTTAATACAGTCATTTTACTATAAAAAAAGCCAGCCCCCGCGTAAGGCAAGGGCTGGCTCTCAAAAGATTACGCGGCCACGGGCCGACGGCGAAGAACTACTGCCGAGTAGCAGGCAGCGTCGCCGTAGACGCCGTAATCGGAGACGACACGCGGTTGGCGGCTTTGGTGCTCGTATAAGCCGGGCACCTCTGCTTGTTACACGCGCTCAGACCTAGGATGGCCACAGAGGCCAACAAGAGTAGTTTTTTCATCATGAGAAGGAGGAGAAACTAGTTAAGAAAGAGGAGTTAAGCCTCAAAAATAAGAGTTCCGGACGGCCCTTCCTACAGTACCGCCCGGAAATTCTACTATAGCTATACTTGGTAGCCCAAAATGCGCATCATCGACTCACTGTTCTGCTTTTCGGCAAACACGTAATCGGTGAGCGTACCGTCCTCGGCACGGTCCAGAATGACGTGCTTAGGTGCCGGAATCAGGCAGTGCTTGATGCCGCCGTAACCCGAAAGACTCTCCTGGTAGGCGCCCGTGTGGAAGAAGCCCACGTAGAGCGGCTCCGTGTCTTTAGCGGGCTTGCGCTCCGGCAAAAACACCTGGTAGATGTGCTTCTCGGCGTTGTAGTAGTCCTGCGAGTCGCAGGTGAGGCCGCCGAGCTGGAGCTTCTTGTACTGCTTGTTCCAGCCGTTGAGGGCCAGCATGATGAAGCGCTGGTTCAGGGCCCAGGTGTCGGGCAGGTTCGTGATGAACGAGCCGTCAATCATGTACCACAGCTCCTTGTCGTTCTGGAGCTTCTCGTCCAGGATACTGTAAAGCGTAGCGCCCGATTCGCCCACCGTGAAGATGCCAAACTCCGTGAAGATGTCGGGCTCCGGCACACCTTCCTCGGCGCAGATGCGCTGAATGGTGCGCAGCACTTCCTCTATCATGTAGGGGTAGTCGTACTCCTTCTGAATGGAGGTCTGAATCGGTAGGCCGCCGCCTATGTCGATGGTGGTGAGCGTGGAACACACTTTGCGCAACTCGCAGTACTTGTGCACGAAGCGGCTCAGCTCCGACCAGTAGTAGCTCGTGTCCTTGATGCCGGTGTTGATGAAATAGTGCAGCATCGTGAGCTCGAAGCGCGGGTCGTCCTTGATTTTCTGCTCATAGAGCGGAAGGGCATCGGCGTAGCGGATGCCCAGGCGCGAGGTGTAGAACTGGAAGCGTGGCTCCTCGTCGGAGGCCAGGCGCATTCCCACGTTGCACTTCTCGCGCACGTTGTCGTGGTAGTACTCCACTTCGTTGGGCGAATCGAGGATGGGCATACAGTTCACGAACCCGTCGTTGATGAGGGCCGTGACTTCACGCTTGTATTCCTCGGGCTTGAAGCCGTTGCAGATGATGTAGGTATCCTTGGCCACCTTGCCCTTGTCGTGCATGGCCCGGATGATGCTCATGTCGAACCACGACGAGGTTTCGATGTGGACGCCGTTTTTGAGGGCTTCTTCCACCACGAAGCTGAAGTGGGAGGCCTTGGTGCAGTAGGCGTAGGAGTAACGGCCCTGGTACCCGATTTTCTCGATGCCGGCCCGGAACCACTCTTTGGCCCGCTGAATCTGGGAGGTTATTTTGGGGAGGTAGGTGAGGCGTAGCGGCGTGCCGTGCTTCTTCACCAGGGCCATCAGGTCGATGTCGTGGAAGCGCAGCTCGTTCTGCTCCACGCGAAACTCCTGGGTTGGGAAGTCAAACGTCTGGGAAATCAGGTCGTGATAGGTATCCATTGAAGGAAATGTGGTGAAGGGCTCTACTGAAAAAATCTGTCATCCTAGGCTAGCGAAGGATCTTCCCGGCCGCCACGTTTTGTTTCAGCTAGAAGACCTTCGCAAGGTCAGGATGACAGCCGCAAAAAAGGCAAGCTCACTCTTCAGCTTGACGATTTCTTAACACGACAGCTTTTGTCGAACTTGCGGCTGCAAAGATACCCCCTCGCGGGGGTTTTGGTTATGCTCTGTTCGTTGGTTGCGCCGGAAGGTCCGCGCGCGTCAAGCCTAGCCCGGCCCCACCCTGGTAATCGGCAAGCATCGGAACCACTCTAACCTCTTTCCTGCCAATGTAATATGCGACGCATCAAGCTTCTGGAAGTTCGCTCCGAGCTGGGAGCCGGAACGCGGGGCGCCAGTATGGGCGTGGACGCCCTCAAGGTGGCCTGCCTCAACAAAGGGTCCGACTACTTCCGCCGGTTCAACTCGGTGAGCGTGCCAGACCTGAACCAAGTGCTTTTCGACCGGAATCATTTTCCGAAAGCCAAGCACATCGATTCCATTTATACGGTGCAAAAAGGCATTGCCAACGCCGTAGAACAAACCCTGCGTTTCGGCGAGTTCCCGTTGGTACTGGCCGGCGACCACAGCAACGCCTCGGCCACCATTGCGGGCATCAAGGCGGCGTATCCGCACAAAACGCTCGGCGTGGTGTGGATTGATGCCCACGCCGATATTCACTCGCCCTACACTACGCCCTCCGGCAACATGCACGGTATGCCGCTGGCTATCAGCCTCGGCGACGACAACCTGGAGTGCCAGCGCAACCAGCCCGACCCCGAAACCGAATTTTTCTGGCGCCGCCTGAAAGACCTGGGCGAGCCCGGCCCCAAAATCACGGGTGAGCATCTGGTGTACGTAGTGGTGCGCGATACGGAGGGCGAGGAAGACGCCATTATTGAGCGCCTAGGCATCAAGAATTACAAGCTCGACGAGGTGAAGGCCAAAGGCACCCGCCACGTGGCGCGCGAGATTTACGAGCGCCTGCGCTTCTGCGACATGGTCTACATCAGCTTCGACGTGGACTCGCTGGACTCACGCTTCTCGAAAGGCACCGGCACGCCCGTAGAAGAAGGCCTGAACGTGGAAGAAGCCATCAGCCTCTGCCGCGCCCTGCTCGACAACGACCGGGTGGTGTGCTTCGAGATGGTGGAAATCAACCCCACCCTCGACAACATGAACACCATGGCCACCAACGCCTTCGACATCCTGGAAGCCGCCACCGACGCCATCCAGAACCGGCTGCGCATGGAAGAAGTGGTGAGCCGGTAGCGCGGAAATCTGTTCCGCGCATGAGCAAAGCGAGTATCCGGTAATATGCCAGCTAGGCACAGTAGCGCGAAGCTCCCGCTTCGCGCCTCGTTGCTGACGTTGAACGACCCGTGTGGGGAACAACGATTATCGTTCAACGATACGCGAAGCCGGAGCTTCGCGCTACTTTCCGCAGTGCCCAGAGCAAGTACCGGGTTGAATACCGCTCGGTGCCGAGGGCCGCGCCCGCTAAACGTCTCACGGCGCACACCGCTACCGTCTGAACGCCCATAAAACGTTTTACAGAGCACTTGTTTTGCGCAAGATGCTCTGTAAAACGTTCCGCGGACCATCTTGCGCAAAACAAGTGCTCTGTGGAACGTTCCGCAGGACACTTTGCCTAAAACAAATGCCTTGCGGAACGTTCCGCGGACCATTCTGCCTAAACCAAGTGCTCCGCGGAAGCCGCCGGGTACGCAAACTCCTTGGAACAGGCGCGCCGAAACTGGGCTTTTGCCTTCCTTGGGTTCGTCCTACCTTTGCGGCGGCTGGCGGCCCAGTGCGGCAAGCTGGCTTTTCTTGATGAGACTGATTTTTTCAACCCGCGCGCAACGACGACTGTAGCGTAAGTCCCGGCCCTTGGCGCCCGGCTTACGCTACGTCCGTTTCCGCTGGTTTCCTAAAAATCAATTCGCCGAAGCTTCCCGGCTTCCTTTTCGCATTTTCCGTGCAACAACTCGAACAGACCCTCAAAGCCGCCCTCGGCGCGGCCATTCAACACGTTTTCGGCGCCGAGGTGGCGTCTGCGCAGCTCACTTTGCAGGCCACGCGCAAAGAATTCGCGGGCCAGTTTACGCTCGTTACGTTTCCGTTTACCAAAACCCTGGGCAAGGGTCCCGAGCAGATTGGGCAGGGAATGGGGGAGTGGCTGGTGGCCAATGAGCCGCTCGTGAAGGGCTACAACGTGGTGAAAGGCTTCCTGAACCTGGAAATAGCCGATGCCGAGTGGGTGCGCGTGTTTGAGGAACTGCGCCAGCAACCGGCCGGCACGCCCATGGCCACCGGCGGCCCACAAAACGTGGTGGTGGAATATTCCTCGCCCAACACCAACAAGCCCCTGCACCTGGGCCACCTGCGCAACAACTTCCTCGGTTACTCGGTGGCCGAGATTTTCAAAGCTACCGGCGCCACCGTCAGCAAGGTGAACCTGGTCAATGACCGGGGCATTCACATCTGCAAGTCCATGCTGGCTTACCAGCAGTACGGCCACGGCGAGACGCCACAGGAAGCCGGCATGAAGGGTGACCATCTCATTGGCAAGTATTACGTGCTGTTTGAGAAGCACTACCGTGAGCAGGTGAAGCAACTCGAAACCGAGGGTGTGCTGCCCGACGTGGCCAAGCGCCAGGCCCCCATGATGCTCGAAGCGCAGGACATGCTGCGGGCCTGGGAAGCCAACGACGAGGAAGTAGTAAGCCTCTGGCGCCAAATGAACGGCTGGGTGTACGAGGGCTTCACCGAAACCTACCAGACCATCGGCGTTGATTTCGACCAATTTTACTACGAATCCGGCACCTACCTGCTAGGTAAAGAGCGGGTGGAAGAAGGCTTGCAGAAAGGCGTTTTCTTTCGCAAAGACGATGGCTCGGTGTGGGTGGATCTGAAGGAAGAAGGCCTCGACGAGAAGCTGCTGCTCCGCGCCGATGGCACCTCCGTTTACATCACGCAGGACCTGGGTACGGCCGAACTGAAGTACCAAGATTTCCACTACGACCTGTCGGTGTACATCATTGCCGACGAGCAGAACTACCACATGCAGGTGCTGAAGGCGGTGCTCCAGAAGCTGGAGAAGCCCTACGCCGACGCCATCTACCACCTCAGCTACGGCATGGTAGATCTGCCTTCGGGCAAGATGAAATCACGCGAGGGTACCGTAGTAGATGCCGACGAGCTGGTGCGCGAAGTGGTAGAAGCCGCCAAAGCCGCGACGCTCGAAAAAGGCAAAACCGAGGGTCTCACCGACGAGCAGGCCGCCGAACTCTACCACATGCTGGGCCTGGGCGCGCTGAAGTACTACCTGCTGAAAGTGGACCCCAAGAAGCGGATGCTTTTCAACCCCGAAGAATCCGTGAGCCTGGAAGGCCACACCGGTCCGTTCATTCAGTACTCCCACGCCCGGATTTCGGCCATTCGCCGCAAGGCCGCCGAGCTAGGCATCTCGGAAGACGCGCCGCTCACGGGCATCACGGAGCTGCACGACACCGAGCGGGAACTGGTGCAGGAGCTGGCCCGCTACGCCGCCGTGGTAGCCGAAGCGGCCCGCACCCAGTCGCCGGCCGTGGTGGCACAGTATGCTTATGATGTGGCCAAGGCCTACAACCGGGTGTACACGGAAGTAGAGATTTTCCGCGAAGCCGACGCCACCAAGAAAGCCTTTCGCGTGGCGCTGTCGGCCCAAACGGCTCGGGCCATCAAAGCCAGTATGCAGCTGCTCGGCATCCAGGTGCCGGAGCGGATGTAAGATTAATTTCGGATTTAAAGCGGTTGCCAGGCCTGCGAACCCCTCCCCCATCCCCTCCCCTCCGGGAGAGGGGTGCGTTCAACGACTTATTTGTCGACTGGCACCCCTCTCCCGGAGGGGAGGGGTTCAACGGCTGGTTGTACTCTTACACACCCGAGAACTGCTCTATGTACCCGAAGTATCAACTGGCGCGGCGTCTTCTTTAAGCATGACTTTGGTTGATACTTCGGCTTTTCTCACAATTTCAGCCACTTACTAATGAAGAGTGTTGCCGTGTATTGCGGTTCCAGCAGCGGAACCAACGAGGTGTATACCCAGCAAGCCCAGGAAATGGGGCGGGTGCTGGCTGAGCGCGGCCTGACGCTGGTGTACGGCGGTGGCCGCGTAGGGCTGATGGGCGCCATTGCCGACAGCGTGCTGCAACACGGCGGCCGGGCCATCGGCGTCATTCCCGATTTTCTGGTGGCCAAGGAAGTGGAGCACAAGGGCCTCACGGAGCTGCACGTGGTGAAATCCATGCACGAGCGGAAGCTGCTGATGGCCGAGCTGGCCGAAGGCTTCGTGGCCATGCCCGGTGGCTACGGCACCCTGGAAGAGCTGTTTGAGGTGCTGACCTGGGGCCAGCTCGGCCTGCACCAAAAGCCCGTGGCGCTACTCAACGTGCAAGGCTTCTACGACCACCTGCTCCGCGCCCTCGACCACATAGTAGAGGAGGGCCTACTGCGCCACGAAAACCACCAGCAGCTCCTACACCACCCCGAGCCCGCCGCGCTACTCGACCAAATGGCCGCCTGGCAGCCGATTCCCGTGGAAAAGTGGCTCACCCCTCGCACGACGTAACGGTGAAGCGAGAAGCCCGAACATTGCGTGCGTCCTTCGGTTTGTCTCAAACTCTTCCCTTCAACTCAGTTTCATGAAAACGTTTGTACTGCTTGGAGTACTGGCTGCGGCCGGCGCTCTTGCTGCTTTTTCTTCCAACCCTGTCCCGACCATGACCACCGAAACTACCGCCACGGCTGCTGGCACCGTCTACGACTTCACCGTGAAAAGCATTGATGGCAAAGACGTGAAACTGAGCCAGTACAAAGGTAAAAAGCTGCTCATCGTGAATACGGCGTCGGAGTGCGGCTACACCCCGCAGTACAAGGAACTGGAGGAACTCTACAAGAAGCACGGCGACAAAGTGGTGGTACTCGGTTTCCCGGCCAACAATTTCGGTGGGCAGGAGCCGGGCACCAACGAGCAGATTTCCACTTTCTGCGAGAAGAACTACGGCGTCACGTTTCCGCTGTTTTCCAAGGTGTCGGTGAAGGGCGACGATACCGCGCCGCTCTACAAGTTCCTGGCCGATAAGACCAAGAACGGAACCGTGAACGACGCGCCATCCTGGAATTTCTGCAAGTATCTCGTCGATGAGCAGGGCCACGTGGTGGCGTTTTACCCGTCGAAGGTGAAGCCCATGAGCGAGGAATTGGTGGCCGCCATTCTCAAATAAGCTGACCAGCACTGCTAGCGGCAGCCTGCCCCGTTTGTGTCGCGTGCGGCGCGAAGGGAGCAGGCTGTTTTTTTGGCAATGGTGGGCCGTTGGTTGGCTACCTTCGTATCTGCAACCAATTCAGCTAGCATGATACGCACCGTTATTTTCGACATGGATGGCGTCATTGTCGATACGGAACCCGTGCACCGTTATGCCTACTTTCGGCATTTCGAGGAGCTGGGAATAGAGGTGTCGGATGAGGCGTATGCCGAGTTCACGGGCCGTTCTACGCGCAACATCTACCAGCAACTCAAAGAACGACACAACCTGCCGCATCCGGTGGAGGAGCTCATGCATAGCAAGCGGGAGTTCTTCAACCGTGCCTTCGACGAAAAGCCCGACTTAGACCTACTCGATGGCGTGCGCCGTCTTATTGAAGACCTGCACCAACACGATATAGAGCTGCTTCTGGCCTCCTCCGCTTCCTATGCCACCATCGACCGGGTGATGCGGCGATTCACGCTGGGTTCCTATTTCTCCCATCTCGTAAGCGGGGAAGATTTCCCCAAGTCGAAACCCGATCCGGCTATTTTCGAGCACGCCGCTTCGCTCGCCACGTCGCCGAAAAACCAGTGCATCGTCATCGAAGATTCCACCAACGGCGTGACGGCCGCCAAAGCGGCGGGGCTGTACTGCATTGGGTACAGCAGTGTGCATTCGCCCCTGCAAGACCTAAGCCACGCCGACCTGGTAGTGGGGCATTTTGCAGAGCTGACGGCCGAGCGTATTGCGGTACTCACGCCATCTACAGTGTAGCATGCAGGCTCACAATCATCTTCTTGAATCCTCCTGGCAGGCGTTGTAAGTAATCGTTCGAAAAACAGGTTGTTTATTGTGGGTCTGTCAAGATTAAAGACGCCAACAACGAAACACTAAGCATTACCAACTAAGCACTAACAGTAATCTACAATGGCTTCTTCTGCCACTCCTTCCGCTTCTATCAGTCCGGCCAAAGCTTGGGTGTCGGCGTTTCGGCCGCGTACGTTGCCGCTGGCGTTGGCCAGTATCATGGCCGGCGGCTTTCTAGCGGCCAGCCACGGGCAGTTTCGGGGCGTGGTGGTGGGCCTGGCGGCTCTCACTACCATCCTGCTGCAAATCCTGAGCAACCTCGCCAACGACTATGGCGACTCGCAGAACGGTGCCGACAGCGTGTACCGCGAAGGGCCGCAACGGGCCGTGCAAAGTGGGGCCATCACGCCGCAGCAGATGAAGCGGGGCATGACGCTCTTCGGGCTGCTCTCCTTCGTCAGCGGCCTGGCCCTGCTGTGGGTGGCGCTGGGCACGGCCGGCGCCTGGATTTTTGGGACCTTTCTGGTGCTAGGGCTGTCGGCTATTTGGGCGGCCGTCAACTACACGGCCGGCTCCAAGCCGTACGGCTACGCTGGTTTGGGCGACTTATCGGTGTTCATCTTCTTCGGGCTAGTGGGCGTGTGCGGCACGTACTTTCTGCAAACCCGCACGCTGCCGCTCTCGGTGCTGCTGCCGGCCGCCGCGCTCGGCTGCTTCGCTACGGCGGTGCTCAACGTCAACAACATCCGCGACATCCGCTCCGATGAGCTGGCCGGCAAAATCACGATTCCGGTGCGGCTCGGGCCGGTGCGGGCCCGCCGCTACCACTGGCTGCTGCTGCTGCTCGGCTTCTCGGCGGCGGTGCTCTACGTCACTTTCACCTACCACTCGCCCTGGCAGTGGTTGTTCGTCCTCTCCGCCCCGCTTCTGCTGCGCAACGCCCGCGCCGTGTGGCAGCGCCAAGACTCCATGCAGCTCGACCCGCTCCTCAAGCAAATGGCCCTCACGACGCTCGTGTTTACGCTGCTGTTTGGGGTGGGGCAGGTGGTAGGGTAGAAGTCTAGTCTGAAAGCCATTCCCTGTCAGCCTGAGGCGCTAGCCGAAGGACCCTACGTAAAACGAGACCTTGTTACGGCCGTCGTTTTAGCACTCAGATTTCAAGCAAAACCTACTATGCTATCCGAAAAAGAAACCACCAGCCTAACCAAACTTCTCAGCCTGGTTTTGCGCCACGACCCGGCCCACTTAGGCTTGACACTCGACCCGCACGGCTGGGTGGAGGTGGAAACGCTGCTCGCGCAAGCCCAGGCGCACCACGTGCCACTGACGCGGGAAAAGCTAGCGTACATAGTGGAAACCAGCCCCAAGCAACGTTTTCGTTTCAGCGACGACCAACGCCGCATCCGCGCCAGCCAAGGCCATTCGGTGGAAGTACAGCTAGGCTACGAGCCGGTGGCGCCGCCGGAGTTCCTCTACCACGGCACCGCCATCCAGAACCAAGCCCAGATTGCGGCGCAAGGGCTGCAAAAGATGAGCCGCCAGCAAGTGCATCTGAGCGCCGACGTGGCAACCGCCCTCACGGTTGGCCGCCGGCATGGCCGCCCAGTGGTTTTTCTGGTCGAAGCGGGCCGTATGCAGCAGGAAGGATTTCTCTTTTACCGCGCCGACAATGGCGTCTGGCTGACTGATGAAGTGCCGGCTGGTTATTTGCGCGTGCTGGAAGATGCCAGCAAAGGCTAGTTACGAATGTCATTCCGACCAGCGGGAGGAATCTGGGTTACCCACATAAGAATAACTCAGATTCCTCCCTCCGATCGGAATGACAGGCAGGTGGTGGGAATGACACGCGGGCGTGAAACGGCGCTATATACCCTCAAACACCTCTTCCCAAGCCACACTTAAACCGGGCAGCGTATGCACCGGAATGAGGCCGGGCGTATAGAACTCGCCTTGTAGCTGGTAGCGGCCATTCTGCAATACGTGTACGGATATGCTTTTCTCACCTGGAAAGACTATCCAATATTCCGGCACGCCATTCTCCTCGTAGAGGTCGAATTTATCTTTGATATCTTGGGTCACGTTTCCGGGAGAGAGGATTTCAATAATCCAATCCGGCGCGCCCAGACAGCCTTTTTCGTCTAGCTTGGCTGGATCACAGATGACGCACAAATCCGGCTGTACCACGGTTTGGATGGCCGCCGCGTCGCCATTAGGCGTGGCCTTCGTGAGCCTAACATCGAAAGGAGCATGGTAAACCTCGCATGGCTTGCCGCGCAGGTACTGATGAATAGCCCCAAATAGTTGGCCAGAAACCTTCTGGTGAACCCGCCGTGGTGCCGGGCTCATGCGCCGTACCCGGCCGCGAATAAGCTCCACCCATTCGTCTAGCTGCCACGTCAGGTAATCGGCGTAGGTGTAGGTTTGAGTGGGATCGAGCTGGGAGAAGTGCGTGATGGGCGGCATAAGAGAGCAGGTTAGGAATAGCAAAAGATACGAGAAACCACGGTAGTCGATCCGAAAAAGCTGCTCACTAGGCAAGTAAAAAGCCCCGCTACAAAGGTAGTCGGGGCTCTTTAGGTTGGGGCTTCTTACTCAGCGCTTGGCGTTGCGGCCGATGCTTCGGGGGCTACCGCGCCACCTTCGGAGCGCGGCCCGCGGCCACTGCGGTTGCGGCCGCCCCGCTTGCGGCGGCGCTGGCCTTCCCGTTGCTCACCTTCCGCCCCCGGCTCCGTAGAGGCGGCTTCCCCTTCCGGGCGCGGCGGGCGCGGCGCCCGTGGCTCGCGGCGCGGCCGGCTTTCGCCTTCGGCGCGCTCCTCGCGCGGCGGGCGCTGGTAAGGCTGGGCCGGAGCCTGGCCGGCGTCGAGAGCCGCTAGCGCCGCCTGGGCTTTTACGATTCGCTCCTGCTGCTGCGCGTCAGGCTTGCCGTTGCCAGCTTCCCGGCGAGGGCCTCGGCCGTCACGGCTACTGCCTTCGGAGCGGGGGCCTCGGTCGCGCCCACCACCGCCACCGCCGTGTCGGCCGCCGCGCTCCGGCCGGCCGCCTATTTTGCCGCGCAGACCGCTGAAACGTTTCGGATCGAATTCGGGCGCCGGGCCTAAGCCTAGTTCCTCGGTGATGTTCTGCTTCTCGATTTCGCGCTCAATCAGCTTCTCAATCTTCACCACCCGGTCTTGGTCCTGGTCGGAGATGAAGGTAATGGCGGTGCCTTTGGTGGCCGCGCGGGCCGTGCGGCCAATGCGGTGCACGTAGTCTTCGGCGGCGCGCGGAATGTCGTAGTTCACCACGTGGCTCAGCGAGTCGATGTCGATGCCGCGGCTGAGCACGTCAGTGGCCACGAGAATGGGGAATTGCTTGTTCTTGAACTCGCGCATGATTTGCTCGCGCTCCTCCTGCGTGCGGTCCGACGAAATGCCTTGGGCCACGTAGCCCAGCTTGTTGATAGCCCGCACGATACCACTCACGGCGGCTTTCTGGCTCGTAAACAGCACCATGCTCTGCACTTCCTGCGTCTTGATGAGGTGCTCGAGCAGGTAGATTTTCTGGCGGTCGAAGGCCATGTAAAACTGCTGGTCGATGCCGGCTGCGGGCTTGCTCACGGCCAGCCGGATTTCCTCGGGCTGGTGCAGAATCTGCTGCGAAAACTCGCGGATTTTGTTGGGCATGGTGGCCGAAAACAGCAAGGTCTGCCGCTGCTGCGGCAGTTGCCGCACGATATTGAGAATATCGTCGGAGAAGCCCATGTCCATCATCTTGTCGGCCTCATCGAGCACCAGATATTTCAAGTGCTCAAACTTCACGTAACCCATCTGCATGTGGGCGATGAGGCGGCCGGGCGTGGCAATGATGATGTCGGCGCCGGAGGTGAGGGCGCGCTTCTGCTGCTCCCAGCCTTCGCTTTTGCCACCGCCGTAAATGGCAATGGAGCTGGCTTCCACGAAGTAGCCGAAGCCCGTTACCTGCTCATCAATCTGAGTGGCCAGCTCGCGGGTCGGGACCAGAATGAGGGTGCTGGTATTGCCGTGCTTGGCGTGGGAAATCTTATCGAGCAGCGGCAGCAGGTAGGCAGCCGTTTTGCCGGTGCCGGTCTGGGCGCAGGCAATTAGGTCTTTGCCTTCGATGATTTTGGGAATGGCCTGCTCCTGAATGGGCGTGGCCTGCTGGTAGTTCATGGCGTCCACGCCGGCCAGCAGGTCGTCGTGGAGGTTGAATTCGTGAAACGTCAAGGTTCAGCGAGTTAGAATGATGAAAGGCTGACCTTGGTTTCCTGGTCAGATGGATAGAGTTACAAGCGGCAAGCGGCAAGCCACAAGCATGGCGCCTATAGCTTACGGCTTGCCGCTTCATGCCCAGCAAAGATACGAGAAACGGCGGCGCCGCTCAGATTACGTTTGCGGCGGCAAGTTCTGTTGGCAGGCCAGCAACGCAAGCCGCCGCTTCTGGTCCCGCGCAAACGAGCCAGAAGCGGCGAACAAGGTAAATACAACGCGAGTTAGTTAGCGGCCCAGGTTCAATCCGTAAGCAAAATTGAACGTGAATTCGCCGCTTCCCTGGCTGAAACTCGTAGTGAAGCTGGTACCCAGGTCGAGGTAGTGGCCGTTGCCGATCGGTAGCGCGTAGCCCGCGGCCGGTTCGAAATGAAAGCTGGTGCGGGCATCCTTCACGGCAACGTCAACGCCCAGATTTAAGCCAGTGTGCAAGCCTTTCAACAGGTAGAAGCGTGGCCCTACGGTAAGCGGAATTTGCAGGCCTGTAACCTTTTCGGTGTAGGAGTAATACGAATAGTAGCCGTAATAGTACCGCTTGTAAAAGAATACGTCGAGGCCGGTACGGGCCAACAGGGCGGCGCGCGGGCTGAGCGGGAATTGCAGGCGGGCATCGGCGCCGGTAAGCAGCGTGGTCGAGTTGTACGCACCCACGCCGGGTCCCACTTTCGTGCCGACAAGCAGCAGTTGTTCGCCACCCTGGGCCACGGCGGCCGCAGGCCAGCCCAGCAGCGCGCCCGTCAGCAGTCCGGCTACTGCCAAAAGTTTCTTGATTGCGTGCATACGGCGGCTTATTTACGACCCGTGAAGGCCAACTCCAAGCGTTGTCCCTGCTGGTCGGTTTCGGATACACTCACCGTAAGCGTGTTGCCATCGACCGTGCCTATCGACTGCCCGTTTACCTTCAGCGTGTAGGATGAGCCGGCTTGCTCCACTGTTACCTGGTCAACATCGATGACGTCGTCTTGCTGGCCCGTCGCTCTTAGGGTCAGTTTCAGGGTCACTTGCGCGTCTTGGCCGCTGACTTGCGTAAGGGCCACGGTACCGGAAATGGTGCTGCCGTTGCGGGTAGTGGGGAGCGTGGGCAGGTTGTAAGTGCCGCTGGCGTCGGAGTAGCGGAACGATGAGAGGGTGTAGTTGCCGGCCACGGCCGCGGCGGGCTTGGGGGCGGGGTCGTTTTCCTTGTCTTTTTTGCAGGCCGTCAGGCCCAGCAGCAGCGCGAAGAAGAAAAGCAGCAGCTTATTCATGGCAATAAGGGGGTTGGAGAGTTAGTGGCACCCGATTCCCTGCGAATCGTTGAGGCAAACCTAGCCGTTGCGCCTACCCTGCACCATACCGCATTTGCATGATTTTTAGGGGCTGCCGAGTCCTCGTTGCTCGGTCAGCTCCGCCCCAGATACTTGTTTACCGCGGCCATCTTGGAGTGTACTTGCAGCTTTTCGTAGATGTTGAAGATGTGCTTGCGCACGGTAGTAGGGGCCACTATCAGTTCCTCGGCCACTTCCTTGTGGCTGTAGCCGCGGGCGAGCCGATCCAGAATTTCCCGTTCGCGGGTGGTCAGGGCGGCCACTTCGTGGGAAGCCGCCACTGGGTGAGCCTGAAACGAGCCCACGATTTTGCGGGCAATAGAACTGCTCATGGGCGAGCCGCCTTCGTGCAACTCGGCCAATGCTTCGAGCAGGCGGTAAGGCGGGGTACGTTTAAGAATGAAGCCGTTGGCTCCGGCTTTGAGGGCATCAAATACCGGCTCGTCTTCGTCGTACACCGTGCACATCATAAACTGCGTAGCCGGGCACAGCGGCTTAAGCTGCCGCACGGCCTCAATGCCATTGATGCCCGGCAAGTCGATGTCCATGAGCACGATGTCGGGTGGGGCAGCGGGTAGGGCGGCCAGCGCCGCCTCGGCCGTGGCGTAGGTAGCCGGACACACGAAGCCGGCTGCCCCGCCAATCAGAATGGCCAACGACTGACGGATTTCGTCTTTGTCTTCAACAATAGCAACCGAAATGACGTGGTTCATGCGGCAAAGTGCGCATAAAGTGCGCCTACTGCTATACTACATTTGCAGTATTTTCGGTGGAGCGGCTTTTGCCTTCGTGTCGCGGTAGGGATAAGCGAGGTGCACGCTAGTGCCACCGCCCGGTGCTGGCCCGATGGTGCAGTGCCCGCCGGAGTCGTGCAGGCGGTGGGCCATATTGCGCAGGCCGTTGCGCCCGGCACTACCCGCCGCGGGCGCCGCCAGGCCCTGGCCATCGTCGCTGACTTCCACTTGTAGCGTGCCGTGGGTGGCAGTGAGGCGCAAGAGCACGCGCGTGGCATTGGCGTGCTTTACCACGTTATGCAACGCCTCTTTCACGGCCAGGAAGATGTTGCGCCGGTCGTCGCCGCTGATGCTTACATCCTCGTCGGCTTCGGTCGCTAGCACGCGCAGCGTGAGGGTGGTGTTGTCGAGAAACTCGCGGGCGTACGCCCGGATGTAGGCAATGAGGCCATTGAGACTATCGTTGTGCGCGTTTAACGACCAGATGATCTGGTTCATGTTGCTTACCATTTCTCCCGACAGCTCGGAAATCTTGTGTACTTCGGGCGCGGCGGCCGTATCGGGGCGGGTTTTGAGCACCTCGCTCAGCAGCCCAATCACCGTGAGCGAAGCTCCCAGGTCGTCGTGCATCTCCTTGGCAATACGCACCCGCTCTTTCTGCTGTCCCTGCAACTCGGCCTGCGCCGCCTGCAAGTCCTGCGCCGCCTGTAAGGCCATGAGAGCGTTGGCGTTGGCGCGCTGCTTCTGCCGGAAGTACGAGTACCCTAGCAAGAGCAGGCCGGCCGCCGCGCCCACCACCACGGCGGCCAGCACCAGCCACAGCTGCTGGCGCTGCTGGGCACTGCGCAGACGGTTGATTTGGGCCTGCTTGCCGTTCAGCTTCAGCTGCGCATCCGCTTGCTGCGCTTGTAACTGGTAGCTGGCCAGCAATTCCTTGGTTTCCTGGTTGTCGATGGAATCGGCCACGGCCTCGTAGCGGTCGCGCCAGCGGTAGGCAGCCTCGTAGTTGCGCTGGCCTTCGTAGAGCTGAACGAACCCGCGGTAAATGGCTCGGCGCTCGTCGGGAGCATTGCCATGCTGCCGCACCATCGCCAGTGCCTGCCGCAGCAAGGGCAGCGCCTGCGCATACTCGTGCTGTTCGTTGTAGATGCCAGCCAGGGCATTCAGCTCATGCAGCTCGTCCACGGGGTTGCGCAACTGCCGGCTAAGGTGCAATGCTTGGCGGTGGTAGTAAAAGCTGGAGTCATACAAAACCCGGCGACGCTCTGCCTGGGCGGCCTGGGCTTCGTGCAAGAACATCTGTCCCACGTTGTTATAAACATAAACCAGAATATCATGATCTTGCTGAGCATTCAGGTGCTGCCGAGTCAGGCGGAAATAATGCCTGGCCTGCGGGCCGTTGCGCTGCCGCCAGTAGTTGCTGGCAATGTTGAAGTACGTGACGGCCAAATCGCGGTTGGTGGCCTGGCTTTGCTGTTGGGCTTGCAGGGCTTGGAGCAGCTCGTGCAGGGCTTGGTCGTAGAGCTGCTGCTGCTGGTAGATGACGGCCAGATTGTTGTGAATTACGCTTAGGTTGTACGTTTTGTGTAGCAGGCGCATGTAGTGCCCGGCTCGCTGATACTGCCGCACCGCTTCCGGTAAATTACCTTGTTTCCAAGCCGTTAGGCCAAGGGAAAAGTGGCTTTGGCCCAAGTGATTTTTCGACGTATCCTGCCGCGCCCGCGCCAGGCCGCGCACGGCCAGCGTCTTGGCTTCTTCGTGGCGCCCCAGATTGTTGAGTGTAAACACCAGGTTCCGAGTGCTCGTGAAATACCCATCAGGGTAATGCAGGCTGTCGGCTAGGGTGAAAGCCCGTTGGTAGTAGCGCACGGCGGCGGTCGGTTGCCGGCTTTCCACCGCCTTACCCTGGCGAAGCAAAGCTTCAATACGCGCCGTATCGGCGGCCGTGGCCGCGCCTAACTGGCCCCAGCTTGGTTGGGCAGTCCACAGCAGTGTTGTCAGTACCACCCACCGGGTCACGCAGGCGCGGTGCACAACCTCCCAGCAACTTGAAAAATTCCGCATACGCTCTGCTTATAGCTGCCCACCTACCTCGGGGGCCTTGCTTTGAAAGTAAGCTGATTTCAACAAACGCCAATGCCCGTGCCTGGGGTAGGATCTGCGTAAGGCATTCATAGCCAACCAGAAGCACTCACGACGCCAGAATTTTCAATTGGCCTCGCAGCTCGTCTTCCCGGATAGGGTAGGGCCGCCCGTTGCGGAGCGTTTGGTACACGGCCTCGAACAGCGCGGGGTAGTTGCCGCGGGGAGCCGCCAGGAGCTGCGTGGATTGTTCGCCGTTGGGCTGCACGAGCGTCAGCAGGCCTTCTGAGTTGGCGGGCTCTGCGCCGTAGGCTGATTCCGTAGGCGACATGCCCCGGACGAGCTGGGTTTCCTGCGCGTCGGTGCGCGGCTTGTGAAAGCTGCCGAGCGTGCCGTGCAGCACGTAGGCGGGCACGGGCGCGGCCGTCAGCAAACTGCCGGCTACGAAGACGTTCAGGCTGTTGGGGTAGGACAGGTGTAGATGAAAATAGTCGTCGACGCGGGAGTTGGGGCGGTGGCTGGCTAGCGTTTTGCGCACTTGCTGCGGCTGGCCGAAGAGGCTCAACGCTTGGTCGAGTACGTGCGGGCCTAGGTCGAAGCTGAGGCCGCTGCCGGGCGTGGCGGGGTCTTCCTTGAAAATCTTGGCGTTGAGAGCCGCCTTGTACCGGTCGAAGCGGAAATGAACTTCTGTGAGCTGGCCTAGCTGCCCGCTCTCTATCACGTGACGCACGAGCTGAAAGTCGGAGTCCCAGCGCCGGTTCTGGTAGGCCAGCACGTGGCGGTTCTGCTGTCGGCCAAGAGCCAGCAATTCCTCTAGTTCCGCCACGCTGGTAGCCACGGGCTTTTCGATGAGCACGTGCTTGCCGGCTCGCAGCGCCTGCCGCGCTAGCTCAAAATGGGTGTTGTTGGGCGTATTCACAATTACCAGCTCAATCTCGGCGTCCGCCAGCAATTCGTCCACACTGTCGTAGCTAACGATGTACGGATACGTTTCGGCAGCTTGCTTGCGGCTGCGTTCTGCCACGGCCCGCAGCTGAAATCCGGGGTGCGTACTCAGGAAAGGAGCATGAAAAATGCGGCCCGACATGCCGTAGGCCAGTAAGCCGGTCTGAATAGTCATGTTGGTTTTTCGTTTTTGGTTGTTGGTTTTTCGAGCCCTGGTGAGCAACTCGGGTAATTGATGAAGCTATTTCGCCAGTTTTAAGTCAACAAGCCCAAGAATAGCCACAACTCAAAACGAAAGCCTGAGAGCTAACGAGCACAACGAATAACCAACAACCAACACCCAAAATGCTAGACCGTTTCTCCACCCAGGCCGACCTCTACGCCCGCTACCGCATCAACTATCCGCCGGAGCTGTACGCTTGGCTGCTGCCGCGGGTGCCGGGCCGGCAGCAGGCCTGGGACTGTGCCACCGGCAACGGCCAGGTGGCCGCGGAACTGGCCCGGCATTTCGTCCACGTCGAAGCCACCGACATCAGCGCCGCCCAGCTGGCGCAGGCCGCCCAGCTGCCCAATATCACGTACCGGCAGGCGCCCGCCGAGCATACACCTTTCGCCCCGGCCACTTTCGACCTGATAACGGTAGCCCAAGCGTTGCATTGGTTCGACGTAGACGCCTTCAACCGTGAAGTGCGCCGCGTGCTGCGGCCCGGCGGCGTGGTGGCCGAGTGGGGCTATAGCTTTTGCCGCACCGACAGCGCGGCCCTCAACCAAGTGCTCAACCACTTCCACGACGAAACTTCGGCCCCGTACTGGGACGCCAACCGGCGCCACATCGAAGACGAGTACATCCGTATTCCATTTCCGTTTGCCGAAGTGCAGCAAGCGCGCTTTGAGGCCCGGCGGCAGTGGACGGTGGCCGACATGCTGGGGTATCTGCGCACTTGGTCGGCGACTGCCAACTACGCCCGGCAGCACAGCGGTGCCGACCTGGTGGCTTTGGTGGCCGATGAGCTGACGCAGCTTTGGGGTGAGGGCGCGCGGGAAGTGACATTTCCGGTGTTTATGCGCGCGGGACGGGTACACTAAGCGGCGCTTGCGGTTCGGAATTCCGATTACCTTCGGCGTATGTCCGACGTCACCCAACCCCTGCCTTTCGCTCACTTGCGCGTGCTAGAACTGGCCTCCGTGCTGGCCGGGCCGCAGGTGGGGCAGTTTTTCGCCGAGTTAGGGGCCGAGGTTCTCAAGATTGAAGCGCCAGCCGGGGACGTGACGCGCACCTGGCGCACGGCCACCGAAGCTCCCGATACCGACGTAACGGCCTACTTCTCATCGGCCAACTGGGGTAAGCGGAGCCGAGCGCTGGACCTGACGACGGCAGAAGGCCGTGCGGAAATCCATTGCCTTGTTACTGAAACCGACATCGTACTGGCCAGCTTCAAGCCCGGCGACGCTGAGAAACTGGGCGTTGACTACGCCACGCTGGCGGCTCTCAACCCGCGGCTGCTGTACGGCCATATCACCGGCTACGGCCCGCATACTACCCGCGCCGGCTACGATGCCGTGTTGCAAGCCGAAACGGGGTTCATGCACCTTAACGCCGCTGGCCCAGGCCAGCCCCCGCAGAAAATGCCGGTGGCGCTGATGGATTTGCTCACCGCGCATCAACTCAAAGAAGGCCTGCTCACGGCGCTCTACCAACGGGAAAGAACTGGCCAGGGGGCGCTGGTGCAAGTTTCGCTGCACGATAGCGCCCTGGCTTCGCTGGCCAACCAGGCGGCTACCTTCCTCGTCACGGGCCACGACCCGCAGCCGCTGGGCTCCGGCCATCCCAGTATCGTGCCCTACGGCACTGTGTATGAAGCCGCCGATGGGGTTCGCCTGCTACTGGCCGTGGGCGCCGACCGGCAGTTTCAACAGCTCTGCGCCGTGCTTGGACGACCGGAATGGGTCGACGACGCCCGTTTTCAAACCAACCCGGCCCGCGTGGCTCATCGCGCTGAGTTGGAGCTGCTGCTACGCTACCGGATAGCCGAGATAAGCGGCGCTGAGTTGCTAGCGGAACTGGAGCGCCGCGCGGTGCCGGCCGGGGCCTTACGGACGGCGGGGGAGGCCTTGAGCCAGGAGTCGGCGCGGGAAATGCTGTTGCCGCCGCAGCCGGAGTTTCCGCATCCGGGGCTACGTACGGTAGCTTTTCGCAGTTCGGCTTGGCCGCTGGCCGCCTCATTACTAGCTCCGCCGAAGCTGGGGAAGTAAGGTCGAGGCAGACGAGGTAGAGACTCGGCTAGCCGCGTCTGGGTGGCGGCTAGAACGTGTAGAAAGAGGGTTTGGTCGAAAAGGTCTCTGTAACAGCAAAGTTTTGGGCTTGAGCTCAACCGTCGAAACTGCTGATTCCTTATTTTGCGTAGTTACTTTCTCTTTCTTCGTCGCTTTGGCGGCGTGTTCTCACTTCATGCGCAGCTTATCCGCGCTCTTGCCCCGCACTCCAATGGACGAAAACCAGCCCATTCCCACCGCTGAGGATCAATCTACGCTGGCTCTAATCACCGATGGCCTGCCTACTGCTATAGCTCCCAGCTCCAACAACGGCGCACCCAACACCGACAATATCGCTACCAACGCGCCCGGTGAGCCTGCCGAGGCTCCGGCCGACCGCCTCGACCAAATTTTCGATGGCCTCAAGCAGAAATCCACCGCCAAGCAGGCCATCTATCGCAACACCCTGGCCACGTTCGATATGCTGCGCAAAGTGACGCAGGAACTGGTGGTGGAACTGAGCCGCAAGATTACGCCCGTCGATTCCACCGTCGTGATTGAGTACCGGCCCGTCAACGACATGGAGTTTCACATCCGCTTCTCCGGCGACTTGCTGGTGTTCGTGATGCACTCCAACATCGTCACCTTCCCCGACGACTACGGCCCCATGCCTACTAAGTATGTGGAGGAAGACTTCCGGCGCCGGTTCTTCGGCCACATCATGGCCTACAACTTCATGGCCGACAGTATCAAGTACCAGCGCATGAACGACCCCGGCTACCTCGTGGGCCGCTTGCTGGTCAACATCGACAATCACTACTTCCTCGAAGGCGTGCAGCAGCTGGAACTGCCCGACAACGATATGTCGGACAACAAGATAACGCCCGATGCGCTGAAGCTCTTCGTGGAAAGTGCCATGATTGCCGCCGTCAACAACGACCTCATCGCCCCACCGCTCGACGACATACAGAAAATTTCCGTGAAGCAAAAGCTGGAAAACCAGCAAGTGAGCCGCCCCAGCAAAGTCGGTTTCAGCTTCTCGCACGAGCAGCACCAGCCCAATATAGACGGCCTGCCTTACTAAGTGCTTAGTAGTGAGTAGCTAGTATTGAGTATTCAGTAATGGGTCAAGTCTGATTTTCGTCTTTTTTGAAAATCTAAGTACCAACTACTCAGTACTCAATACTAAACAGCACCCTCGCCGCGCCAACTGCCGTAAGCAGCAAGCCACTACTTGCTTGCTGCCATGATTGACGTTCATCATCACGTGCTGCCCGATTTCTACCGCCAAGCCTTGCACGCGCAAGGGGTGCGCGAGTCGGGCGGCTCACCAATTCCTGCCTACGACGCCGCGCAAGCCCTGCACCTACTCGACCAGCAGCAGATTCAGGCGGCGGTGCTGTCGGTATCGTCGCCGGGTATTTATTTCGGCGACCAAGGCGCGGCCAACATGCTGGCGCGGCAGCTGAATGAATACATGGCCGGCCGCGTGGCGCAGCATCCCACGCGCTACGCCGCACTAGCCACGCTGCCTCTACCCGACGTAGACGCCGCCTTGCACGAGCTGGAATACGCCTTCGACACGCTGCATTTAGCGGGCGTTTGCCTGCTCGGCAATGTGGCCGGCGAATACCTCGGCTCTGCGCGCTGGAAGCCACTCTACGAAGAACTGCACCGTCGCCGCGCCGTGGTGCTGCTGCACCCCAACGACGTGCCGGCCGCCCCCGGCCAGCGCCTCGACGTACCCGGCTTCGTGGTGGACTTCCCCTTCGACACCACCCGCGCCGTGGCCAACCTACTGTTCGAGGGCGTGCTGGAAAAGTATGATGGGATTCGTTGGGTGCTGGCGCACGCGGGCGGGGCCGTGCCTTATCTGGCTTGGCGCTTAGGCTTTGGCCGAGAACTGGCCCAACCCACGTTGAGCGAAAAGCTACACCACGCGGCCGCAGCCATCCTTCCTGGCGACCCAACTCCGGCCCAACCCGCCGATGCGCACGGTACACTGCCACTCCTGCGCCGCTTCTACTACGACACGGCTCTGGCTGCCGCGCCTTTCGCGCTCCGTAGCCTGCAAGAGCTAGCCGACCCCACCCGCATCCTCTACGGCACCGACTACCCCTACGCCCGCGAAGCCGTTGTAGCCGAAACCACCCACGGCATCCGCAGCTACGACGGTTTCAGCCCAGAACAGCAGCAGCGGGTGTTCCTGGAAAACGCACGGGCTTTATTTCCAGGGTTAGGGTTGTAAGCCAGAACCCTGTCATGCTGACGACAGGAAGCATCTGGCTGCTGCCGTTGCAACGATACTGTTTAATCGAGCAACAAGCCCCGGAGGGGCGACATATCGGTAGAAAACCCGCTGTCCTCTGTGATTAAAGCCCCATCGGGGCGACACCAATCGTTGAACGGTTGGTGTCGCCCCGATGGGGCTTTAGGCAATTTTACAAACGGTAGTTCTACCGATATGTCGCCCCGCTGGGGCTTGCTATCCGGCAACGTGGGTTAGCCAGGTGCTTTGGTCTCTGGCTGGATGCGCTACAGGCCGCCGCATGATGGGATACACAACGACATTGCCCAGATACTTCGCGCTGCTCAGCATGACAGCTTAAAAACGGGTTAGCGGCGCAAATAGCCCGTTTTCTCGCGCACCCTATTCAGCACTTCCGAGCCGTAGGCCTGGGCTTTGCGGGCACCTTCGGCGAGCTTACGGTCCACTTCCGGTAGGTTGTTGCTGTAGAAACTGAACTGCTCCCGCTCCGTGGCGAAGCGGCGCAAAATCACCTCATAGAGCGCCTGTTTGGCGTGGCCGTAGCCGTAGCCGCCGTTCAGGTAATTGGCGCGCATAGTGGCCGTTTCCTCAACGGTGGCCAGCAGGGAATAAAGCTTGAAGGTGGTGTCCGTATCCGGGTTTTTGGGCGCTTCCAGGGGCGTACTGTCGGAAACAATGCTGCGGATGGTTTTGAGCAGGCTCTTTTCGTCGGCGAAGATGTCGATGATGTTGCCGTAGCTCTTGCTCATCTTCAGGCCGTCGAGGCCAGGGATGGTCATCAGCTGCTCATCCACGCGGGCTTGCGGGAGCACGAAGGTTTCGCCGTAACGGTTGTTGAAGGTGCTGGCAATGTCGCGCGTGATTTCCAGGTGCTGAACTTGGTCTTTGCCCACCGGCACCACATCCGCGTCGTAGAGCAGAATGTCGGCCGCCATCAGCACCGGATACGTGAATAGGCCCGCATTCACGTCCGAGAGCCGGTCCGACTTATCCTTGAACGAGTGCGCGTTGGCCAGCATCGGGTACGGCGCGAAGCACGAAAGATACCACGTCAGCTCCGTCACCTGCGGCACATCCGACTGGCGGTAGAACAGATTTTTCTCCGTGTCGAAGCCGCAGGCCAGCCAGGCGGCGGCTACCGCGTAAGTATTTTGGCGGAGCGTTTCGGCGTCGCGCACCGTCGTGAGCGAGTGCAGGTCGGCAATAAAGTACAACGACTCATTGGCGCTGTTCTTCGACAGCTCAATGGCGGGTAGAATGGCCCCAAGCAGGTTGCCCAGGTGCGGGCGGCCCGTGCTTTGAATGCCGGTTAGGATGCGGGACATTGTTGGTTTTTGGTTGTTGGTTTTTGGTTTTTCGTCCGGTTCGTTGGGGTATTTTCTTTTGCTGAATGAACACCACCAAAAACCAAAAACAAACAACCAAAAACGAAATTACACCGATACATCGGCAGTGGCTTCCTGCTGTAGCTCCACGGATTCTTCCTTGCCCAAATACCGGTCGATAAGGAAATGGGCCAGGTAGAGCACCGGCGTGAGCAGAATGGCGGCGGCGAATTTATACCAGTAATTCGTATTCGCTACGCTCAGGACCTGGTCCAGCGTCCAGTTGCCGAACATATAGAAGGCCACGTAGAGCACCACAAACGAATCGACGAGCTGCGAGACGAGCGTGGAGCCGGTGGCGCGCAGCCACACGTAGCGGCCCTTGGTGGTGCGGCGCAACGCCTGAAACACCGTGGCATCGAGCACCTGCCCAATACCGAACGCCGTAATGGAGCCCGTAATGATGCCCAGGCCCTGCCGGAAAATGCTTTGGTAGGCGAAGTCGATGTTGAAAGGCCTGCCCTGCGCATCGGTCTTGTTGACATCGAGCCAGAACGCGGCCGGGGGCAGCTTGGTGGTGGCGTAAATCACGATGAAAGCAAACAGGATCAGCACCACAGTAAGGTAGCTCACCCGCAGCACGCCTTCGCGCCCGAAATACTCATTGATGATATCCGTCGTGACGAAAACCACGGGCCAGATGAGCACACCCGCCGTGAGGCTGCCGGGCAGCCCCAGCAGCGCCTCGGCGGAAAAAATCTTTACCCCGATTATTTCCGCCAGCAGCGCATTTACAATGAAGATACCGCTGAGTACGAGGTAGAGCTGCTGCTTTTTAGGAGACATGTTCGATATAGACCTGAGACTGTGAGAAGTGAGAAATGAGATGGAAGATCTTGTGGCCAGCTGGAGGACCTTCGGAAAAAGAGTAAGTCGCGTCGGTGGTATAATGTCTCAGCTCTCGCTTCTCACAGTCTCAGGTCTATAAGGAAACCGTGAGGCCTTCGGTGGCGAGTTCGGTCCACTCGAACATGGTTTTAGCTTCGGTGAGCAGTGGCTCCAAGTCGCGGTAGCGGCTGGAGAAGTGGCCGATGAGCAGGCGCTGCACCTGGGCGCGGCGGGCGAGCAAACCCGCTTGGCGGGCCGTGGAGTGGTGCGTCGTCTGGGCCCGGTCGCGCATATCGTCCAGGAAGGTGGCTTCGTGGTAGAGCACGTCCACGCCGCGCACGAGGTCGGCGAGGCTTTCGGTATAGAGCGTATCGGAGCAGAAGGCGTAGCTGCGGCGCGGCTTGGGGTCCGTCGTGACGGCGGCATTAGCCACGAGCACCGTGCCGGCTTCGTCCACGATGTCTTCACCGAGCGTGAGGGCGTTGAGCTGAGCGGGCGTGAGGCCGGCGGGCAGCAGCTCTTTCACGAGGGGGCGCCGCTTGGGCTGCTCCCGAAACAGGTAGCCGCAGCACGGAATCCGGTGCCGCATGGGCAGCGTGTGCACCGTCAGGTTCTTATCCTCGAAAATCTGCGCGTGCTGCGTGGTATCGACGGCCGTAAATTCCAGCTCGAAGCTCAACTGCGTGAAGGAGTGACGGAACTGCGTGGTCAGGACTTCATCGAGGCCGGCGGGGCCGAAGAGGTGCAGCGGCTCGGTGCGGCCGTTGAGGTGCATGGTACCGAGCAACCCGAAAAGCCCGAAGAAATGGTCGCCGTGGAGGTGGGAGATAAATACGGTGCGGATGCGCTGGTGCCGGATTTTGTGTTCCAGCAAGCGGCGCTGCGTGCCCTCCCCACAGTCGATGAGGTATTGGGCGTTGCCCACCGTCAGTACCTGGGCCGTGTGGTGGCGGTCCATAAACGGCGTCGCCGACGCGCTGCCCAGGATTTTTAGCTCAAACTCCAAAGGGTAAGGGGTGCTTGTGGGTAATCGATTCAGAACGGTAGCCAAGCCCGGCAGTACCGTGTAAAAGCAAATTGGTTGCCTGTTGTCAGCTACGGGAACCTGACAACTGACAACCAACAACTGACAATCAGAAACGCTACTCTTTGCTCGTCAAGTCGCGCTCGATGGCGTGCAGGAAGATCCGGTCGATGCCTTCTTCCACCGTGGGCAGAATGTGCAGTACCGATTCCAGCTTGCTGATGGTGATGAGCTTCATCACGTGGTCTTGCAGGCCGGTGAGCACCAGCAGGCCGCCGGTGGAGTTGCAGAGGCGGTTGGCAATGAGGATGGAACTGAGCCCCGACGAGTCGGTGTATTTCACGTTGCTGAGGTCGAGAATCAAATTATTGATGCCCTCGGCGTTCAGCTTTACGAATTCCGATTTCAGATCGGGAGCTACGGTGGTGTCCAGCTTCTTCTCGTCAATCGTAATTATCGTGTACGTTTCCTTTTTATCAATCGAGTACTTCATACCGTCGGTGGTTCGGGTTTTTAAAGGGAGTTGCGAAGGTAACAAAAAAATGTTCGATGGTTACCTCCCGCGACTATGGAAAAAATCATAGTTGCGCTTGGAAAAAAATGCAGTTTTATCGCGGCTGACGAGGTCCGAAACCAAAGGTGAGGGAACTCCAAGTGCTTTGCCAATCGGCCTCGGATACGGCAGACGGCACCATACGAACGGTGCTCACCATGTATTGCCCAGGGGCCGATAATCGAAACAGCACACGGCCGTTTTGGTTACTGTAGAGCTTGCTGATTCGTACGGCCTGGCCGGGGCTGCGCTGCCACAGCTGCACCATCTGGCCCGGCTGCGGCTCCCCGTCGGCCAGCACCCGTACCGTGAGCGAATTGCCCGCTCTGAGGGTGTAGGGATTCTGTTCTGGTACTAATTCCAGCGGCAAGCCAGTGGGGCGGCTCCAGGCGCGGGCGGTGTCGGCGGAGGCGGGGCTGCCTACTAGCACCAGCGTCTTGGCGCAGCGGCGGTAAGCTTCGCGGCCCGGCTTGTTGAGGCTGCCGCGCTTTTGGCGCTCCAGCAGAATGTAATCCAGTCCTTCCTCCTTCAGGTAGGAGTTGAACTTGTCGGCTTCGAGCGTCAGAAATGCGTTGTTGGTGGCCAGCGTGACGAGGTGAGTGCCGGCCTGCGCGAAGGAGACGGTGGGGTGGAGCGTGTCGGCGGTGGTAGCGGCGGCGAGCAGGTTTTCGGGGCCGGTAGGGGCGAAATGCTCCAGGCGCGTCACGCGGTTGCTTTTGCCGGCCCATCGCTCACCCGTGAAATTCTCGCCCACGAACACCCGCAGGTTGAGCGTGGTCCCGGGTGCCACGAAAAACTTTGGCAGCAGCCAAAACTCGTGAGCCAGCGCCGTGGAAGTGGCCGTAGCCAGGAGCAAAGCGGTGAGGTGTCTTTTTCGCAAAACGAGAGCTGTTGTTCGGTACGGTCTTCGATACTCGTTGAAAGCAGGCAGTAGGTTGCTTGGCGGTGGTAATTATTGATAAAATAATCAGCGTTGCTAAACAATAGTGGACATACCAAGTGGTATCGTCGTCATTATGGCAATAGTTGATTTTCGATCTGCCGCCACTTATTTGTTTTCGAATTAAACTGATAAGTAGTTTTGCTCATCTGGTGGGAATTTGCATGCACTAAAGTTGTAAGCGTTTTAGTGCTTTTGCCAATCTTTTCTGGGAAATAACTCACCTTATCAGATAAGTAGTTATCTAAACTAAATGTGCCGCTGCTATTTTGAATATAAAAACTGTATAAAGGTCCACCATTACCTCCCGAATCGTTTTTAGCGGCGAAATCCTCCTTGCCATCAAAGTTGAAATCTGCTATTACGAGGTCACCGTAATCGTTGTCTATGGCATCGGCAGCCTTGTTCCGTCCTGTCGAATAAGAACGCACGTAGTTACAGCGTTGGAAAACGTCAGCAAAGAAATTATTCGACGAATAGGTTATGGTTTGAACTGGTTTCTTAGTCAGTTTATTAGTAACCTGGATGGTAACTACGCACGAATCAAGTGTGCCATCGGCCCGTTGGTGCCTGCTCGATTTCGTTTGAAAAGTAAAAGAGGTTGACAGATCAGTATGCGTACAGTTTTGCCCCAGGGCACTAGTAGCCATCGAGACCAAACAAAGCAGACAGGCGAGGCTTTTCATGAAGTTACTAGCAGTGACTGAAACGGCCGCCAAACCGCTTACTCCCGTTCCAGGGCCAGCGTGTAGGCCCGGTCGTAGTAGACGCGCAGGTTTTTCCAGTCGAACAGCTCGGAGGAGCTTTCCACGTTGTTGCGCTGCATGATGCGCTCCCGACGGTTGAGCAGTACGAATTGCCAGAGCATTTCGGTCAGCTCCTCCGCCGATTCGTCGAAGCTCTTTTCCTGGCGCTGCACCACATAAATGCCCTTATCCTCGTGGTTGGGCACGTTTTGCATTACGTAGTCGCCGAAGCCGGACAGGTCCGACGTGATGGCCGGGACGCCGCGCGCCACGCACTCCAGCGGGGTGTAGCCCCAGGGCTCGTAGTAGCTCGGGAAGATGCCCAGGTGGCAGCCCCGCACAAACTGCCCGTACTCCATGCCAAACAGCGGCGAAGTAGGCGACACGAAGTCGGGATGGTACACGATTTTCACCCGGTCGTGCTGGTTGTTGACGAGGTTGGCGCGCCGCACGAAGTTGAGAATGTCGTCGTTGGCGTCGTCGACGAGGTTGTGGGTGATGACGGGCGGCAGGTTGGTGGTTTTCCAGCTTTGCAGCGTGCGGCGGTAGCGCAGCTTCCAGTAGTCGTCTACCATGCTGCTCAGGTCGGGCAGGCGGTGGTCGGTGCTGGCAGCGGCGGCGTAGAAGAGCCGCTCGCCCACTTGCCGCTCAATGGCCTCGCAGGTTTCCTGCACCTCATCCAGAATGGCCCGGCTTTGCAGCACCTGCGGGTTGATGCTGTGGAAAGGCCGCTTGGTGATGAAAAACATAACCACCTGGCCTTCCAGTCCGCTTTGCTGCAAGCGGTAATTGAGCCGGGCCAGGGCTTCCAGCGTCAGGTCGAAGCCTTTGTTGTGGTACTCGTAGCGCCCGCTCGTGAACAAGTAAAGCGTCTTGTCCAGATCGAACGAGTAGCTCTGGAAGAAGTGGGCCATCACGAACTCGTGAATCTTGCCCTTGTACTGCTGGTGCAGCACCTGAAACTCGTGCAGGGCCACGAAACGCTCGATGTTGAGGCCGTTGGGCAGCACCGCGTCCGGAATCCGGTCCAGCAGGTAAATACACTCACGCACCGTCAGCTCGCTCACCGTCGTGAACACGTGGCTGCCGTGCGCGGCGGCCCGCTCCATGCGCACAGCCGTCTCGATGTTGAAGTGGCGCGACTCGGCTTCCCAGTCGACCAGCATCAGGTGCTCGTAGAAATTGGGGTCATTCATGGCCAGGTAGCGGCCGAGCAGGGTGGCGTGGGTGGTGAAGACGATGTGCAGCGGCACCTGCTCGCGGCGCAGAGCCGGAATGGCCACGCCCGTCATCCACTCGTGGAAATGCGCCACCACGCGCTGCGGCGGCACTACTTCGGCGGTGAGAATTTGCAGGAAAATCTTCGCCAGGTGGCCGAAAGCTTCCACTTGGTGCAGCAGGTCGTCGTGGTCGGGCGTGGGGATGCCGTGGTGCTGCCAGAGGTCCGACTTGATCTGGCCGAGCTGCCCGTAGGCCTGGTAGGGGCTGATGAGCACCACCCGCGGCCGGCCCGTTATGAGCCACACACCCAGGTGCACCTCGTAGCCAAGCTGGCGCATCTGGCGCACGGCCCCGGCAAACGGGTCGGAGAGTTGGGAAAGCTCGTAGTCGTTGTAGGGCTCGAACTCGGTCTGGGCCTGCTGCGGGAAGTAGGGGCCGAGCAGGCAGTACCGGTCGTCCCAGCCTTGCACGGCGGCCGGCACTTTCGAGCGAATCACGGTGTAGATGCCGCCTACCTGGTTGCAGACTTCCCAGGCCACTTCCACGAGCAACGCGTCGGGGGCAATAGGAGCGGGAGCGGAGAACGGAACTTGCATACGGTGCAGCTATTTCGGTGGGATGGATGGCAAGATATGTTTCTCGCGGTGTTTCGCCGTGAAAAAACGCAGTGTTGCGCAGTGTGCTGATGGTAGTACACTGCGCAACACTGCGTTTACCTCTGCGAAACTCCGCGAGAAACTACTCCTGCACTGGTTCCTGCGACACAATCAGGACCGAATACGGGCCCAGTCCGAAGGAGGCGTGGAAGGGCTGGTCGTCGTAAATACCTTCCTCGGCCTGGGTGTCCACGCTCTCGTAGTTGCCGAATTCCTGGTCGTAGCCGGCCCAGTCGGAGTTGAAGCGCACTCGCCAGGTACCGCCGCGGGGTAGCCCGATGGTGTAGTTGTCGTGGGCGCGGTCGGCGAAGTTGCAGAGCACGAGCGTGGTGTCGCCGGGGCCGCTTTGGTCGCGGCGCAGGAAGGCCAGAATCTTGTCCTCGTTGTTGATGTGGTGCACCTCTGTGTGCTGACCCAGCAAGCCGCGCGTGTGCCCAGCCAGGTTGCGGCGCAGGGCGATGAGGTCGTGGTAGAGGCGCACGAGGCCGGCGTGCTGCCGGGCGCGGGCCCACTGCACGGGCTGGTCGTCGGAGAAGTAGCCATCTTCCAAAAATTCCTGGCCCTGAAACAGCATCGGGATGCCGGGCGCCGTGAACACCAGCGCCGCGCCGAGGGTGGCGCGCTTCTTCGGAAACCAGCTGTGCGCCTCGCCCGGCATGATTTCCTCCGGCACCCGGCTCTTGCCGTTGGCTACTTCGTCGTGGCTTTCGGTGTAGATGACGCGCTGGAAGGCGTCGCCGTTGAAGCGGTGGCCCACGGTTTCGGCCACGGCCACCAGGTTACGGTCTTCGTCGGCGGGCGCAATCAGGGCGTCGCGCACGATGTTGACGAAGGCCGCGTCCCATTGCGTAGAGAATCCCTGGCCGCCGTCGTCGGGGGCGCGGGTGATGTACTCGTTGCCCTGCAAGTCTTCGGCAATCATGATTTTCCAGGGCATGCGGGCCTGGATTTCCTCGTTTATCCAGCGCATGAGGCTCCAGCCGTCGGGCAGGTCGCCGGTGGGGTCGTCGGAGCCGTGCACGTTGCGGATGTGGGAGATGGAATCGCAGCGCAGCCCATCGACGCGGAAGTCTTCCAGCCACATCAGGGCGTTGTCGCGGATGTAGCGGCGCACCGGCTCGCGGCCGTAGTCGGGGCGGTTGTGGCCCCAGGGCGTGAGGGCGCGCCAGTCGTTGTAGAAGTAGATGCCGCCGCCTTCATTTTCATGCCAGCCATCGAACTGCCACAGGTCCAGGTCGCCAGGCCCGAAGTGGTTATACACCACGTCCAGAATGACGGCAATACCGTGGCGGTGGGCCTGCTTGATGAATTCCTTGAAGGCCCGCGGCCCGCCGTAGTCGGCAGTGATGGAAAACGGGTGGGCCGGGTTATAGCCCCACGATAAGGTGCCCGGAAACTCCGTGGCGGGCATTATTTCCACGGCATTGATGCCCAGCTCGCGCAGGTAGGGCAGCTTCTCGATGGCGTCGTAGAAGGTGCCGGGCCGCTCAGAGTCGGGCGCGTGAAAGGTGCCGACGTGCAACTCGTATACCACCAGCTCGTTCCAGGCCGGCATTTCGAAGTGGTCGTCTTCCCAATCGAAAGAAAGGTCGGGCACTACGGAATTGCCGGCCGAGTGCGTGACTTCGCGGGCGTAGGGGTCGTTACGGGTCAGCTCGCCGGTAGGGGTTTGGAGCCAGAATTTGTATTCGGTGCCGGAGCCGAGGTTGGGGAAGTCGGCGGCCCAGTAGGCGTCGGTTTCGGCCGTGAGCGGGTGTTGCTTGGGGTTCCAGTCGTTGAAAGGGCCCACGACGGATACTGCCGTAGCGGCGGGTGCCCACACGCGAAAGGTGGTGCCGTGTGGGTGCGGAATGGCACCCATGCCAGTTTGTAGCGTGGGTGCGGAAAGAAGCTCGGTTTCAGGCATTGCAAGGAATAACTGCGCAAAAGGTCAACAGTTGGGCCTTTGTACTGTTCTTCTATGCTTGAGGTTGTAGCCTGGGCTTTGTGGGACGGCCCAGGCGCGGCTGCACCCGATTACTTTTGGCTACTCTGCATTGTCGGGACGAGAAAAATGCGGTGCTTGCTGGTATGAATGCTGCCCCCACTGCCGGACCAACCATCCTCTACCACAAGCGCCGGGCTCGGGTGGAGCGGGTCAAGAGCCTGAGCCATCTTTTTCCTGCTTCGTGCTGGTGACCGGGGCCCTTGGCACTCTGAGCGGCAACGAGCCATTCACGCTGCTCACCGGAATAGAGCTGGTAGTGGGGGCAGCTTATTTGTTGCTGCTCCTGCAGGAGTGGCGCCACCTGCGGCACCATCCCGACCACCTCGCCAAAGTGGCCTGGCTGGAGCTGGCGGCGGCTGGTATTCTGGCGTTGGAGGGCTACCATATCTGGCACCGTCATCACGCGAAGGATCTGCAAACTGGGTTGCATCGTACGCACGTGCTGCCGTGGCTGTATTTTCTGGTAGCTGGCTGGTACGTACTCATGGCCTTTGGCATGGCGCGTATTTATCAACGCCGCCACTTGCATCTGCACGAGCAGGGATTCAGCGGCCGGCTGCATCCATTCCGCAAAAAGTTTGCCTACGCCTGGGCCGACATAGCGCGGCTGGAAGCAGTGGACGCCGCCGACGTAGTGGTACACGGCAACGACGGGCAGCAGCACCGGCTCTCGTTTGCCACCATCCAGAATGGCCCCGAGCACCGGGACCGGCTACTCGCACACGCCAACTCCGCCGGGCACAGAGAATAAGAGAATAAAGGAGGAAGAAGCTACGCGGCGGAGCCTTTACCTTTAAATTGGTGTTTCTTATCTGCTGCTAATTCCTCATTCCCAATTCTTCATTCCTGATTCATTCCGTGCCGCGCCCTAAACCTGTCATTTACGGTCTTTATGCCTGGACGCCCGATTATGGCTTCCGCTACGTTCACCCCGCCAACCGCCGCACGTTTGAGTGGCTGGAGCCGGTGGGCAAAGTCTTCGAGAAAATAGACGAAACCGAAGACTGGATTCTGCTCCGCTACGACGAGCAGCAGTTCAAAGTCAGCTCGGAGCTGTTCAAGGAAATGTACGACAAGCCCCCTTTCAGCTTCGGCGACGTGGTGGCCGAAGCCGCGCCCGAACCCGGCCGCCCCGCCCACCAGGGCCTGGTTTCAGATGTGTACTGGGATGAAGCTCATGATACGTTCCGGTTCCAGATAGTGGAGCGCAAGCGCAAGCTGAAGCGGATTTTCGAAGCCGAAGAACTTCGCGCTGCCTAAATCATGGAGGCCTCTGGCGGCAGTCTTGAGCGAAGCGCAGACTGCCAGCCACGGAGCCCAGCAAGTCTTCAGACTTGCGGTATTGGCGCGGCGGTGTGTTTGCCGGTTGTCAGTCTGAAGACTGACCTGGCTTTCGTGGCTGGCAGTCACGCTGACTTTGTCAGCTCAAGACTGCCGCCAGCCTTGTTGTTCACACTAGGCCACTTTCGCACAGCTTACTGCTACCATCTTGTCGTGTGGCAAAATATTTTGCCACACGACAAGATGCCACACGTTGTTGGATGCGCGAAGAGACACCGCGACTATCAAAAACAGCCCTGTGAAAGTAGAACCCAAACCCAGCAAGCTTACTCTGGAAGCTCATCGGGCCTTGGCACTGTGGGCAATTGCCTGCGCCGAAAACGTGCTGAAGCATTTCGAGGCCGAACGGCTCCACGACGAGCGGCCCCGCCAAGCGTTGGAAGCCGGCCGGGCCTGGGGGGGCGGAGAACTTTCCATGACGCAAGTGCGCGTATTCGCGTTTGGGGCGCACACGGCGGCTCGGGAAGCGCATGGGCCAGCCGCCCGCGCCGCCGCCCGAGCAATAGGCCAAGCTGCCGGCACGGCCCACGTTCCGAGCGATGCACCGCACGCCGCTTCGTACGCCGTAAAAGCGGCAGTAGCAGCTGGGTTGCCAGCTTGCAACAAGGAAACAGCAGTCAGAATACGGGAGTGGCAGCGGCAGCAGCTTCCAGAGTCGCTCTTGCCTCTGGCGACACCATTATTGGGCTTGATGAAGGAATAAGGGTAAACGCATACGTATGCTGGCATGTGCTGGCGGCAGTCTTGAGCGGGGCGCAGCCAAGCGAAGACTGCCAGCCTCGGAGCCAGGTCAGTCTTCAGACTGACGACCAGGCATCTGGAGTCCTGCTTGACCTCTTTTCGTCATGAAGTATCCTAACAGCAAGCCGGCGCCAACGCCCCAGAGTATCCAGGCGGCACCATACAGCGCCACCTCGAAAGTTTGTGCGTAGAGCTGCCGAAACCAAGTAAGAGCAATGCCATCCAGGAAAGTAGCGGTGGTAGTCATAAGCACAACGGCTTCCAGAGTCTCTGGCTTTTGCAGCTTGACAACCTTTTGACTGATGAAAAGGAAGCCGTAGGACAACGGGAAAGCCAACACGAACACGACAACCAGACCGGGGTTGTTTTCCGAGAAAACGGTGGGGCCGACCACTCGAATAAACAAAGCGGCGGCCAACCAGAAAACAACGCCGAGCGTCACCAGCACTAACTGTCTGGACGCATTCATTGGGGAAGTACTGGGGCGGTGTAAGGCCTTGGGGACAAGGGTGGAGGAATCTACATTTGTTGCCATCTTGCTTAGAATTAGGGGTATTCGCCGCATCATTGCTGCTGCGCTACAAAGGTGAAAAGAGCCCCAGCCCAACGTGTTGCCAGAGTGCGACAAAAGCTTGTTAAATCACGACGACATGCAGTTGACCACCCCGTTGTTGCACGGCTTACTGGCCTGCTTGCAGAAAATGGCCTTGTCGCCACGGGAGTTGCTGGCTTCCGAAGGACTAGCGGAAGCCGACCTAGCAGCCGCGCAACCGGCCATTTCCACGCGGGCCATGGCGGCACTATGGCGTAATGCTGCCCACCAAACAGGTAATCCGTACTTGCCTTTCCAAGTGGGGTGCCAGCTGTACGTGGAGCAGCTCGGTATTTTGGGCTACATTCTTCGCAACTGCGAACACCTAGGAGCGGCTTTGGGCAGGCTGGAGAAGTACAATCGGCTGACCAACGATTTCGTGGACTTTCAGCACCAACCAGCTGGCCGCGTGGTCGAAATAAGCTTCCGCTTCTCGGAAAAAGCACCGACGGGCTCTTCTCTCCGCCGGGTATTTACTCTGCTTGAGTTGGGCGTCCTGACGGGTGGCCTTTCGCAGTTGATTCATCGGCCACTGGTTCCGGCCTACGTACGGTGCGAGCTGGGCGAAGAAGACCGGCGCTACCTGCAAGAAAAGCTAGGCTGCCCGGTAGAAGAGTCCGCCGACACCAACGTGCTAGCCTTCCACCGGGAACTGCTGCAAGCGCCCATCCTGCTGCCCGACCAGTCGCTGCGGCAACAGATGGAGCATTTGGCCGATGCGGAGATGGTTAAATTCGGCCGCAGTGAATCCTGGACCGCTAAAGTGCGGCGCGTGATTCTGGCAACGCTGGATGGGGAGAAGCCGGCGGTTGAGCGAGTAGCCGCCGCCTTTTCTATCACGGGCCGAGCGTTGCAGCGGCGGCTCCAAGAAGAGAACACTTCTTTCCAGGCGCTGTCGGAGGAAGTCAGGAAGGAGTTGGCCTTGCGCTACTTGCAGCAGCCGTATTCAGTCAACGAAGTGGCCTACTTACTGGGCTATGCCCTGCCTAGCGCCTTCAGCAGGGCCTTCAAAAACTGGACGGGATACTCGCCACTGGAATTCAGACAGCGGGAAAGTTCGCGTGCGTAATTGTACTGTTGTACTGGCGGCAGTCTTGAGCGCAGCGCAGACTGCCAGCCCCGCAGCCCAGCAAGTCTTCAGACTTGCGAAACCGAACAAGGTGGTGCCTACAGGTTGTCTTATCTCCGTCAGTCTGAAGACTGACCTGGCTTTCGTGGCTGGCAGTCTGCGCCGACTGCGTCGGCTCAAGACTACCGCCAATTTCTTGCCAATTAATGACTTACAATCCTACCGCGATACCCATGAGAATAGCGGCTGCGCTCAGGGCCAGCAGCAGCAAGTAGAGCGGCAGCACGAATTTCCACCACTCATCGAACCGGATACCGCAGGCCGCCACGATGGCCATGAGGGCGCCGTTGGTGGGCGTGATTAGCTCGCAGAGGCCGGCGCCGTACTGGTAGGCCAGCACGGTAACCTGCCGGGAGAGGCCGATAAGGTCGGAGAGGGGCACCAGCAGCGGCATGGTGAGCACCGCCTGGCCGCTCACGCTGGGCACCGGCAGGTGCAGGGCCGTGTGCACGCCCATCATGCCCAGCGCCGAGAGCATCACGGGCAGCCCCGCCAGCGGTGCCGACAAGGCATTAACGATGGTATCGACGATCTGGCCCTGCTCCAGCACCACGAAGATGGCCCGCGCGAAACCAATGAGCAGCGCCGAAAAGGCAATGTCGCGGAAGCCGGCAATGAAGCCTTCGGCGGTGCCCGTGAGGCCCAAGCCGCCGACCAACCCCGCCAGCACCCCCAGCGCGAAAAACAACGCCGCCATCTGTTCGAACTCCCAGCCGAGCTTGAGCACGCCGTAGGCAAAGAAGGCGAAGGTGGCCAGCAACAGCAGCAGTACCAGTCCGTGCCGGCCGCTGCTGTTGGTTTCGGCGGCTACTTCGGCAGTTTCCGGAGCCACCCGATGGCGCAGCGCGTAGCGCACCGTGCCGCCTATCCAAAGCAAGAGGGCCAGCGCCAGCACTACCAGCCGGAAGCCCGCCCCCGATAGCAGCGGCAACTGCGCCAGCTTCTGCGCGATGCCCACCTGAAACGGATTCAGCGGACTAAACGCCGCGCCCACCGCCGCCGAGCCAATACTAACGGCCGCCGCCGTGAGGGCTGGGTAGCCAATGCGCCGCATCAGAATGAGCAGCACCGGAATGAGCGGCACGATTTCCTCCTGCATGTTTTCCAGCGCGCCCATCGTCGCAAACAGCACCGAAATGATGGGAATCACCACGGCTTCCTGCCCCCGAAACCGCTCTAGCAGCCAATCTACGCCCCGCCGCAGCGCCCCGGTCTGGTCGACCACCGTGAAGGCCCCGCCGGCCAGAAACACCAGGAAGATAACCGAAGCCGCGTCCACCAGGCCCTTGGGAATATCGACGAGGGCCTGCAAGGGAGTAACCGGCGTGGCGGGCACGTGGTGGTAGGAGCCGGCCACCACCACATCGCGCCCCGTGGCGGCATCGGGGTGCCGGTTGAATACGCCGGCGGGCAGCACGTAACTCAGCAGGCAAGCCAGCAAAATAAACCCCACCAGCAACACCAGCGGATGCGGAAAGCGAATCGTCTTCATGCCGCGAAGGTAAGGCCGCGCCCGGCTTGGCTGGCCAGCGCGCCGCGCTATTCCCGGTCGAACCGCTCCAGTACCAAGGGGAAGAGGATGATTTCACCATAGAGGGCCGCGGCCAGTGCTACGGCCGTCAGGATGCCGAACAAGGCCACGGTTTGGAGCGAAGCCAGGCCCATTACGGCGTAGCCGGCCAGCAGCACGAGACTAGTGAGCACAATGGTGGGGCCGATGCGGGTGATGGTGCCCAGGCGCGCGGCGGCCGGAGAGTGGCCGGCCTGCCGCTGCTGGCGGTAGAGGTGAATATAATGCACCGTATCATCGACGCACAGCCCCAGCACCATCGCCGCAATACTGGCCGTGGCCGTATCGAGGGAGATATGCAGCCAGCCCATGGTGCCGAGCAGCACCAGCACCGGAAACAGGTTGGGCACCACCGTCAGCAAAGCCAGCCGCAGACTACGCACGTACAGCCACACCAAGCCAAACACCACTAACACCGCCAACAGCAGGCTTTGCGTTTGGGAAGTAGTGACGTACTCGGTGATGCGCGCGTAGAGCGGCTGGTAGCCGGCCGGGCGCACCCTCGCCACCGGCCCCAGCGTGTGGCGGGCCATGCGCAGCAGCGTGTCCATCTTGGCCGTAAGCTGCCGCGCCGAGAGCATTCGCCCCAACACCGTGATGCGGCCCGTCCGGCTGCTGTCGTGCAGAAACTGGGTGGACAGCGCCGGGTAGTCGGTACGCAGCCGCTCACTGACGCGGCGCAGATTGCCCTGGCTGTGCATGGCCGCGCGGCCCCGGCCCGGAAACTGGGTTTCCAGCGCCATTTCGTATACGGTCTGAAACCCAAACACCCGCCCCACGCCCGGCAGCGTCCGCACCGAATCGGTGAAAGCCAGGGCGGCGCGCACCACGGCCGTGTCGTCGAGGGGGCGGCCGGCGCGCGGCTCTACCAGCAGCTCCAGCGGCATGTAGGGGCCCCACGTAGCTTCTATGGCCTGATGGTCGAGCACCACGGAATGCTGCTTAGGGAAGTAGCCTAGCGTATACGTGTCGGCTTGCAGCCGCCCCAGGCCCACGGCCGCCAGCAGTCCCAACCCCAATGATAGCAGCGCGAACCGGTCCTTGTGGCGCAACAGAAAGGTATACAGCCGGGCCAGGCTCTGGCCGGTAGCGCGGGTGGCGCGGGGCCGGGGCCGCGCGTGGGGCAGCACGAGCACGCCTAACGCAAACGTGAGCACGAAACAAAGCCCAATGCCCAGCGCCGCGTACAGGCCGAAGTCGCGCAGAATGGTCATGGGGCTCGTCGTAAGCGCCAGAAAGCCCGCCGCCGTGGTCAGCATCGTGGCCAGACAGGGCGAAAAAGTGTGCCGCAGCGCCGCCAGCGCACTATCCCGTGTCGACATGCCCGGCTCCGCCAGCAAATTGCGCTCGTTCACGACGTGCATGGCGTCCATGATGCCGAGCAAAATCAGCAGCATGGGCAGCAGAATAGTCATCAGGTTGAGGCGGTGACCCAGCGCGCCGTACACGCCCAGCGTGAGGTAGGTAGCCAGCCCCACGATGCCTAGCACGTACAGCAACAGCAGCGCGTTGCGATACAGCAGCACGAAGGCCGCAAACATCAGCACGTAGCCGAGCCCCAGAAACAGGCCGAAATCGTGCTCGGAAAGTTGGTTAAGGCCGGCGTATACCACACCCACGCCCCCTAGGTGCGCGTGCCCGACGGGAATGTGCCGCGCTACGGCTTGCTGTACCTGGGCGAGAATAGGGCCGCGCTGCGCGTCGAAGCTTGGATGGCGGCGGAGCACTACCAGGAACCGCGCCGTTCGGAAATCGGGACTGAACAGCTGCTCCCGCAACAGGGGCTGCGCGGCAAGCTGCGCGCGGACCTGCGCGGCCGTGGCACCCGGCGGCAGTACGGGCCGGGCTTCCCAGCCTAAGGTGCCGCGCCGGGGTACGGTAGCATTGCTCGGACCCAGCACGCTGGCCACGGCCGGCAACGTCTCCAACGCCTGGCTCAAGGACCGCAGCCGTCGGAAGTAAGTTGGCGTTAGAAGCGTCGCGTCGTCGTGCACCACTACTATCACTACTTCGTCGTTGCCGAAGCGGCGCTGAAAATCGTGGTAGGCGCGCAGAGCCGGGTCGCCTTCCAGAAACCAAGCCGCCAGACTATTGTCGATGGAAAGCGCCGCCCGCACGCCCGGCCACAGCAGTCCGCATAGCACCAGCAAGCCCGCCAGAAACCAGTGGCGTAATCGGTATAGGAGATCTATGATGTAGCCAGACATATGGGGCAATGTAGGCGGCGCGGTCCTCAAGCTCCCAAGCCGGACCCCAGCGGCAGCAAGGAACGAAGCTCCGGCGAAGCACGAACGGCGCGGCCCGTAGCTTGTGCCACGTGAGTAGTAAACTGCCCCGAAGGAACCGACTTTCAGGTTGGCTTTAAGAGAATAAGTTGTGAATAAAGGACTTTTATCTTGAAATATTTGGTGGCTAAACCATATCTATATTTATAAGTAAAGGTTTGATTACAAAAAAGTTATAAAGTATAACACTCTGCAATATTTCAGACTTCGACTTTTCGGCCACTTTATGAACAGCTAGCATCATTGTAGGCCTTCCATCAGTATTGTTGCAAAGTGGTTTTTCGGCCGCGTTCCGTGTCTGCTTGACCAACTCCACTCACCCTTTCCCCACATGGCTTCTTCTACGCTACGCGCCTTAGCTGCCTACAGTCAGGAACGGTTTCCGCTCGTCAACATGGGGCTGTTTGCCATTGTGTTCCTGACCGTGTATGCTGTAGCTCATGCCGCGGTGCCGGCCGGTGGAGCTGCTTTCGGGCCCGGTGAAGTGGTGGGCATTCTGGCTACTATTTCCTTCTTTTTTCGGCTGCGCGTATTCGATGAAATCAAGGACTACGCCACTGACTTAGAGCATTTCCCGCAGCGTGTGCTGCAATCGGGGCGCGTGACGCTGGGGCAGCTGCAGCGGCTGGCTTGGCTTGGCCTGGCGTTGGAAGCGGGTTGGTCGGCATGGCAAGGCTTTCCTGTACTAGCAGCCTGGGCCCTGGCCGTGGCCTATAGCCTGCTGATGCGTTACGAGTTTTTCGTGCCCAACTGGCTGCGGGCCCGGCTGGTGCTCTACGCTTTCACGCATTTGCTTGTCATGCCGCTGGTCATTTTCTGGCTCTGGACGGCCTACGCCGGGCCAAACTTTAGGCCAGCGCTGGTTCTCTTAGGACTGCTGAGCCTGCTCGGCGGACTGGCCTTTGAAATAGCCCGCAAAATCAAAGCCCCCGAAGCGGAGCGGGTGGGGGTAGATTCTTATTCCCGCACGCTAGGGCTGCGGGGCGCCATTGCGGCGGCGCTAGTCGTGCTGCTGGCTGGCGTGCTGGTGCAGGCCCGGCTGTTGCAGGAACTGGCCGCGCGTTCTTGGCCGCTGGTGCTGCTGGGTGGGTTGTATCTATTGGCCGTTGGCACCTACGCCGTTTGCCTGCGTCTGCCCCGTACCCGGCCCCTGAAGGTGGCCGAATTGTTAGTGTCGCTGGAGCTGCTGCTGAGTTATTTGTCCATTGTGTTGGAGCTAGGACTACGGTAAGCACATGAGCATCGTATCCAACCCATCCGCAAAAGCCACCATCGGAGGCAAAGCCGCGGGCCTCTACCGGCTCCGCGCGGCGGGGGTGCCCGTGCCAGATTTCGTCGTCATTCCCGCCGAAACCTTCGATGCTGTACTGGCCGGTTTATCCACCGACGAGCCCGGCCTTGATGCGCGCCGCCAACGGCTGTCGACGGTCAAGCTAGCTGCGGCCGATGAGGCTGCACTATTCCGCGCGCTGCATGCCTGGGGCTTTCCGGGGCAGCCGATGGTGGTGCGCTCCTCGGTGGCGGACGAGGATGGGCGGCACGCCGCCTTTGCCGGCCTCATGGATTCGTTTCTGAACCTAACCACGCCCGCCGCCGTGTTGGCGGCGGTAGCAGACTGCGCCGCCAGCGCCTATTCGGAGCGGGCTTTGGCCTACCGCCAGCAACTGGGCCTGCCGCTGGCCGCCCGCCCCGCCGTGCTAGTGCAGCGCCAGGTGCAGGCAGTGGTGAGCGGGGTACTGTTCACCACGTTTCCCGACTACCCGCCGGATATGGCCGTGCACGCTGTACGTGGCTTCGGAGAAGCTCTGGTAAGCGGCGCCGTGGCTCCCGATGAATTCTACCTCACCAAAGCCACCAGCACGCTGCGGGTTCAGCAGCTAGCGGCGCAGAAGCAGGCGTTGGAAGCCACGTCGGCGGGCGGGCTGGCGTGGGCGGATATAGCCCCTGACGACACTCAGCCGTGCCTTTCGGCGGCGCAGTTGGCCGAGCTGCACGCCGTGGGCGGCCGGCTGGAACAAGCGCTGGGCGGGCCGCAAGATGTGGAGTTCGTCTTCGATAAGGGGCAATTGTGGGTGGTGCAGGCGCGGCCCATCACGCAGGCCATTCCAGAGGTAGTAGTCTACGACAACGCTAACATTCAGGAGAGCTACTGCGGCGTCACGACGCCCCTTACGTTCAGCTTTGCGCAACGCGCCTACGCCACCGTGTACCGCCAAACCATGCGCGCTCTGGGGCTGCCCGCCCGCACCATCGCGGCCCACGAAACTACCGTGACGCAGCTGCTGGGGCTGGTGCAGGGGCGCATCTATTACAACATCAACAACTGGTACCGGGGCCTGCAACTGCTGCCATCTTTTCGACAGAACAAAGCCGACATGGAGCGCATGATGGGCCTGGAAGAGCCCGTCGATTTCGTGCAAAGCCAGCAGAAAACCTGGCTGGAGAAGCTGCGTCTGCTGCCGCGCCTGGCCCTGAACCTGGCCCGCCTGCTGGCTGCCTTCGCCCGCCTCGACCGGGACGTGGCCGCCTTTCACCGCCGCTTCACCCAGCATTACCGGCACTTTTACGCCTTGCCGCTCCAGCAGCTCAGCGCGGCGGAGCTACTGGCTGAAAAAGGCCGCCTCGATGCCGAACTGCTAGGTCGCTGGACCACGCCCATCATCAACGATTTCTACGTGATGATGACCAACGGCCGCGCCGTGCGCCGCTTGCGCCAGGCCGGGGCCGCCGAGCCCGAGGCGCTGCTGCGCCGCTACCTCGCCACCGACCAGGACCTGGCCAGCACCCAGCCCACGCGCCGCATGCTGGCCCTGGCCGCGCAGGTTTCCGCACAACCGGGGCTGCGGGAGCTTATTCTGGCTTTGCCGGCTGATATAACCGAACAGGCCCGGGCTCTAGCCCCAACGTTTGCCCAGCAAGTGGAGGAGTTTATCGAAGCCTATGGCGACCGGACGGTAGGGGAATTGAAGCTCGAAACGCAGACCATGCGCACTCGTCCGGCGCTGTTCTACACCTACCTGCGGAACTATCTCGCCGCCGACAAGCTGCCTTCGCTCTCCACGGCGGCCGTGCCGCACCAGCACCAGGCCCAGCAAGAGCTGGCTGAGCTGCTGCACGGACAAACTCGGTGGCAGCGGAAGCGGCTGGCGCGGAGCCTGCGGCAGCTGCAACAGGCCATCCGCCACCGCGAGTCGTTGCGGCTGGAGCGTACGCGGCTCTTTGGCATGTATCGGGCGCTGTATGAGACGCTGGGCGCCCGGCTAACGGCCGCCGGCCAGCTGACGGCGGCGCGGGAGGTGTTTTATCTGACCGAAACTGAAATAGCCAGCGCCCTGACTTCGACGGATGCTACCAATTGGCAAAAGCTGGTGCGCGAGCGGCAGCAGGAGTTTGCCGCCTATGCCCAGCAGACGGTGCCCGGCCGCGTAACGGTGCCCGCGCCGCCTTTCCTCGCCGAAACTCTCGACGTGCCCGACCCAACGCAGCCGCTCCGAGGCACTGGCTGCTACCCCGGCCAGGTGCGCGGCGAGGTGCTGGTAGTAACGAGCCCCGACGACAACTTAAACGTGGCCGGCAAAATAGTATGCGCCTTGCGCACCGATCCTGGCTGGGCTACGCTCTTTCCCGCTTGTCGGGGCATCATTATTGAGCGAGGCTCCTCACTTTCCCACTCCGTCATCGTACTACGAGAGCTGGGCATTCCTACTATCATCAACGTGCCCGGCCTCACCCAGCGTCTGCAAAGCGGCTCCCGCATCAACATGGACGGTGCCACGGGCCTCATCAACCTTCTTGCGTATGAAAACAATGACACCCATGACCCTGACCACCATGATTAGCCGCCACCCGTACACCGGGAAGCTGCCGGCTTGGTTTCACGCCGTGCCCGAGCAGGTGTACGCCGGCCAGCGCCATCGGCCCGAAGAGGATGCCGCCCTGCTGGAAGAGTTGTTTGCGCAGGAGTCCACCCGCAACGACCTCACCCTCTACACCGACGAATACGCCACCCTGCGGCTAGTCGGCATTTTCCCCCACGACCAGCCCGAAACGGCTTATTTTGGCTTCTGGGAAACCCTCAACGATGGGGACCTCAACGAAGCAGCCTTCGCGGAACTCCGGGAGGAAGCCCGCCGCCGGGGCTACCGCCGGCTGCATGGTCCGGTCAATTTCAACACGTTTCAGTCTTACCGGGTACGACTGGGAAAAACGCCGGTGTGGGGACAGTTCGACCGGGAGCCGGTGAATCCGTCGTACTATCCGGCGCTGCTGGCCCGGCTGGAATTCGCGCCCATTCTCACCTTCGAAAGCCGCCTCATTCGGGCCGAGGTAGTACCCGACGTGTACACCGATAAGCGGCAGTTGCTGGCGGAGCTGGAGAGCATTCCCTACGATTTTATTCCGCTGACGCCAGCGGCCTGGGAAGCGAATGAAGCGGAGATTTTCGAGCTGGTAAACGCCATTTTCAGCGCCAACCCCGGCTACCGGGCCGTGCCGGTGGAGCAGTTCCAGCGACTCTACAACCGCGAGTACGCGCAACGGCTGTGCCCGCACACGTCGGTGCTGTTTCGGGACCGGGCCACGGGGCGGCTGGCGGCGCTAAGTCTCTGCCATCCCAACTACCAGCCGCTGAACCTGCCCGCCCAGCAGCCGCCCGTGTTTGAGCGCGACTACCCGCTGCTGCCGCACCGGGTGCTACTAGCCAAGACCGTCGGCGTCCACCCCGATTTTCGGCAGCGTGGGCTCATGTCTTACCTCGGCGCTTACGGCATGATGCACTTCCGGGAGCATTACGAAGAAGTGCTGTTCTGCCTGATGCGGAGCGGCAACTACTCCCTGCGTTTCAGCGACGGCCTGCCCACCGAAACCGCCCATTACGCCTTGTGCGGCCAAGACCTGTAGCGCGGGCTTCAGTCCGCAGCTCCCACTTCCTGGCGGCAACCAAGGATTTAGAACTTAGGTGAGAGGCTACGCATACATCTTTCATCAAACAAGCTGCCTCCATTTACTTTCAATCAACTACTCAACGAAAAGCCCCTTAGCTACGCCGAACTCCGGTTCGTGCAGCTAAGGGGCTTTTTGTTGAGTAGCTGCTGGCCTCACTACACCATGTGAGCGGTGGGCTGGCTTTGGGTTGGGGCTGCGGACTGAAGTCCGCGCCACGTTTGAGCTGGCTGCAACTGCGTTAGAGTGTCGAAATAGCTGTGGACTACGCGGGGCAGATAGGGGTAGGGGCTCACGGCGTGGGCCATCATGTACATACCTAGGCGATGCAGGCCAAAATCCAGGGCAGCCAGGCCCGCTACGCGGCGGAAATGCGCGGCATCGGGGAAGAGGCCGGTGCGGGCGTGCAGGCACTGGCGGTAGTAGTCGAGGTAGAGGAGGCGTTGGTCGTAACGGTCCGCATCCAGGACGAAGGCCAGCAGCTCTATTACATCGTAGGCTGGCACGTGGTAGGTAGCCAGCTCCCAATCGTAGGCGCGAAATTGCAATTCACCGTTGGGAAGGCGGCGGAAGCAGGTGTTGCGCGGGTTCAGGTCGTTGTGGACCAGCGTGTGCGGCTGCGCGGCCAACTCGGCCCAGTACGCTGGAATGTGCATTATGGCTTCTTCCAACAGCGCCACGCGGGCCGGACTGTACAGTGCCGGAAATTGCTGAGCCGCATGGTGCAGTAGCGTTTGCCACAGCGGCGCCATCGTCTGCATATATTCTTGCGATGGATAATTGGGCCAGTGGGCGGGTACTGTGGCGCCAGCGGGTTGTAGGTGGAGGGCGTGCCAGGCTGCTAGCTGGTCGAGGGCGGCGCGTAAGTGGGCATCAGTCCACTGCTGGGGCTGGAGCACGGAGTTCAGCAGCTCCACTTCTTCCAAATACTCCATCAGAATGGCGTACTCGGCCCGCTCGTTGTGGCGGTGCAGGCCCCAGATACGGGGCATTAGGGCGTGTTGCTGCTGGTAGAGTTCCAGCTCCCGGTGGTGCGTGTCGTGGAAGCCGGTGCGGGTGGCGTAGGTGGGATAAAGCGCCGCTAGCTCGCCGCCGCAGGCTTGCGCCAGCCCGTTCAGCATAGCCGATACCTCCGCGCCAGGGGGCTTCACCTTCAGCACCATGCGCCGCGTCTGGGGCGGACTATCTGCTTCCGTAAACGTCACTTCCAGCCCCGCGTGCCCTACCGGGCATTGGCTTTGGCCGGCCGTAAGCACTGCCAGAATGCTAGCCGAAGTATCCACCGGCAATGGCCGTACCTCCAGCACCCGAATGTCTTGCTGTGGCGCGTGGCGGCGCATCATCTGCTCCAAAAAATCAGGATGGCAATAGTCGGCGAGCAGCATGGGGATGAAAAAGTAGAGTGAAGAAGTAGCGCGAAGCGGCAGCTTCGCGCATCGTTGCTGCCGTACCCTGACCAAAGCGCCGCCAGAGCCTTGCGCTACGGCTAGCTTCTGGTATCACAGATGCGCGACCATCGGGAGCATGTGCGGATGCCGATAGTATTCGTCGGCTTTCAACTCGACGTCCAGCACCCGCGCGCTATGGAAGTAGAAGCAGCCGCCCGGCCGCTCGAAAACCTGCTCCGAGCGGGTGGCGGCCAGCGGAACGGCGCTGGTGCTATTGATTGCCTGAGTTTGCAGCAGATTCCAAAATACCACCCGCAGCGGCCGGCCGTTGGCGAATAGCGCCTCACTCACCCGCTCAAATTCCAGCGTACTCACGTACTCGAAAATGTTGGACAGACTGGCTTTGGTGATGTGCCGGCCAGCCTCGCTCAGCAGGTATTCCGTAGCCTCACCCGTTGTTAGCGTAAGACGGCCCAGGCGGGCGCGCAGCTGCCAGAAATTCTGTCGCTGGTAGCAGGGCGGCAGCACGGATTCGGGCAGATTCTCGGGCCCGTAAAAGAAGAAGCGGAAGAAGAAATTGTCACGTACCAGCTCCGTAGCCAGCTGGTGGCATAGACGGGCGTAAAAAGCTTCGGCCCCATCCTGCGCCGCGTACCGAAACAGTTCGGGGGCGCGGCCGCAGCTCAGGTTGGCGTCGTTGAAATACGTCAAGAACTGCTGCTGAAACGCCGTGCCGTGCAGGTGCGCCAGGAAGTAGCGGTACTGCTCGGCTAAGGATGGCTGGTGCAGCAATTGGCGCAGATGATGTTGCAGCGTTGCGGGCAGCGTGGGTAGAAACCCGGTAACGTAGCTTTCCAGCCGGCCGGCGGTGAGCAGGCCAGCGGGGTGATTTTCAAAAAATGATGCCCAGTAGGCGCGTAAATCAGCGGGCAAGCTGGGCTCTAGGTCCTGCCACGTGGCCTGCACGGCTCCCGGCCCGTCGAGACCTAGCAGGGCGCGCAGCACCGCGGGGGCGTGGTGCTCAATGAGGTGACACTTGAAGCGCAGCAGCTGGTTCTGCACCGGGTTCAGGTCGATGGCCGTAACGTGGCGCGGCCCGAGCAGCAAGGTGTTGAGCACGTTGCAGCCCGCCGAGCTAATCACCAGCACCTCATCGGTGGGCTGCACGTCTAGCGCGGCAGCCAGCGTACCGGCCGATTCCCACACCAGAGCATAGCGAATGCGGTCCAGGGCGACGTTGTTGAATTCGGATTGCATAGGAGTGGAGTAGGAATCAGGAGAGGCGGTGGTAGAGAATCTTGGAAAGGTGGCGGGCATCGACGGGCAACTCGTGCCGGTGGTGCACGCCCAGGATGGGCAGCCGCGGGAAGGCATCTTGAAGAGCCCGCCACACGGTGCTAGGTTGTACGGCCCCTTGCACGTACACCATAAAACCTTTGGCCGTAGACTTGGCCGCCGCCCGCGCCACGCCGGGCAGCTGGTGCAACAGATGCTCTAATTGGTAGTGCTGCACGCCGTTGTGGGCGGTGTCGTTGCCGCGCCGCGCCGTCAGCACCAGGCTGCCTTGCGCGTCGAAGTAGCCGATGTCGCCGGTGGCGAGCCATTCGCCGGGCGCAGCGGCTACATGAGCACCCCGAACCAGGATTTCGCCCGCTTCGGTGGAGCCGTTTGGCAATTGCAGCGGCGTGAGTTGCCCACCCAAGCGGCATTCCAGCTCCGGCCGCAGGTGGCCTACTACGTACCCCAGACGAGCATCGAGGGGCGCGGCGGTGACTTCCCGGATGGCGATGGGCTCGGCTTCCGAAGAACCGTAAACAACAAACACGGCCGCCCGCGGAAAGCTGGCGCGCAGGGCGTGCAACAGCTTTTCGGGTACCGGTGAGCCGCCCACGCCCACGGCCCACACGGCCGGAAAACTGGCGGGCTGCCAGCGAAGATGATCAAGCAGCCGCTGAAAATAAAACACGTTGCCAGTCAGCGTTTCCACTCTGTCGGCTTGCAGCTGCGCCACGATGCGTGCCATATCGAGTTGGGCCAAGCGGCCGGCTGGTACGGCGGGCAAGATGCTAATGGCGCCCACAGCCAGATTGTGCAGAATGATGTTGGGAAACAGCGGGAAATCGCGCTGGCCGGGCCAGGGCGGGAAAGCGGCGCGTAAGGCCTCGTGCTGCGCCCGCAACACGGCATGGTCTCGCCGAATGGCTTTGGGCCGCCCCGTAGAGCCGGAACTGTGCGATACCAGGGCCGGCAGCTCCGACGTCACGGGCTGCACCACCAGCGGCTCCGTTGCGGGGGCATCGCCTTTAGTCAGGGATAATAATTGCAGCCCGGCCAGTTGCGCCAGGCAGCGCCGCAGCCACGGCTGGTCGGGGGCCAGCACGCGCCCGCCGCTGCCCCGCATCAGGCGCAGCAACTCCAGCCCCGAAATACCGGCTGGAGGGAGCATGGGCACGGCGCCGAGCGCCATAACGGCCAGCAGCGCCGCCACCAACGGCGGCCCTACCGGCAGTAACAACCACACCGAATGTCCCATCAGCAGGCCCTGGGCCCGCAGCCGCAGCTGGATCTGGCGCACGTGCTCCAGCACTGTTGCGCCCGTGTGCGCCACGGCCGACTGCCCCTCCGCGCCCGGCCACACCAAGCACACCTGTTCGGGACGGGCGCGGAGGGTTTGTTCGATGCGGGCGAAGAAATTAGAGGTCGGCATAGGAGAAGCTACTGGGTTGCGTAGGCTCCATAAAACTGAGTAAATTACGGCGTTGTCCAGCGGCCAAAAACGGGCGTTATCAGACTTTCTAAGCGTTGAAATATTACCTGAGAAACTAGTGGAATGTGGGAGCCGAAGCAGAGAAGGTCATGACATTCATCTTACTTTCCGGCCCTGCTTAGCCGCTTTTTCGACGAGTTGATTGGGTTTTCTTCCTGAATTGAGGAAGGGCCTGCTTTCAGCAGATGTTCTTTTGCTGTCGATAGAAATCAGACTTTTTCTAGCCCCATTATAAGCCTGCTGGAATCCAGAAATGGCGATGCTTCGTTGCAGCGCTTTGCATACCCTAAAGTGCGCATGAATTTAATTGTCTTCAAAAAGCTTCCCATGGGCCAGCAGGCCGACTGTCTGCGGCGCGAAGGCCATTTCCTGGCCGAGCGGCGTGAAGACAGTTTCGCGCTCCGGCTCTACGCGCTCGGCGACTTTTACGCCGAGGAATGGCGCGTGCACGATGAAGACCATATTCTCTTTATCCACCTCTTCCAGCACTCCGGTGGCCTGCACGAGTATCTGCGCAAAATCCGGCTGCCGGAGCATTTGTAGCAGTTTTGTAGCGCCAGAGTGTGTACTGCGAAGAGGTCTTTTCGTTTGACATTCAGACTCTTCGCGCCACTCGGAAGCACAAGCAGCTTGTTTCCATGCTACGAATGCAGTACTTCTTAAGGCCTTATATGCATGTTTGCTTTAGCCCCGTAGGGGCGGCAGATTGGTAGTAAAACGTTGGTGGTGAAGACCCAAGCCCCATCGGGGCGACACCCGATTGTGCATGTGTCGCCCCTCCGGGGCTTGACTTTTTTTCTGATTTGACTATGCTACCGATCCGGCGCCCCTCCGGGGCTTCCAATAAGCCGCTGTGCGTAAGGCCTGCTCTTATACCTCACACCTATGATCTTGCCACTCAGAAGTCAATTTTGGTTGGACAGCTAGGCCGGCACATCCGGCAGCTACTATATTGAGGCATGAAGCCTTCCCGTTTCCTGCCGCTGTGGTTCGCGCTGCTCAAATTCATCAGCAGCTACGTGTTGGCCAGCCGCGCCTACGAGCTGCACCGCGACGAATACCTCTACCTCAATTACGGTCAGCACTTGGCCTGGGGCTACTTGGAAGTCCCGCCGCTCACGGCCCTGCAAAGCTGGCTCACGCTGGCGCTGGGTGGCGACTGGTTCTGGGTGAAATTCTGGCCTATCCTCTGGGGTAGCCTCACGGTGTGGGTGGTGGGGCAGCTGATACGCAAGCTCGGCGGCCGAAGCTGGGCGGTGGCGCTGGCCAGCCTCGGGTACATGGTGGCGGGGTATGCGCGGCTCAATTTTCTGTTTCAGCCCAACTCCTTCGAGGTGCTGGCTTTTACGGCGGGCAGCTACGCGCTGGTACGCTATATCCAGACGAACCAGGCGCGCTACCTCTACGGCCTGGGTGCCCTGATGGGCCTGAGCTTGCTCAACAAGTACACTACATTTTTCTACGCGGCGGCGCTACTGGCTGGGCTGCTGCTCACGCCCCAACGGCGCTTGCTGGTCAGCCGCCACTTATGGGGCGCGGCCGGGCTGGCGTTGCTGCTCTGGCTCCCGAACCTGCTGTGGCAACTGGCGCACGGCATTCCGTTTCTGCACCACATGGCCTTGCTCAAAGATTCGCAGCTGGTGCACGTGGGGGTGGCGGATTTCTGGAAAGATCAGCTGCTGATGTGCTTTCCGGTGTTGTGGGTGTGGACGTCGGGGCTATTGGCGCTACTCTTCTACCGCCCGTTTCGGCCGTACCGGGCCGTGGGCTGGCTCTACTTGGCCGGCATGCTCATTCTGACTGGGCTGCACGGCAAAAGCTATTACGCGCTGGGCTACTATCCGGTGTTATTCAGTTTCGGGGCAGTATGGTTGGAACGCGGGCTGGCGCGGTTTCGGTGGGCGCGGGTGGCACGGCCCATGCTGCTGGCGCTGCCCGTGCTGGTGATGCTGCCGCTAGTGCCTTTCATATTCACGCTCTACCCGCCGGCCCACATGCGCGTCGTGGGCGAGAAGTACAAGGGCCTCGGCCTGCTGCGCTGGGAGGATGGCATTGACCACGTGCTGCCCCAGGACTACGCCGACATGTTAGGCTGGCAGGAGCTAGCCGACCAAGTGTGGCACACCTACCAAGGCTTGCCCGCGCTGGTCCGCGCCAACACGCTCATCAAGTGCGATAATTACGGCCAAGCCGGCGCCATCAACTATTTCAACCGCCACCGCTCACTGCCGCCGGCGCACAGCTTCAACGGCTCCTACCTGTTCTGGTTTCCGCCGCGGCCCGCGCAATCCTGGCGCTACTTGCTGCTGGTGGAAGACAATGAACCCGAAGGCGTGGCACCACACTGCCGAGCGTTGCGGAAAGTAGGAGAAGTGGCCAACCCGTTTGCCAGGGAACGAGGCACCGGTATATACTTAGTCACCGAACCCGACAGCTACCTAATGGACCGCATTTATCAAGAGCACCGCGAAGAGTTATCTGCTTGGGAGGGAGATAAAGCGTCGAGATAGAAAGCTGCTTTTGAGAAAGCTGTGAGCGTATTATTTCGATTGGCGAGCCCCAGGAAACTTGCGGCCTCGTGTGTCGCCCCGCGGGGGCTAGGTCATTCCTGCGCCATCTGCCTAACGATATATCGCCCCTCTGGGGCTCATTAACGGCATATTGGGCTAGGCTCTCTACCGGGTGAGTGGAGATAATGAGTGGGTAAATTGATTCTTGGCGGCGTCTGCCGGGCCTTTTTTGTGGGCTTACGGCCGCACCATGTGGATGTGCGGAATGTCGTCTTCCAGGTACCCTTCGCCTTGCTGCCGAAAGCCAAAACTCTCATAGAAGTCTTTCAGATAGAGCTGAGCGCCAATCTGGATGGGTTGCGCGCCGAACAGCGCCTCGCACTGCGCAATAGACTGCCGGATCAGCTCCCGCCCCAGCCCGTAGCGCCGAAATTGCGGACTCACTACCACCCGCCCAATGCTGGCCTCGGGATACACGATGCCGGCGTCGAAGAGGCGGGTATAGGCGGCCAACTCGCCGGTTTCGGTGTGGCCTAGCAGGTGGTGAGCGGCTTGGTCGAGGCCGTCCATGTCCTGAAAGGCACAGGCCTGTTCTACCACGAATACCTCGGAACGGAGTTGCAATAAGGCGTACAGCTCGGCGAGCGTAAGAGCGTCGAAGGGTTTGGCGGTCCAGGTGAGGTACATAACGCGAGAAACGGAAATAGTAGCGGCGGCAAAGATGGTGGGCGTTGAGCGAAGATGCGGCAGGTTGCCTGGCCCCTTTCAATCTGAACCACAGCCCTGCCGGAGCGCGGCGCGTATAGCTAGGCTGCTCTAGACCTGATGGACCTTACCGCTAATTCGCCTATGAAAACGTTCTTTTTGCTGCTTCTGCTGAGCTTTTTCGTCGCCTGTACGCCCGTTCGAGTGGAATCGACCACTCAAACTCCGGGCGTTGATTTCAGCGCCTACAAGACCTATAATTTCCTCGACGTGTCGGCGCGCAACGAGGCCATGTTTCAGGGGCCCGGCACCGGCGTTGAGGAACTGAAACGGGCCGTAGCGCGGGAACTAGAGCGCCGGGGCTACCAGCAGGCCGAGAAGCCCGACGTATGGGTGAACATCGGCGTCGTGACGCAAGACAAGGTGCAAACTCGGGAAACGACCATTCGGGACGCGCCGCGTTACATTGGGCAGCGGCGCTACCACTGGCAGAGCCAGGAAGTGGTAGTGGGCACCTACGAAGAAGGCACCGCCACCGTCGATATCGTGGATGCGGCCCGCAACGAGCAAATCTGGCAGGGCGTAGCCGCCAGCACGCTCACCAAGGACCCGGCCAAACTCGCCGCCCGCATCAGCGAGGCCATCACGGAGATGTTCGAAAAGTACCCGGTTCCGCCCCGGCAATAGCTCGAAACAGCTGCCTCCGCATGACGGCCTAAACAACGGTTTTGCGCCAGATGCTTACTTGCATCAGCATGATAACATCAGCATGATAAACTATAGCTACTTGCTGTTCACTCTGTCGATTACCGCTATTACGTCTTTGGTGGAGACCTTCTGGCCGGTTTCGGCGGCGCGGTAGATGGCTTGTAGGATTTGGATGTCGCGCAGGCCCATTTCGCCGGGCACGCAGGTGGGTTTGTTGTTGAGCACGCAGTCGGCGAAGTCGTCCATTTGGCGGGTTTGCTGGGGTACGTTCTGGATGTTCATGGCACCCTGGCTGGTGCGGCCTTGGAGTCCGCCGTAGCCGAAAGCGGGCTGTAGCTCCATCCAGCTCTTGGCGGTTTCGGCACGCAGGCGGCTGTCGAGGTTTTCGGCGTAGCTGGTGCGGCAGTCGGCCACGGCGCCATCGGCAAATTGCATCTGCCAACTCACGCCCGCCTCCACTTCCTTGAATAGCACGGGGTCAGTTTTGGGCGCGAACTTGGCCGTGACGGAAACCGGCAATTCGCCTTTGGTGTAGAGCACGCCTTGCACGCAGTAAATGCCCATATCCATGAGCGGCCCGCCGCCGGCTAGCTCCTTGTCCACGCGCCAGGGCGTGTCGTTGTTGAAGCGGAAACCGTTGTCAGCCATCAGATTTTTAATCGGCCCAAACACCTGCTGCTGGCCCAGGCGCATCATTTCCTGGTGGTGGGGCTCGAAGTGCAGGCGGTAGCCAATGCTGAATTTCTTGCCGGCCTTCGCCATAGCCGCTATCATGCGGCGGCAGTCGGCAGCGGAAACGGCCATCGGCTTCTCACAAATAACGTGCTTGCCCGCCCGCGCGGCCCGCTCCACGTAGGCGGCGTGCAAGCCCACCGGCAGCACTACGTACACGATGTCGATATCGGGGTTGTCGACTATGCGGTCGAAGGTTTTATAGTCGTAGATATTCTTGTTGGGGATGTTGTACTGCTGCTTCCACTTGGCCGCTTTAGCGGGCGTACCCGTCACGATGCCGGCGAGCTTGCAGAGCTTGGTTTGCTGCAAGGCCGGCGCCAACTGCCCGGTACTGTACTTGCCCAGGCCCACCAATGCCACGCCCAGCTGCTTGCCCGTTTGCAGGGCCTCCAGGCTGGCTGGTCCGTAGCCGGTTTCGGCCAACCAAGCCAGCGGCCCACTCAGCGCCGAAGTGCCCACGAGCGTAGCGCCTAGCCCCAATGACAACGTGCGCATAAACTCCCGGCGGGAGGCAGAGGAAAGGGAGTCGAAGGTTTTCATAGCAGGAGCGGGTTGGTTGCAACCAGAGGTACCTCAATCAGCGGCTGATGGTTACGGATGAGCGGCTGCCCGGGCCCCGACAGCTTACCATGCTGCCATGCGCCCCGTGCTACAGCTCCCGTACGAAGGCCGCCATCTTCTCGCGCGTGGCCTGGTCGGGCAATTCACCGGTACCGGCTTGCAGGTTATCGGTGAGGTGCTGCGGGTTGCTGGTGCCGGGAATGACGCACGTGACGGCAGGGTGGGAGAGGATGAACTTGAGCAGGAATTGCGGCCAACTCGTGATGCCCAGCTCCGCGGCCCATGCCGGTAGCGGTTTGGTGCGCACGCGCGCCAGCAGCCCGCCTTCCGTGAAAGGCCGGTTGATGAGCGTGGCCACGCCAAGGTCGGCGGCCGCGGGGAGCAGGCGTTGCTCGGCGTGGCGGTCGAGAATGGAATAGTTGAACTGCACGAAATCAAACCGTTCCAGCCGTAGCACGCGCTCTAGCTCGCCGTGCATGGCATCAGTATAGTGCGTGATGCCGAGGTAGCGAATACGGCCGGCGGCCTGCCAGTCGCGCAGCGTGGGCAGATGCGTTTGCCAGTCCACGAGGTTATGAATCTGGAGCAAATCCAGCGCCGGGCGGCGCAGCTTACGCAAGGATTCTTCCAGCTGCCGGACACCCGCTTCCCGCCCCTGCGTCCAGACTTTGGTGGCGTAGAAAAATGAGTCCTGCGCCACCAGATTCGCCGTTAGCTCGCCTACCACTTCTTCCGCCCGCCCATACATGGGCGAGGAGTCGATGACGGAGCCACCGGCCGCGTGCAGCATTTCGAGCGTTTGGCGCAACGGCGGATGCGCTGCCGACCCGCGGACATCGAACGTTTGCCAGGTACCCACCCCAATAGCGGGCAGCGGCTGCTGAGAAGAAGGAATGAGGCGAGTGAGCATGGTGGATGGGTAGCGTAAAATTCACTGATGCCGTAGCGCTTCAAGCAGCGCCGGCGCGTTTTGGCGTAGCTGGTCTTTTTCCTTAACAGTTAGCGTGGTTTTGAGCAGCAGATCGAATAGGGGCCGTTGCGCTGCTGGTAATGCGGCCCGTTTCGCGCTACGATCTTGCGGTTGTAGTTTCTGCACCAAGACAGTTGCGTCCCGCGCGGCTTCGTCGTCGGGGCTAAAAGACTTTGGGGCTGCTTCAGGAGCGGCGGCTGAACCGCCGCCCAGGTAGCTAAACTCTATGACGCAGCCTTTGCAGGCAGTGCCTTTGGGGTCTTCCGCGGAAGGGCCGGAGGTGATGCTCGTGCTGTCGGTGGCGAGGTAGAGCCGGGTGCCGTCGGGGGAAATAGCCAGGTCGCGGTAACGCACGGGGGCTTTGAAGTACATGAGCGTATCGCTGGCTACGGCGCCGCCGTCGGGAGTGAGTTGGAGGCGCACGAGCTGGCCGGTTTTGAGCGTCGGAATCAGCAGCGAGTTTTGCCAACCCGGAATGGCGGGAGCCGTGTACACCGCTAGGCTGCTAGGAGCTTCCGATTGCCAGCTGGGTTGATTGGGGTCGTGGTTGCGGGTGCGCGTAAGCACGTCGCTTAGAAACTGGTGACTCAGGGGGTAAAGCGTAGCCAGTGGGTCGTGGTAGCTAGGGCCCAGGGCGGCAGCGTTGGCCCGCTCGCTGACGATGGTGGGGTAGGTGGTGTGCCAGGGACCGGGCAAGTTGGCGTGCTCAGAAGCGGCGGCAGCCAGGCCATCGTAGTTGCCATCGGCGAAGCCCAGCACCAGCGGGTGGCCATAGTTGCCGCCCCGCTCCACCAGGTTCAACTCATCGTCGGAAAATGGCCCGTGCTCCGACGCGTACAGCCGGCCGCGGCCACCTACTACGGCGTAGGCCAGCCCTTGGGCATTGCGGTGGCCCAGGCTCCACACTGCGTTCTGCCGCTTCTGGCTGCCGAAGGGGTTGTCGTTGGGAATCCATTGGTTGCTAGCTTTGGCGTCCGCGTCGGGTTCGAGGTTGAAGCGGAGGATTTTGCCTTCGTAGGAGTCGGAGCGCTGGGCGTGGTTGGGCCGCCCGCCGTTCTCAAACTGACCGGCGCCTAGGTCGCCCACGGAGTAGAACAGGTAGTCGCGCCCCGCTACGGGCGCTATCAATAGGCGGCCGGCGTTGTGGTCGTTGCTGGCCGGGATGGTGTCGCAGAGCACGAGCGGGCGGACCAAGGTTTGAGCGGCAGCATCGTATTCGTAGCGCACCAGGCGGGCGGTGAAAAACTGGCCGCCGAAGTTGGGGGCGCTGCCGTTGCTGAGCTTCTGCGCGCCTTTGTAGTCGTAGATGTAGGTCAGATAGACGTAGGGCTTGCCCTGGAGCAGTTGCGGGTGCAGCGCCAGGCCCATCAAGCCGCCCTGGGGCCAGGGTTTGCCGCCGTCCTGGGCGTCGGGAATTTTGTCGTAGCGCGGGAAATTGCGGGCGTGGCTCAGGTCCAGCAAGACGGTGCGAGTCCCGGTGGCGGGGTCTAAGCGACTAACGCGGTAGCCGTGGGATTCAGTTAGCCACAGGAAATTATCGGGGCCGTAGGTCAGCTCCCACGGGTCGCTGAGCTTACTGACTATCACGCGCCGCGCAAACCGTTCCCCGCGCGGACCCACCACCGTTTGGGCCGCCACGGAGCTGATTAGCAGCGTCCATACACTCCAGAAAAGGATACATCGAGCCCACATAAACACGCGAGAATTTGCTGAAAAGCTGTTGTTGAGAAGCGGCTTTTCTTACTCCCAAGCGGCGGGCTATGTTATGTCGACCTTGCGGTGGGCGGTGGAGTGCCAGGCTTCTGAGGGCGAGGACGAATTCGTGGTTCAACTGCCTAAAATGTATCGCCGTAGATGAAATCAGTATAAACATCTACCCTGAGCGCCGTATAACGTAGGCTATGGAGCAGCGGATAAAGCGCCGCTCTACCAGTAAAAGGTCCACCAGTCAAGGTGCGTCCTAATTTTCCAATTAAGCCTTAGCTGTACGCGCGATGAGCAAGAACAAAATCAGTAAAAACAAGAAGAAGACCAACGAGAAAAAGGGCCTTAAGAACCTGAACCTGGGCGGCCTCAAGAATCTCAAGGGCCTCAACAAGCTCAATAAACCGACCCTCGTGGGGGCTGCCGTAGCCGCCGTAGCTGCCGCTGGAGTTTACTACCTGACCAAAGGCGGCGGAACTCTCGGCGCTTCCAAAAAAGGAGCTTCCACTGCCGGCAAAGCCAGCAACGGTGCTAGCGGTGTTGCGGGCAGTGCTACCACCGCCCCCGTCGACGTAGCCCTGACCAACGAAGTAGCCAGCGCCACCGAGCACAACCCCAACAACGCTGGCGACTTCACCGACGACGGCGCCACCGGCAACGCCGACTAGTAGCTTCTGCTGAAAAACACGTCCGGCCGGCTTTTCCTGTTGTAAGGAAGAAGCCGGCCGGACGTGTTTAGACTGTTCCCGCACAATGCGCGGAGGTAGGCGGGTTACTGTTAGGCCGGCAAGGTTATCGTGATTTCCGTGCCTTCTCCTTCCCGCGTATCCACCGTGAGCGTGCCGCCGTGGCCCTGCGTGACGATATCGTAGCTCAAGGACAGGCCTAGGCCGGTGCCTTCGCCGGCTGGTTTGGTGGTGAAGAAGGGCTGGAATATTTTAGCTTTCGCGCTTTCAGGAATGCCCGTGCCGTTGTCGCGCACACGAATTTCCATTCCGTTTTCCAAGCGTTTCGTGGCTATGGTTACAGTCGGTTCGTAGGCTGGTGCGCCGGCTTGCTGGCGTTGGCGGAGGGCATAAAAAGCGTTAGTCAACAGATTCAGCAGTACCCGGCCGAGCTCCTGCGGTACTACCGGTACGGTGCCTAGCGCGGGGTCGAAGTCCGTGATGAGCTTGGCGTTGAAGCTCTTGTCCTTGGCCCGCAGGCCGTGGTAGGCTAAGCGCAGATATTCATCGGCCAAGGCGTTTAGGTCCGTTGGCTCCCGTACGCCCGCGCTGCTGCGCGAGTGTTCCAACATGCCTTTCACAATGGAAGAAGCCCGCTGCCCGTGGTGGTTGATTTTCTGAAGGTTCTGCTTGAGGTCACCGAGTAGTTCCGTTTCGAGGGCCGTATCGCGGGCGGACTTGTCGTGTTCATCCGCCAGCTCTTGCACCAGTTCGGTACTCAGTTCAGCGAAGTTGTTGACGAAGTTCAGCGGGTTTTGAATCTCGTGCGCGATGCCGGCCGTGAGTTCCCCGAGCGAAGCCATCTTTTCGGCTCGGCCTGAATGAGCTGCGCCTGAGTGGTTTTGAGGTGGTTGAAGGAGTGTTGCAGCTCGGCCGTGCGCTCTTGCACCTGTTGCTCACGCCCTGGTTCCTGAGCCGAATTCGTGCAGGAGTCAGGGTGTTTGTGTGCTTGCGAACTAGCGGGTGTGGCCCGTACCGCTTTGAAGTTTGCTGTCTACGCTTGCCAAGAAACTACAGTGGACACCGCCCCCTCTGTGGGTTAGGCTTCGATGGGCAGCTGCGTGCTAATGGCAATACGATTCCAGGCATTAATGGTGACGATGGCCATGATGGCCTGCGCCAGGTAATGCTCGTCGAACAAGGCTGCGGCCTGCTGATAGGTAGCGTTGGATACGTGCTGGCCGATGAGGGTTACTTCTTCCGTCAGCGCTAGGATTGCCTGTTCTTCGGGCGTGAATAGGGTGGTTTCGCGCCAAGCAGCCACTAGGTACAAGCGCTGCTCCGTTTCGCCCATTTTGCGGGCATCGCGGGTGTGCATGTTGATGCAATAGGCGCAGCCGTTGATCTGCGAGGCCCGCAGCTTAATCAGTTCTTTATGGGTGGGGCTGAGCTGCGAAGTGCTGAGATATTTCTCCAGGGCATACATGGCTTTGTAAGCCTCGGGCTCGATTTTCTGCATGTTGAGACGCATCTTCTGGGGTTGGTTAGGGGTTGAAGGAGGCATCAAATTTCCGCCGCCAGACACGGAAAGCACTTAATCTAGTTCAAGAAACGCGGCCCGCTAGTGGTGCCCAACTTTGGCCCTGATTTTACTCAGGAACTCCGGCGTGAACCCCAGGAAGGAGGCGAGCATGTATTGCGGCACGCGCTGGACAAACCCCGGAAACCGGTCGTTGAAATGATGGTAGCGAGCCTCACCCGACAGGCTGAAGAGAAACGTAATCCGAAACGTGGCCGCGGCCGCCGCTTTTTGCAGCAGAATGCGGAAATACCGCTCCAGCTGCGGCAGCTGCCGGAACACTTCTTCCTCTACTCGCTTGTCGAACACCACCACCTCCGTCGGTTCGATGGCCTGAATGAAGAACTGGGAAGGCGTTTGCGTATCGAGGCTGGCGTAGTCGGTCAGCCACCAGTTTTCGATGCTGAACAGAATGGTTTGCTCAACGCCTTTCTCGTTGACGAGGTAGGTACGCAGGCAGCCGCGGAGCACGAAGTAATTGGCCGGACACACCTGCCCGGCCGTGAGCAGATAATCTTTCCGCGCAACGGTTTGCCGGCGCAGAAAGTTTTGCAGCGTGTCGGCTTCCGCCGCCGTCAGGGGCACGTACTGGGCAATATGAGCTAGGAGGGCCGCGTACATATTAGCGTCTGTGGACGGTGGCGGTTGAGGTCGTTCGGCTTCTCTGCACGTTATGCTTCATCTGGCGTCCGCGTCGTCGAATACTCATTGCCTGCAAAAATGGCGTTAACCGCCGTTTTCTTCCACAAGCCGGCTGAGCCGCTCCCGCCAGGATGGCGTCAGGTAGGGTATGTCGAGCATTTCCTGGAGCTTGCGTGTGTCTTTGGGGCCGGCTGTGTTGTAGTCCGTCAGGTTCTGAATGGTGACGGCGTAGGGCGAAGGCTGCACCAGCGTAATGGGGTTGCCGGCTTGCAGCACACCTTCCTGGAGCACCCGGAAATAGATGCCGCTGCGCCCCGACTGCTCAAAGCGCCGCACCATGCTCTCATCCTGCAACCGGATACCGAGCTTGAAGCAGGGCTGCCGGGGCTGAATGGCCATCAGCACGGCCGTGCCTACTTGGTAACAGTCGCCTATCCGCACCTGGTTTTCGAACAGGCCCGCCGTAGTCAGGTTCTCGCCGAAAGCGCCCGGTACTAGCTGGTCGGCGGGCAGATGCTGCTGCCAGAAAGTGTAGTGCTCCTGCGGATACGCGTATACGGCCTTGTTGGGGCCGCCGTGCACGCGTAAATCCGCCTGCCCATCACCAGCTAGGTGCTCGGCGTGCACCTGCACCGGCTCGGCCACGGGCTGCTTAAAAATGCTGGTACGCACCACCTTTCCCTTCCAAGCTACTTCCTGAGGCAACCCAATATTGACGGAGACGATGTGCATGGCAGTGGTGCGTGAGTGCTAAGCTGGCGCAAGATAAGTGTAAGCCGCCTAGTGACCGAGGACAGGCAAACTCCACACTAGTTAGCGTTGGCTTTTGAAAACATTCAGGCATCTTGCCGGATATTAACGGGCCCAAATATTTGTTGCGGTGCCAGAGAAGTCACTGTTGCTACCCTCACTTCCTGCCTGTTCACCTGTTGCATGTCGTATTGGCTTCGGTTACTGGTAATTGGGTTCTTGCTGAGCGTGGGCCTTGGGTTCAGCGCCGCGGCTCAGAGCCCCGGCCTCGACAGCCTACGCGCCCTGGTGCAACAGCCCCGGCCCGATAGTAGCCGGGTGCTGCTGCTCTGCCAAATGAGCGACCAGTACTGGGCCCTGCGCACCGATTCGGCCGCGGCTTACGCCCGGCGGGCGCTGGTGCTGGCCCGCCGCATCGGGTACCGCCACGGCGAGGGGGAGGCCCTCAACCGGCTAGGCTCGGCGCTGCGGGAAAGCAACCTGGCGCGGGCGCTGGAGCTGTTTCAGGAGTCATTGCGGCTCGGTGAGGCCACCCACGACCGGCGCCTGCAAGCCCAGAACCTGCGGAGCATCGGCATCATCTACGTGTACCTCCGCGACCGGCAGCAGGGCCTGGCCTACTATTTCCAGGCGTTGCGCCTGGGCCGCGAGTTGCGCGATGAGCGTCGCCAGGTAATCGACCTCAGCAACATTGGCTTGGCCTACGACCTCTATAACGAGGTGGATTCGGCCGCCTACTACCAGCAGCAAGCCTACGCCATGGCCCGCCGCCTGGGCACGCCCACCAACTATATTCTCTACGGGCTAGGCCAGGTGGCGCGCAAGCAAGGCCGCCCCGCCGAGGCTATTGCGCTCTACCGCCGCAGCCTCGCGGAGTCGAAGAAGCTGCGGCATCAGCGCTGCCTCAACTTCGCCTACGTGGGCCTGGCGCAGCTCTACCAACAGCAAGGCCGCCCCGATTCCAGCATTTACTATGCCCGGCTGGGAGTGGCCGCGGCCCAGCAAAACGGCTTCCTGCGCGGGGTGCTCAATGCCAGCACCTTGCTCACGCAACACTTCAAGGCCCGCGGCTCCATTGATAGCGCCTTCAAGTACCAGACCCTGTTGCTGGCCATGAAGGACACGCTGTTTGGGCAGGAAAAGGTGATGCGCGTGCAAAGCATCAACTACCGTGAGCAGCAGCACGAGCAGCAGATAGCCGCCGACCAAGCCGCCCTCGAAGCCCGCTACCGCACCTACGCGCTGCTGGCGGGGCTGGCGGGCCTGCTCGGTCTCACGGTGCAGCTCGTGTATTATAACCGCCAGCAGCGCCGCACCAACGCCGCCCTGCAAGCCTCGTTGGCCGAACTGAAAGCAACCCAGGATCAGCTGGTGCAGCGCGAGAAAATGGCTTTTCTGGGCGAACTGACGGCCGGCGTGGCCCACGAGCTGCAAAACCCGCTGGGTTTCGTGAAGCAGTTTGCCGCCGTCAGCACCGACCTCATCGACGAAATCAACGGCACCCAGCGCCTAACCCGCGACGAGCAGCTGGAGCACGACATGCTCGATGGGCTCAAGCAAAACCTGCTCAACATCAGCCAGCACGGACAGCGGGCTACGGCCATCATCAAGGGCATGCTGGAACACGCCCGCACTGGCCAGGCCCCGCGCCTCCCCACCGACCTCAATCAACTGGTGGAGGAAAACCTGCGGCTTGCCTACGAGGGCCTGCGCCAGCAACACCCCGATTTCGAGGCCGACTCGCAGCTCGATTTGGGGGCCGGTCTACCGCTCGTGCCGGTGGTAGCTCAGGATCTGGGTCGGGTGCTGCTCAATCTCTGCACCAATGCTTTTTACGCCGTGCGTCAGCGTCAGCAAACCGGCGAATCCGGCTACCGCCCGGAAGTGGCCGTAAGCACCCGCGCCCAGCCCAGCGGAACCATCGAAATCCGGGTGCGCGACAACGGTCCCGGCATTCCGGCCCAGGTGCGGGCGCGCATCTTCGAGCCGTTCTTCACCACCAAACCCGTCGGCGAAGGCACCGGCCTGGGCCTTTCCCTGAGCCACGACATCATCAGCCACGGCCACGGTGGCACGCTTACGGTGGATACGCAGGAGGGAGAAGGCACCGAATTCGTGATTACGCTGCCCAAAGGGTAGCAGGCACTTCGAGCTTAAGGGCCCTTGTCCGGCTCAGTATCCGAAATCTGGGATGAACAGCCCTAGTTGCTGTCAGGTGCGGAGCTGGGCGTCGAAGCCCCGGCGGGGCGGCATATCGGTAGTCGTGATGCATCACACACAGTTTTAAAAGCCCCATCGGGGCGACACTAATCGTGAGGTGTCGCCCCGATGGGGCTTTATATACTATTACAGATGGAGTTTCTACTGATATGCCGCCCCGCTGGAGCTTGCTCCTGGCTCTCCAACGTTGAGGAATTGCTACCCAAACTCATGACTCTTACGCTTCATCTGTCTAATCCGACGCTTCGGTAACCGCAAGTTTCTTTGGCTTCGGTAGCGGCTCACTTTTGAGCATCACTTCACCGCTACCGCCATGAAAACGCTACTCCTCACACTGCTACTTCTGACTCTCGCTTTGGGGTTGCGGGCTCAATCGACTACCATCCTCAGCGGCACCATCCACGACAGCCAGGGCCAGCCGCTGCCAGGTGTGAACGTGTTCCTGCGCGGCACCTTCGAGGGCACGGCTACCGATTCAGTGGGGGCGTTTCGGCTGGAAACCTCGCTGGCCGGGCCGCAGGTACTGGTGCTGAGCCTGCTGGGATACGAGCCGCAGAATCTGCCCCTCACGCTAAGCGGCCAGCCCGTGCAATTGCGTCTCAAGCTGAAAGCCGACCGTCACCAGTTGGGCGGCGTCACCATCACAGCCGGGGCTTTCGAGGCCAGCGACGAGAAGCGCGGCGCCGTGCTCAAGCCCCTCGACATCGTGACGACGGCCGGCGCCCTGGGCGACGTGGCGGGGGCCTTGAACGCGCTGCCCGGCACCACGCGGGTAGGGGAGGAGGGCAAGCTGTTCGTGCGGGGCGGGGCCGCTGGCGAAACCAAAACCTACCTCGATGGCCTGCCCGTGCAAACGCCCTACAACGGTTCGGTGCCCAGCGTGCCGGCGCGGGGGCGGTTTTCGCCCTTTCTCTTCAAGGGCACCGTGTTCAGCACCGGTGGCTACTCCGCCGAGTACGGGCAGGCGCTGAGCGCCGTGGTGCTGCTCAATACCACCGACCTGGCCCCGGAAACGCAAACCGGCGTGAGCGTGATGTCAGTGGGCGGCAGCCTGAGCCGGGTGCAGCGCTGGGAGCGAACCTCGGTAGCCGCCACGGCCGATTACGTGAATCTTCAACCCTACTTCGGATTGGTGCCGCAGTCGTTTGGTTGGGTGAAAGCCCCGCAGTCGATGGGTGGCTCGCTTAGTGTCCGGCACCGTACCGGCGAGGCGGGTATGTTGAAAGTGTACGGTGTGTGGCAACAGCAGCGCCTGAGTCTGCGCCAGCCCAACGAGGCGCTGAACGCCGACCGTACCGTGGCTCTGCGCAACGGCAACGGTTACCTCAACGCCAGCTTCCGCAGCCCCCTGCGCGGCGGCTGGAGCCTGCACACCGGCGCTGCCCTCACCCGCGACGACAACGCCGTGCGCCCCGATGCGGCCCAGGTGCGGGAAATCGAGCAGAGTCTGGTGGCCCGCGTGGTGCTCACCAACGACTCGGCCGGTACCAGCTGGACGCTCAAACTCGGCGCCGAAGGGTTAGGCCAGCAGTACCGCCGCACCTACCAGGAAGCCGAAGATGCGCCGGTGTGGCAGGCGGGCCAGTTTACGGAGCGCCGTACCAGCGCCTTCGCGGAGGCCGATGTGAGTCTGGCGGAGCGGCTGATGGCCCGCGTGGGCGGCCGCGTCGAGTACTCGGGGTTGCTAAACCGTGGTAACGTAGCCCCGCGCCTGGCCCTGGCCTGGCAAACCGGCGCGCACAGTTCGGTGTCGGGCGCGTACGGCCTTTTCTACCAGACGCCCGCCAACGACCTGCTGCGCGTGACTTCGGCGCTCCGCTTCGAGCAGGCCCGGCACGCCATGCTCACCTACCAGCGCACTCACGACAACCAAACGCTACGCGCCGAAGCCTACCACAAAACCTACGACCACCTCACCGTCTTCGATGGCCAGCAACCCACCGAGGCCAGCACCTACCGCAGCACCGGCACCGGCTACGCCCGCGGCCTCGATCTATTCTGGCGCGACCGAAAAACCCTCAAAAACACCGATTACTGGTTCAGCTACGGCTTTCTGGATACGCGCCGCCAGTTTCGGCAGGACCCCGTAGCGGCAGTGCCCACCTTCGCGGCGCGCCACAACCTGAGCGTGGTAGGTAAATATTGGGTGGCCAAACTGCACACGCAAGTGGGCTTCACGGCCAGCTACGGCAGTGCCCGCCGCTACCATAATCCCAACCAGGAAGGCTACAACCAGGGCCGCCTGCCCAGCTACCAGGACCTAAGCCTGAATGCCAGCTACCTCACCACCATAGGCAAGCAGTTTACCATTATCTACGTGTCGGTGAGCAACGTGCTGGGCCGCGAGAACGTGTTCGGCTACCGCTTCGCCAACACCACCGCCCCCGACGGCTCCTACGGCCGCGCCGCCGTCACGCCTTCCGCGCCGCGCATGCTGTTCGTGGGCGTGTTCGTCTCCATCAATAAGAAGCGTCCCGCGGATGTGAACACGGCACCAGAGTAGGCCTCACCCCCTAGCCCCCTCTCCTAGGGGAGAGGGAGGACTAGCTCTAGTTTTATCTAAATCTTAGTCTAAACAAAAGCTCAGCGGGCAATAGCCCGCTGAGCTTTTGTTTTTACAACCTAGAGCTAGTTCCCCTCTCTATGGGAGAGGGGCTAGGGGTGAGGCCCAAGGGAGAGGGTGAGGCCCTACGCTTCATCCGCCTTATCCGACACTTCGGTAACCGCAACTTTCCTCGCGGCTTGGGGCCGCGCACCTTTGAATCACTCATCCACCACAAACCATTTCTCAGTCATGAAAGAGTCACTCCTCACCCTCGCCCTTGTTGCCGCCTCTTTCGCCGCCGTAGCCCAGACGCCGCAACCCGCCGCTCCTACTGCTACTCCAACTGCCGCGCCCGACGCCTATACGAGCATGATGACGGCCACTATCAAGGAACTGCTGACTACCAACGACGTGGCGGCCACGCAGCAGGCCGTGAATAAGTTTGAGCGGGCGGCGGCCGTGCGGGCTACCGATTGGCTGCCGCGCTACTACCAGGCCTATGGCTACGTGCGGCTGGGTTTCCTCAGCAAAGACACCGATCAGCAGGACAAGTACCTTGACCAGGCCCAGGCCGCGTTGGACCAGGCCCGCAAGCTGCCCGGCGCCGATGCCTCCGAGGTGAGCGTGGTGCAGGCTTACTTGTACCAGGGCCGCATTATGGTGTCGCCGATGACGCGGGCCATCAAATACACGGGCCTTGTGGGCGAGAGCCTCACGCTGGCCGAGAAAGCCAACCCGCAAAACCCGCGCACCTACCTTGTGCGCGGCAACGACCTGCGGTTCCGGCCCAAGATGTTCGGCGGCGGGGCCGAAGCCGCCAAGCCCTGGTACGACAAAGCCAAAGTAGCCTTCGATGCCTTCCAGCCAACTTCCGCGCTGGCGCCCAATTGGGGCAAAGGGCAGCTGACGGGCCTGTTGAAAACCTACGAAACAGCTGCCGTCACGGCGCACCAATAGGCTCACTACAACGCTTCCGCCGGGTCTGTAACCAAGGCGGAAGCGTTGTTTTTTCCTTATGTTGATGAAAAATTTATCGGCCTTCGCCATGCCCGATTGCACTCCCGGCTACTTACCCGACAACCGTTCCTGGGCTTCCGTGTCGAAGTCGGTGCGGGTGCTGGGACTGGTGGCGCTGGCGATTAGTGTGCTGCTGAGTTTTCTGAATGGCTGGCAGCATTGGCCGCTGACCTTCGGCTACACCACCACGTACACGTTGGGTTTGTGGCTGAGCAATGGCTTCGCGGTGGATTGGCTCAACGCCCGCATGCCCTGGACCACCCAGCCCCTGCGCCGCCTGCTGCTCACGCTGCTCCTGTCGTTGGGTGGCTCGCTGGTGGTGATTGTGGGCATCCAGGCCGCCTTCCTGACGCTGTATTGGCACCAGCCGCTGCGGATGATACTGGCGCCGGATAACCAGAGTGGGCTGCTGCTGCCGCTCATCATTACGCTCATCATTTCGCTGTTTTTGCACAGCCGCTCCTTCCTGCTGCACTGGCGGGAGGCGGCTATTCGGGCCGAGCGGGTGGAAAAGGAAAACGCCGTGGCCCGCCTCGATTCGCTGCGCCGCCAGGTAGACCCGCATTTCCTCTTTAACTCCCTCAACGCCCTGACCTCGCTGGTAGAGGAAGACCCCAGCCGCGCCGTGCGCTTCATCCGCCAGCTCAGCCAGGTCTACCGTTACGTGCTCGACAGCCAGGAGCAGGAAGTGGTGTCGCTGGCCGAGGAAATGCGTTTCGTGGAGGCCTATTTGTTTTTGCAGCGCACCCGGCTGGGCGAGGGCCTGCACGTGGAAATCAAGCTGCCGCCCGCCGCCGAGCTAGAAACGTTGCTGGTGCCGCCGCTGGCCGTGCAACTGCTGCTCGAAAATGCCCTCAAGCACAACGCCACCAGCCAGCGCGACCCACTGCACATCAGCATAGCGCTGGATGAGCCCGGCCGCCAGCTCACGGTGCGCAACGCCCTGCGCTACCGCCGCGTGCCGGATGGCGAATCGACGGGCCTGGGCCTGCAAAACCTGTCTTCCCGCTACGCCTTCCTCACCAAGCAACCCGTGACGGTACAAAAAACCGAAACCGAATTCGTCGTGACGCTTCCCGTGCTGGAACTGACGTAGCAAGCCGCCTGCTGCCACCCGGCTGACTTCCGGGCCGGCCAAATGATGGTTTTCCAGCCTCTCCACCTTCTTCAACCTTCCCTAAACTTCAGCCTGCTACTACCTTCGCCTATGACCCTTTCTACTTCCCCGCCGCTCCGGGCTCTCCTTATTGAAGATGAACCGCTGGCCGCGCGCCGGCTGGCGGAGCTGCTCAAGAAGCAGCCACAGCCCGTAGAAGTGGTGGGCACGGCCGAATCGGTGGCGGAAGCCGAGGCGCTGCTGCGCACCTTACAGCCGGCGCCGGATGTGCTGTTCTTGGACATTCATCTGGCTGATGGGCTGAGCTTTGAGCTGTTCGAGCGGTTGGAAATCCGCAGCCCTGTCATCTTCACCACCGCCTACGACAAGTACGCCCTGCGCGCCTTCAAGGTGAATAGTGTCGATTACCTGCTCAAGCCCATAGACCCGGAGGAGCTAACGGCGGCCTTGGCCAAGCTCCAGCGTCAGCGCGAAGCAGCCACGCCGACCTTCGACGCGGCGCTGCTGGTGCGGGTGTTGCAGCAGGCGCAGCCCGCGCGCGAGTACAAAACCCGCTTCGTAGTGCGCGTGGGCGAGCATCTGAAAGCCATTCCGGTGGAGCAGATTGCCTACTTCGCCAGCCTCGAAAAAGTAACTCTGCTGCATACCCGCGAGGGCCGGCGTTTCGTGGTAGATTACACGCTGGAGCAGCTCGAAGGTTTGCTCGATCCCACCGAATTCTTCCGCCTCAACCGCGCCTACCTGGCTCACGCCGAGTCCATCCACGACATCATTCATTACACCAATTCCCGCCTCCAAACCATCCTCAAGCCCGCCGCCCCTGACAACGACACCGTGCTCGTGAGCCGCGAAAAAGTAGCCGCTTTCAAGGCCTGGCTGGATAGATAGCTCTTTGGTTTTCGTTTGGTGGTTTTTCGTTGTTGGCTGGAAGTCGATTGATAATTAAGTAATGGGGCCTGAACGCCTAACACCATCGACCTCAACCAACAACTAAGCAGCCCAGACGGGCACGCCGCGCAGCGCCAACCCGAATAGCACCGCCACCAACCCGGCGTACAGTGCAGCCGCTAACCCGGTGAGCAGGGCAGCCCGACGCGGCATGGTACGGCTCAGCCACCAGCCGAGCAGGGGCAGTGCTTGCAGGGCATGCATTCCTAGAAAGTGGGCCGTGCGCAAGTCGCCGGCGCGGGTGCTCCAGCCTAGGCCGGGCAGGCCGGGGCCGCCATCGGGCGCGCCTACGGTGTGCTGGTGGAGATGAATCATCATGCCGCCTAGCACACTGCCGACCAGAAACAGCAGCAGCCCCAGCCGCACGCCCCACACGTAGCCGGCCGGGCCCTGCGGGCGGTAGCGCCACACCAGGTACACGGCCGCTGCTGTGGCTAGGGTATTGAGCATAATGAACGCGCCCATTGTCCCGAACAAGAAACCATCAAAAGAGGTGGCGATATTGAAGTGCGAGGTGGTACCCCGCGCGGCCTGCACGAAAATAATCAGCTGCTCCACCATCATGCTCAGCGCCACGCCCCAGCTAATACGGCGCACCCAGCGTTGCGCCTGGGCCGGCAGGGTGGCCAGCAGCCAGCCCAGCGTCCAGACAAAGGCAACAACCGAGAGGCAGAACTTGATGGGCTTCACCCACACCGGCAGCCCGGTCACGGTACGCTCATCGAAGGGCAGCAGCGCCAACGCCAGCACCAGCAGCGCCACGTTCAGCCAGCCGGTCCAGCTCAGGATTGGATTGGTGCGGTGCAACAGGCGCAACCAGGTAACCACCGCGGCTTGTCCACTAGGAGCATCAGACAGAATAGATGGCGCGGCAGGAGCTTGGGTGTACATGGGTTTCAATGAGTGAATGGGTGGATGGGTGGATGAGTGGATGAGTGAATAAGAGCGAGGCCGCGCCAGCAGAACGACATTCACTCATCCACTCATTCCACCATTCGCTCATCGGAATAAAACCGCCGTACCAGGGCGTAGAGCAGCAGCCCGACTGGCCCAAATAAAAAGGTGAGTAGCAGGCACGGCACCAGCAACAAATGGGGCACGCCGCGCCGCCGCGCATCCAGGCTTTCCCAGATACCGATGCTCATATCGAAGCACAGGTAATGAACCCAGCCCGCCAAGAGCGCCCACGGACTGCGGAACAGCGCCGCCACTTCCGGCAACGAACCAAAACCGCCTTCCGAAGCGTGCGGCCCCAGGTAGTGGCTCCCGATAAGCAGCGCGTAGCTACCGGCCAACAGCAGCGGCAGCGCCCCGCTCAGCACCAACTGCCGCGTCAGGAACCAGCGTGGCGCCAGCAGCAATAGCGCCCAACCGAGCATTGCGAGCGGGTTAGCTAGGGAGAATAGGAAGTTGGGGGTGAGAGCCATGTGAGAAGAGAGGAGGCTAATGAAATAGCACAGGGAAGATACTAGCCCCTTGAAACACTGGTTTTGCTAAAAGGGGTGAAACGTCGTTTGGAACCAGTAAAACAGCCGCCACGCCGGGGCGAATCAACGGCCCGAAGGCGTGCTTGTCTGGCTCGGCGGCAACTCCGGCCGCGGATGGTCGTACCTTTGCCACGTGGCCAGAGGAAGTCTATATAGTAACTGCTCATTGCTGAGCGCGCTGGGCGTGGGCCTGCTACTCGCCGCGCCGGCCAGGGCATCTATCGCCACCGTTGCCCCTCTCCCCGACGATAGCGTAACCGTGCAACAGCTGCACCGGCGCCCGGTGTTTCAGCTCGACATCCGCAATTCCATCCTGAACCGCCGCTTCGTTACCATTCCGGGTATCAAGCTGGGCGTGGAGTGGCGCGGGCGGCTGCGCACGGGCCTGGGCGTATACTTGCTCAGCAGCCCCATTCCCTCGCGCCAGCCTATTCCTCTGGAAATACCTAGTGTAGAACGCTCCGAGCTGCGCCTGCGCTACGTGGCCGGTTACGGCGAATACGTGCTGATCGGCAATCCGCGCTGGGAAGTTAATGGCCAGTTGCAACTGGGCGTGGGCAAGACGTATTCGCGCTACTACTTGCCCGATGGTGAGATAATACGCTCCCGGAAAAAAGTTATCTGGCTCGTTGAGCCTTCTATGGCGGCCCAAATGCGGGTGTACCGCTGGCTGGCGCTGGGCACCGGAGTAGGATGGCGGCAGCCGGTGTTTGTGAACCGCTTCACCGAGCGAGAACTCAATGGCCCCGTCTTCTACGGCCGCGTCAAACTTGCCCTCGGCGACTTATACAAAATAGCGCGCGGCCGCCAGCCCCTGTTCACCCAGCAAGGCCTGCGCCGCAGCGAATGGTGATTCAATGAGTGAATGGATGGAGACCGTGCCGCCGCAGCGCGGCGACATAGTGGTAGACTGGAGACAGAGAAAAAGCCCCGGCGGGCGGCACCAATCGTTAGGTGTCGCCCCGCCGGGGCTTTTAGAATACGTGGCAGAGCGGTTTTACTACCGATATGCCGCCGCGCTGCGGCTCAACGTTCATGCAGTCATGGGTTCCGGTCTGCCCGCTTTTTCGGCGGGCTGACCGGTCGAAGAGCGCGCCACCTGTTAATTCTGAATTGCGACGGCTAAGTAGACGAAACAACATCAGCTAGCGGCGACCGTTCAGCCCGCCGAAAAAAGCGGGCAGACCGGAACCTTCTCCCATTGCTTCATCCACTCATTCCACCATTCACTCATTGCTTGTTCACGTTTACGCCTTGCGAGGAGCGGAGGCGGCGCAGCATGAAGTACTGTTCCTTGTTGCGGAGGCTACCGGAGCTGATATCGCCGTAGACCTGCACTACGTCCCAGCCGAGAGAGCCCATGTAGTTAAGCGCGCTGATATGGGTGGCAAACACCTGAAGTTTGCCCACTTCAAGCTTCGACAACGAGCCGCCCCCCAGTTTTTCGGAGCCGTAGCCGAAGTCGGCGAATACGTCGTCGCCTTTTAGGTGCAGCTCGCAGTATTCGTAGCGGGCCGCGTCGGGAGTGGTTTGCGCGTGCAGCGCCGGAGCCAGCAGCAAGAGAGCCAGCAAAAGGAAAAGAGCGGAAAGGTTTTTCATAGGGTGAATGGTTGAATTGTTACATGGCTTAATGGTTTAATGGTTGCATTGTTAAATGGTTGGTCGTTCAACGAGCCGTCAGAACGACCAACCATTTAACAATGCAATCATTAAACCATTCAATTGTAATTCGGGAGCAGGCGGTATTTGCGGCCGTATTCGAGCATTTGCTGGGCGAAGTCGGTGGGGTATTCCAGCTTCACGTCCACGATTTTGCCGCCGTCTTGCACTGGTACCAGCTTAGGCTGAATGAAGCCAGCGTAGGGCGCGATATTGAGCTTGGCGTAGCGCCCTAGCACTTCCTTATGCAGCGCCGGGTCCACTTTCACGCCGTACGTCTCGACGAGATTCTTACCAGCCGCGTAGTCGCCTTCGCTCGTGATGCGCTGCAACTCGCGCAGCAACTGGCCAAACAGGGCGCGCAGCTTCCCGTAGTCGTTCACGCGGAAGTAGGTTTTGCCGTCGCGGGTCAGCTTCTCAATCACTTTGTCTTTCTGGCCCTTCTCAAACACCCACTTGGCTACCATCTGACGGTTGCGCATGTGGGCTTCTTCCACCGATTCACCGAGCTTGAGGCGTACCAGCTGGGTCATGAGGCCGTTGCGGATATAGTTGTCGTATTGAGCTTTGGCAAACTCGCCGCCAGCAGGCACCACGCCCAGCTTCACCAGCTTATCGTCGGGCAGGTAGTAGAGGGCCACGAGGTCGGCGCGGGCTTCTTCCAGAGCCGAAGCGTAGCTTTTGAGCGTTTCCTTGGGTATGCCCACCCCCTTATTGAGTTGCCCCGAGGCGTGCCCGATTACCTCGTGCATATCGGTGTGAAGCTTGCCAGCCAGACCCGCGTACTGCCGGGCCCGCTGCATTTCGGCTTCATCGTAGGCAAATTCTTCCAGCATACCGCCCGCGTCAGCCAGGCCATAGGCGTCCACGATGTTGCCTAGATTCACCGACTTCGAGCCGTGCTCCTTACGAATCCAGGTGACATTGGGCAGGTTGATGCCTATGGGCGTGGCGGGCGCGGCATCACCGGCTTCCACCACCGTCGTAATCACCTTGGCCGTGATGCCTATCACGTTTTGCTTCTTATGCTCGGGCTTGATGGGCGAGTTGTCCTCGAACCACTGGGCCTCGTCGCCGATGGCCTGAATGCGCTTGGTGGCTTCCAGGTCCTTGAACGACACCACCGACTCGTAAGTGCCGCGGTAGCCCAGCGGGTCGCCGTACACCTCCACGAAGCCACTCACCACGTCCACCCTCGACTTGGTGTCGTGCACCCAGGCAATGTTGTACTCGTCCCACACTTTCAGGTCGCCGGACTTGTAGAACTTCACCAGCTTCTCAAGCGCCAGTTTTTGCTCCGGCGTTTCGGCCACGTCTACGGCCTTGCTCAGCCAGAACACCACTTTGGTTAGGGCCTTGTCGTACATGCCCTCGGTCATCCATTTGCGTTCCTGTACCTGGTTCTGCCGGTCCTTTATGAGCTTGGAGTTGAGGCCGTGGGAAATGGGTTGCGGGTCGTTGGGGTTGATTTTGCGCTTGTAGAAAGCCTCCACTTCGGCCTGCGTCAAGTTCTGGTAGAAGTTGCTGGCGGAGGTTTTCACCAGGTCCTTGCCGGCTTCCTGGTTCACGCGCTTGGGCGCCACGTTCGCGTCAAAGAAAATGGGCGTCATCGTGGTCAGAAACCGCGTCACGGACTCGCCCGGCTCCAGCGGCAACAGCTTGGAGTCGGTAGCAAAAATCAGCTCCTTGAAGTAGGCCGGCGTGCATTCCGGCAGCATTTTGCGGGTGCTGTAGTGGTGGTGAATGCCGTTGCTGAACCACACGCGCTTGGCGTAGGTGGCAAACTTAGTGGCCTGGTCGATTTGCTGCTTGTTGGTGCTGGCGGTGCGGCGCTCTTCGTTGGCGGGCCACACGGCCTGGATGGTGCGCAGCACGCGCAGGTTGTGGCGGTAGTTTTGGTCGTAGGTGATTTCGCGGCCGCTTAGGGCGGCTTCGTACAAGTAGTACAAAAGCTCTTTTTGCTGGGGCTCCAACGTTTCGAAGCCAGGCACCTGGTAGCGCAGAATGCGAAGGTCGGCAAACTGCTCACTCACCACCTTGAACGGTGGTGTATCGGCTACGGTGGAGGTGGGAGTAGGGCTGAAAGCGGCGCGTACGGGCTCGTGGGGGGCCTTGGAAGCAGCCGGCTGGTTGGGCGTGGTGGGGGGTGGCGTGCTGGCGGAGCCGCTGGTTAGCTGAGCCGCCAGCAAAAGCGCCGCAATCGAAAGATGAGGATGCTTCATAGACTAGGTACAAGGGAAGAGCTTTACAAAACAACGGATAATTTCACAATGTCGGGAAGGGTGTTTTGCGGCCGGTTTATGGAATGGGGGAGGCAAGGCAAGCGGGGGTGGGGGCCAGGGCCGGGCCTCTTCTCGCCAAAAAGATAGCCGTTCCTTGCTCTTTTGCCGCAAATGGCCGAGCTTACCGGACCAGCCCGCCGCGGCCGGGACCTAATAATTTTCTTCCTCTTTTCTTTTCCTTCCATGACCAACAAGACGTACTTCACCAACTTCTTCTACCCCCTGGCCGCCTCGCTCTCCGACGACGAGTTTCTGGCCTTTGCCGAGGCCGTGCTCACCAACCTGCGCCAGCCCGCGCAAGCCGCCTCAGCCGCCGACGCCGACGTGCTGGCGCCGCAGGTGGCCGCGTTGCGCGCCGCCCATGGCCAGCGGGGCGTGCAGGGCGAGTCGGCCACGGCCGCCACGCTCACCCAAACCGTGCGCCGCTTCTTGCAGTGGGCCAAGCTCACCAACACCACCAAAGTCTTCCCGGCCTTCCCCGACGCCCGCCAGCCCGAGCGGGTGGCCATCTTTCCGGGCGGCATGACGGCCCTCTACAGCGCCGACTACGCCAACATCCGGCAGCGGGCCAAGTACTACCTCGACAAAATCAGCCAGGACTACGGCGCCCAAACCGGCGTGACGCCCGCCGAGGCCGCCGCCCAGTACCAGCAGCTCGACCAGGCCCTGAGCACCCGCACCGCCGACGCGGCCCGGCAGCGCACCGGCTCGGCCGCCATCGACGAGGCCGAAGCCGCCGTGTGCGAAGGCCTCTACCGCGCCTACGCCGGCCTGCTCTACCGCCACTACGCCGACCCCGCCCAGGCCTACGCCCTGTTTCCGTTTCCGCAAAGCACCGGCCAGCCCACCGACGGCAACCTGCCCGCCCTGCCCAAGGCCCACCCCGCCGACAACGCGTAGCCAATACAGGTTAGAAATTGAATTTTTTCAAGCCCGGCGGCGGCCGGAGCCGTGAGAAATCAATTCGGGAAGGCTCCGCCCTCGACTGGAGGACCTGGAAATCGATTTTTCACCGCGCCGGTCTTCGCCCAAACCAGTAAACTTGTCGTTCCGGGCCCTCCGTCCTATCCCGGAAGGCCCGGAACGGCATTTTCGGGCCTTCTGGTCGGGACCGGAGCGGTAAAAAACTGCTTTCCCGAAGCACCGGCCGGCGCCAGGGGCTTTACAAAAGCACTCATTACAAAAGCATTGCTTCTGGAAGCTTCTATACGGAGGCAATAAGCCCTTGCTCACTATAGGAAGCACCTGCACGCTCTCCTTTCTGGCACGAACGAGAAGAGGCGGAAGCTCCCGGAGCTTCCGCCTCTTCTCGTTTCTGTGGAAAAAGGAGTGCAATGATGGCGTAAGCGCCACTTGTAACGGTTCTTAGGCTGCGTCCGGGATGTAGCGCGAAGCTCCCGCTTCGCGCATCGTTGCTGAGGTTGAACGACTCGCGCGTGAGGTAACAACGCTTGTCGTTCAACGATGCGCGAAGCGGGAGCTTCGCGCTACTGCCCGGACAGCAGCCTGAAACTCGCTCTAGTTGCGCTTACCGGCGTCCGTAATGCGGGTGGGCGTATCCTGGCCGCTCACGATGCTGCGGGCGCTGGTGGCAATGGCCTCAATAACGGTGGTCATATTCTTCAGGTCGAGGCTCTCCACTTCATCATCCACGGAGTGGTAGAGCTTGTCGGTCGGGATTTGGTCGGTGCTGATGCTGTGGGCGGGCACGCCGAGGCGGGCGAGCGTGGCGTTGTCGGAGCGGTAGAAGAGCTGCTGCTCGGGGTAGGGGTCGGGCTCGAACTTGAAGGTGCTGCCTTGCAGGTTGCGCTGCAAGATGGGCCCGAAGTCAGACTTGTCGAAGCCCGTGATGAAGGCCGTGCCGGGCCCAAACTTGGAGACCTTGCCAATCATCTCGATGTTGAACATGGCCACCACTTTGGCCGGATCGAGCTGCTTGGAAAAGTACTGGGAGCCCATGCCACCCACTTCCTCGGCCGTGAAAGCCACAAAGAGGAGAGTACGGGCATTGTCGTTGACTTTCTTGAAGTGCTCGGCCAGCGCCACCACGGCCGTGGTGCCGGAAGCATCGTCGTCGGCGCCGTTGGCGATGGAGTCGCCGGCTACGGCGGGCAACACGCCGAGGTGGTCGTAGTGGGCCGAGAAAACGACTTGCTCGGCGGCTTTGGTTTTGTCGCGGCCGGGCAGCACGCCCACCACGTTGCGAATTTCGCGCTGCTGAATTTTGGTGGCGCCCGTCACCTGAAAGGGCGTGGTGGCGGTGGGTGTAGCCGGGGCCAGCACGAAGACGCTCGTATAGGCTTCCGGTTTTTCAGCGCGGAAAGTGGTGTGCTGTACCTGGGCCCCGAGGCGGCGGAAAATTTCGGCGTGGGCCGGATCAATCAGCACCAGCAGGTTTTCCTTGGCGCCAAAAAGCGCCCCTATCTCCTTGCGAAAATCAGCCTGCGCGCCAATCACGACCACGCGCGGCGCACCGGCCTGGCCGCTGGCCCAGTTCACCCGCTCCTGGCCCGACAGCAGCACCACGTTTTCGGGAGCAACCGCCGCTCCGTTCAGCGTGACTTGCCGCTGTGTGTTCTCGATTTCATAAACCGGAAACACCTGCTCAAACGACGTCAGGCCCGGCAGCGGCTGTAGCCCTATCCGTTTGAATTCGGCCGCCAGAAACTGCGCTGCCTGCGGGGCGCTGGTAGTCAGGGCCCGTCCGCGCATGTCGTCGGCCGCCAGTGTCTTCTCGACCCGCTCCACCGTGGCGGCGGAAACTTTCGTCTTGGCCGCTTTGGGAGTAGCCGCCTTTTGCTGGCTCATCGCCGTGTGTACTGAACCGATGAGGGCCAAGCCCAGGAGAAGATGTTTCATGCCGTGAAGAGTTGGTGCTTAGTGCTTAGTAGTGCCTGGTGCCTGGTGGGTAGTTCTTGGGCTCTAGATAATAGTCTCAATTCAGCTGAACAAGTTGCCTTCTGAACGGACGTCGGTGGGAATGAATATCGTTTCTGGGGTGCTGAGGCAGCGTTAGTGCTCATTGGCTCCGGGGGCAGCGGCCAGGCTGCGCACGGTATTGAGCCTGTCGAGTTTGCCGGATGTGGTGGTGCTGAACTGCGGCACGTAGACTATAGCGCGGGGCACTTCATACTTGTCGAGGCGCTGGCTGAGTAGCTGCAACAGCTGTTCCTGCTGCGCCGGGGGCAGGGCGGCGCCTTCGAGAAAGGCCGTTACCTGCTCGCCCAGGCGGCTGTCGGGCCGGCCGGCCACGAAGGCGCGGCGGTGGGGCTCGCCTAGCTCGGCCAGCACCACTTCCAGCACTTGCTCCACCTTTTCGGCCTGCACCTTCACCCCGCCACTGTTAATCACAAAATCGACGCGGCCCAGCCACTCAAAGGTGTGCTCATCCAGTAGCCGTACCCGGTCGTTGGTGACGATGAGCTGATCCTGCGTGACGTCGGCGCGCACCGTGAGGCAGCCGCGCGCGTCCTGCCCAATGCTGATGCCCGGCAAGGCGCGGTAGGTGGTCGTGGCCTGGGGGCCGTTGAGGCGGCGCAGCGCAATGTGCGAGGCCGTTTCGGTCATGCCGTAGGTGAGGTAGACGGGCGTTTTCAGCGTTTGCAGCTTTTCTACTACGCTGCTTGTTACGGTAGCCCCACCCACCAGAATGCCCTTCATCTGGTTGAGGCGCGGGGCGTGCCCAGCCTCTAATACGGCCCGCAATTGCAGCGGCACGAAAGAAGTGAAATCGAACTGCGCCCCCGCGGGCACCAGCGCCAGCGGGTCGGCGTGCGGCTCCACGATGGTGAGGTGCATGCGCCGCTCGAAGCCGCGCACCAGCATCATCAGCCCACCCACAAACTCGCAATTGAGGCACACCAGCATTCGGTCGCCGGGGCCCAGGTCGAAGTAGTCGCCGGTGCGGCGGGCCGAGGCTTCGAGCTGCTGACGCTTCATTTGCACCAGCTGCGGCTTGCCGGTGGAGCCCGAGGTGCGCAGTCCAAACTCCTGGGCCCCGTTGAGCCACTGTCGGCAGAAGTCGAGCACGCGGGCCTCGTAGCCGTTGAGGTCGGTGGGAGAGTTGGCGGGGTATTGCTGAATGTCGGCGTAGTGAAATTCGCGGCCGTTGAGCAGCAGGGAGTCGGGAAGCAGGGCAGAAGCAGAATCCATAGAAACAAGAAAGCAGGAGCGGCTGAGCAGGCAGGAGCTTAGTTGACCAGCCAGCGTTGGTAGGTTTTGGCCGAAGGTACCGTGAGCCAGCCTAATGTGAGCAGCAGCACGCCGTACGCCAGCAGATCCAGCGCACTGCGCGTAAACACGTACGACACCAGCAAAGGCAGCCCTAGCAGACTCAGCAGGCTGTTGCGCAGCAGCTGGCGGCCCTGGTACACGCGCAGGTTTTGCTCGGCTAGGCGGCGCAGATTAGGTTTCAGATACCGAGCCGTGAGGTGCAGCAGCACCGCCGCCAGTGGCACCAGCGCCACCAGCAGTAGCAGCAGCGGCCACGTAGCCAGCTGCGGTTCCGTGGCAGTTCCGGCGGCGGCCCGGCTGCTGCCACCCAGCACCACGCCGCCCATCAGCACCGCCTGCACCGCGTAGTGCAGCCAATGCCGCCACCGGATGCGCCGAATAGCTTGGTGAAAATCCGCGTCGGTCATGGTAGGAGAGAAAGGCCCGGCAGCCCCCAGCATGGCAGGCTCCCAATTTGAGTACAACCACATCCGCATACGAAGCTCTCCCAGGGAAGGCGCAAAAATTAGCGGGTACCCGCCCTGCAGCAACACGGTACGGCCATTGCCTCTCAACCGCCAACTCGCTAACGCAGGCGCACGGAACAGTCACGGCTACCGGGGCTTTTGCAACACCCACTTCCAGATGAGGCCGTCTTCCTCGTCTTGAAACTCGTCGGTTTGCTGAAAGCCGCATTTCGCCAACACGCTGGTTGACGCATTCACTTCGCCCAAAGTGTGCGCCTGCACCGTCCGCACCTGCTCGAAAGCAAAAGCCCGGCGGACCAAGGCGGCGGCCAGCTCCGTAGCTAAGCCCTGGTTGCGGTAGTCAGTGGAAATTTCGTAGCCGATTTCGACCATTCCAGCTTGGTCGGGTTTGCCTTTGTAGCCGCAGCAGCCAATCGATTTATTGTCGGCTTTATGGCTGGGGAAGTAAGTTCCCTAGCCTTGCTCCTCATCACGATTAGGTCTAAGCTTGATAGTAGGAACTGCCAGCTGTTTCTGATTCTTCCAGGGTAGCGCGAGTTCAGTAGTTGTTAGCAGCTGTCTCAGTAGTGATAGAGTGATATCAAGGAATTTGCGAAGATTACGAGTAGAAAGCGAAATTTAAATAAGGTACAGATGCAGAACGATTTCACAATTACGTCACCTGCCGGTTAGGCGAAAACCATGTTATTGGCTGTAATCTTACCGTTCCAGCAGTGATTTGCAGTTCAGAATATTATCAATAAGCTTTGAAGGTTGATTCTCGTCAAATCTGTCAAACCCTAAAATAAAAGCTGGCTCTGGCATGAAGAATCTTATCAATTCTGTGATTGAATCTACATATTCAGAAGCGTCTCCCTTCGTTGCCATCTGTGCCAAAATATTTAAGCTCCAGGCTGTCTGAGGTTCAGGCTTGTAAACCAGGAAGGGTATTATAAATGGCACATATTTACTAAATAGTGGATTTTCATCGTAAGTAAGTCGTGTGTCAGGCCAAATCCTGACATTGGAGAAATCGGAAAGTGGACGTATCAAAAAAATGCCGTTGTTATTAATTATCGAATTAAAGGCTTCTTCCTTCTTGTTGTTTACAAAAAGTTGAACATATCCCGCTTGCCAAACCGTTGTGCCTTTCGGATTTACAAGTTGATAAGGATGAAATGAGCCTCCTATGATTATTCCACCCTTTACCCCTACTACTTCTTTATATAATTCTCCAAAAGACTTGGAGTCTATAGACTGTTTATACGGGTCGTCTGTTAAGCCGTACAAGTAAAAGCACTCAAAGTTTGTAAGAGAGTCGTCATTGATAGTGCCACTTATATTCTGAGCTGGAGTTGGATGCTCTTTCTTTTTAAATATATCAAATAGTCCCATGTGAAATGTTATTTGATTTTTAATGTAGCCCGCAACATCCAGATAGACGGTACGGGGCTTGTTTGCAGGTGTCTTCAAACACTCTGTTGATGCGTAAGGTAGTAGCTTCATCCTCATTATACAAGGCGTGGACGTCAGAGGCTACAATGGGTGTGCTGTGAATCCCGCTCAGCCCTGCAAATAGCCCGCGGTGAGCACGCTGCACGAAAAAGCCCCGCCGATAGGCGAGGCTTGGAAGGTTCGGGGCAAAGTCCGTTACGGGAACTTCGGATACTTCGAGAAATCAGGCTGGCGCTTCTCCAGAAAGGCATTCTTGCCCTCTTTAGCTTCTTCGGAGAGATAGTACAGCAGCGTAGCGTTGCCAGCCAGTTCCTGAATACCCGCCTGCCCATCGAGCTCCGCATTGAACGACGACTTGAGCATGCGCAGCGCCAGTGGGCTTTTCTCCAGGATCTTGTGGCACCAAGCCACGGTGGTTTCTTCGAGCTGATCGAGCGGCACCACTTTATTGACGAGGCCCATGTCGAGGGCTTCTTGCGCGTTGTACTGGTCGCAAAGGAACCAGATTTCGCGGGCCTTCTTCTGACCCACGATGCGCGCCAAATAGGACGCCCCGAAACCGCCATCGAAGGAGCCTACTTTGGGGCCCGTCTGGCCGAAGCGGGCATTGTCGGCCGCAATAGTCAGGTCACACACCACGTGCAGCACGTGCCCGCCCCCAATGGCCCAGCCGGCCACCATTGCCACCACCGGCTTTGGAATGGAGCGAATGATCTTTTGCAGGTCGAGCACGTTGAGACGCGGCACGGCATCGTCGCCGACGTAACCGCCGTGGCCGCGCACGCTTTGGTCGCCGCCCGAGCAGAAAGCCTTGCCGCCTTCGCCCGTGAGAATGATGACGCCGATGTCGGTCCGGTCGCGGCAGATGTGCATGGCCTCAATCATCTCCTGCACCGTGAGCGGCGTGAAGGCATTGTGCACCTGCGGGCGATTGATGCTGATTTTGGCGATGCCGCCAGCCTGCGTGAAGAGGATTTCGCGGAACTCCTTAATCGGAGTCCAAGTGAGTTGTTCGGCCATAGTGAGAGATTTTTCTCCGCGAACCTCTGCGATACCTCCGCGTTCCTCTGCGGAAACCGTCGTTCAACGATATTTCCCGCAGAGGAACGCAGAGGCAGGCGCAGAGAAACGCAGAGGTTGTGCTAGGAAAAAGAGGTTTTTACTAGGGTGCGGTAGTGTTCGAAGAAGTCGGCGTTGGTTTTGCTGTCGGTGGTGATTTCGAGCAAAGCCGCGCCGGTTTCGGGTGCAAAGAAAACCGGTAGCACCGATTCAAGTTCAGCGAAAGACGAAACAGCGAAATATCGCAGCCCAAAATCGCGCGCAGTATTTTCAGCCGTGAGGGGCTGGCGGGTCTCGAAAAACTCCTCTAGCTCCGGTTGCTGCCGCGGCCCATCGATGAGGCGGAAGATACCGCCGGCGTGGTTGTTGAGCAGCACCACGCGCAGGTTGGGCAGCGGGTAGTTGTGCCAGAAGGCGTTCCGGTCGTAGAAAAAAGCCACGTCGCCCGTGAACAGTACCACAGGGCGCTCTGGTTGGGCCAGAGCTGCCCCTACCGCCGTGCTCGTGCAGCCATCGATGCCGCTGGTCCCCCGGTTGGCAAACACTTCAATGGTGCGGGCCGCGGGCAGCCCAATAATGTTGGCGTAGCGCACGGCCATGCTGTTGGCGAGGTGCAGCGCCGTACGGTCGGGCAGTTGGCCCAGGGCGTGGTGGAAGGCCGTGAATTCATTGAACGGCTGTTCTGGCCGCGCGAAAAACTCCTCCAGAAACCCCGTCGCCCAATTGTCAGCCTTCTGCCAGGGCTTTAGATAAGCGGCTTTGGTGCTGGCTTCCGCATCGGAGAGGGCGCTGCCGCCACGCGGCCAGGTGAGGCGTACCGGCTGCGCCACGCGGGTGGCATCTTGCGCGGCAGTGAGGGTGGGCGTGGTCGTGTAAGGAGTCGAACCGGCATCCTCGTCTGTTAGTGCAGTGAAGAAGTCCGCCGGCTCCATCCGAATCACCCGCGTCAGGGCTTGGAAGGTATCGGCGGCGGGCCCGGCGGGCTGGATGTGCCAGTGCTGCGCCGGTTTGGCATTGCGCAGGTAGAGCTTTAGGGCTTTCGAGATGAGCGACTGGCCGAAGGTGATGAGCAGGTCCGGCCGCAGTGCTTCCTTGAGGCCTGGTTCCGGCACCGCCATAAACACGTCTTGGCGGCTCAGCGGCGCGTAGCGCAGGTCGTAGTCGGCCGCCACGGGCTGATGCAGGTTGGCAATAATGTCGCCCACAGCCGGCACTTGGTAGGCCGCCGCAAACCGCCGCAACGCCAGCAGCAGCGCCTCGTCGTGCGGCTGCTGGCCGCCTACCACCAGCACCCGGCCGGTGCTTCGAATAGTGTCGCGCAGGGCGGCCAACTCAGTAACGGGCAGTTGCGGCCGGCCGGGCTGCTCCCGAATAATCCTGACTGTCTCGTAGCGGATTTCTTCGCCGGCTTTCGGGTAGAAAGGCTCCCGCAAAGGCACGTTCACCTGCACCGGCCCGGCTGGGAACTGCTCCGCCAGCCCAATCGCTTCCGACACCAAACGGGCGCTGTGCCAGGCGGCGTCGGCGTGCGAGGTATCGGCCGGAAAATGGAAGGAACCTTTGGCATGCGCGCCGTAGAGGTCGGTTTGGCGGATGGTCTGGCCGTCGAGCTGGTCTATCCACTCCGGTGGCCGGTCGGCGGTGAAGACGACGAGCGGAATGCGCTGGAAGTAAGCCTCCGCTACGGCCGGCGCGTAGTTGAGGCCTGCGGTGCCCGAGGTGCACACCAGCGCCACGGCCCGCCGCTGCGCTTGCGCCAGGCCCAGCCCAATAAAAGCCGCGGCCCGTTCATCCGGCACCGTCCGCACCCGAATACGGGGATGACGCGCGAAGGCAATGGTCAGCGGCGCACACCGGGAGCCCGGCGAAAGCACCACGTCCGTAATGCCGTGCCGGGCGCAGATTTCAGCAATATTATGAATGGACTTCATGAGGGGAATTAGTAATTAGAAATTAATAATTGGAGGTTGTAGAAATATGGAGGAAAGCTTGTGTTGGATATGAATTGTTTGCACAGCAAATGCGAAGCCGATATCTGCCAATTGTTCATTACTAATTCTTAATTACTAATTAAAAATAGCCGCTGCGGTGTGCAGTTTGAGTTCGGTTTCCTGCCATTCCCGGGCGGGGTCGGAGTCGATGGTGAGGCCAGTGCCAGCGTAGAGTATGGCTTCTTCGGCGCGCAGCTGCATACAGCGCAGATTTACGTAGAGCCGCGCCGCACCAGCAGCAGGCAGGTTCACCGGACCCAGAAAGCCGCTGTAATAAGCCCGATCGTAGCCCTCGTGCTGCCGAATGAACTCCAAGGCGGCTTGGCGGGGCATGCCTCCCACGGCGGAAGTTGGGTGCAGCAGCCGCAGCATGTCGGTGCCCAAAGTGGGGAAAGGCACGCGGCGCAGGTCCACCGCGAAATCGGTGCGCAAGTGTAGTAAGTCGCCGGCTGCTACGGTGCGCGGGCCGGTTTCGTGGTATTCACGCAGTCGTAGCTGCTTGAAGCAGTTTACGATGTAGCGCGCCACCAGGGCCTGCTCCTCAATTTCCTTTTGCCGCCAAATGGCCTCATTGGGCTTGCGTCCCGGCGCCAACGGCTGCGTGCCAGCCAGGGCCATCGTACGAAACTGGCCATCTTCGGTCACCTGCACCAAGATTTCGGGCGTGGCGCCCAGCCAGGTACCCGCGCCGGGCGCACTCACTAGCGAGCAGAAAGCCGCCGGGTAGCGTTGCGTCAGGGCCTCGAAGGCTGCCAGCGCGTCGAAATCAGCGGGGAGAGGAAACCGGGCCGCTCGGCTGCTCACTACTTTCAGCAGCTCCCCGTTTTCAATGGCGGCCACGCTGCGTTGTACCAGAGCCGCATATTCCTGCTGCGTGGCCGCGTGCGGCGCTGGTTGGGCACTGAGATACCAGGGAAGGGTGGTTGTTGGTTGTTGGTTATAGGTTGTTAGTTGTCGGGAGGGCGCGGCCGGTTCTTGTAGTAATTCTTGGAGCTTGGGAAGCAAGGCGGCACCTTCGGCGTTGTGGTTTACGCGCACTTCATTGGGCCGGGTAGCGTCGAATACCACGTCGGCGGGCAGAAATAGCGCTGGGTTGTGGTCGGTGTCGCGGAAGGGGAAGAAAGCAAAGCCGGCCGGGGCTGTAGGTTCCAGCGCGGGCGGTAAGCCCGTCAGTGCCGCGTCTGCCGACAGGCTCAGGCACAGCTGCACCGCCGTTTCCTGGGGTAGCCGCCACAGTGCTACGGGCAGGCCGTGTTGCAGCGCGAAGGCAGCCAGTTGGTGCAGCCGTTCCGTAGCGGGGCCGGGTTCGGCCCACGTGAGCGTGTTGGTCATGCCTGGGTGGGCTGGGCCGTGGCGGGCAGGTCGATAACGGCCATGGTAATACGGCTAATGCAGACGAGGGTGCCGGTTTCTTCGTGGGTGATGCGAATTTCCCACACTTGCGTAGTGCGGCCCACGTGCAGCGCCGTGGCCCGGCCTACCACGTAGCCGGAACGCACTCCTTTGATATGATTGGCATTGATTTCCAATCCCACGCAAGCCTGCTTCCGTACGTCCACTTGTAGTTGCGCGCCTATGCTGCCCAGCGTTTCGGCCAGCGCCACCGAAGCGCCGCCGTGCAACAGCCCCATGGGTTGGTGGGTGCGGTGGTCGACGGGCATGCGGCCGGTTAGCGTCCGTTCGCCCACTTCGGTCAGCTCAATGCCCAGGTGTTCGCCGAGCGTGTTGCGGCACCAAGCGTTGAGCTGGTCCAGATCGGGGGAAAGGCGTTCCGTCTGCATAAGGAAGAAATAAAGGTCAAATCAGGGATTCCGGGGCGAAAAAGGTACTTTCGACCCCGAAACCAGCAAAGCTAGCGGGAAAGTGAGCGTCAAAAAAATCTACCTCATTCGTCACGGGCAAACCGACTTCAACGTGCGCGGCATCGTGCAGGGCAGCGGCGTCGATTCCAGCTTGAACGAGGCCGGCTGCCAACAAGCAGCCCGCTTCTTTGCGGCATATCAACACGTGAAGTTCGATAAAGTCTACACCTCCACGCTGCGCCGCACGCAGGAGTCGGTGCAGCCGTTCCTGGATCTGGGCCTGGCGCACGAAGCCCACCCTGGCCTGAACGAAATCAGCTGGGGCACGCGCGAAGGCACCCGTATCACGCCCGACGAAGACGCCGAATACCAAGGGGTACTCAATCAGTGGCATGCCGGCCAGACCTACGCCCGCCTCACTGGCGGCGAAAGTCCTGATGAAGTAGCCGCCCGCCAACGCCCGTTTATCGAGCTGCTCAAGACGCGCCCCGAAGAAGAAACCGTGCTGGTCTGTATGCACGGCCGAGCCATGCGCGTGCTGCTCTGCCAGCTCCTCAACTATCCGCTACGCTACATGGATTCCTTCGAGCATCGCAACTTATGCCTGTACCAGCTGCACTACACCGGCTCCATGTTCTCCGTGCGCAATTTCCTGGATGTTGCTCATCTAGAAGAGTAAGCAGAAAAGTAAATAAGCCGATAAGTGCGGTTGCGAAACCACGTACTACAGCCGCAACCACAGTTATGTAACTGAGGACGCAGCCTTCGGCTAGCGTAGTTCTCGTGCTTGATGTGACGCAGATCTGCCCGAAGTAAAAGAGGCTCTAGTCTCCGACGTAACGTCATTAGCTAGCCCCAGCGGGGCGGCATATCGGTAGACAGTGCTTTTCATACATTAAACCAAAGCCCCAGCGGAGCGGCACAAACCGTCCAACGATTTGGTGTCGCCCCGATGGGGCTTGTTCATTTTCTGACTCGTATAGTACTACCGATATGTCGCTCCGCTGGGGCTAGCGCAGACGGTGCGCGAAGTTTGCCGTTTGCTGGAAGGCTCTAGTTTATTGGGTAATGCCACGCAAGCTTGGCCTGAGAAGCTTTGCGTTTGTGGAGGTTGGTTGTGCGTTCAGCCTAAATAAGAGCCTTTGTTTGGATGTATAGCGTAGCGGCGTGGTATCCAGTGAAGTTGAAAACAGAGGGCAGTAAGGTTACCGCAACGTGCTTACGAACGAGGGTAAAACCATTACACAGCCGCTCCGTTGCCCAGTTACTCCCACCGGTTTGCGCCCCCGGAAATTCGGGCTAATTTTGGCGCTCTCATTCAACCGAAGAAGCAGATGGCCGAAATCATAAAAATGCCCAAGATGAGTGACACGATGACCGAGGGCGTCATTGCGTCGTGGCTCAAAAAAGTAGGCGATAAAGTGAAGTCCGGGGACATTCTGGCCGAAGTCGAGACCGACAAGGCCACCATGGAGCTGGAAAACTACGAGGACGGCACCCTGCTTCACATTGGCCCTAAACAGGGCGAATCCGTGCCAGTCGACGGGCTGCTGGCCATTGTGGGTAAAGAAGGCGAAGATATTTCTGCGCTGCTCAATGGCTCGGCCCCGGCGCCAGCTGCCCCGGCCGCTCCCAAGCCCGAAGCCGCTGCACCAGCTGCGCCCGCGGAGGCTCCTAAGCCACAACCTGCCGCGCCAGCCCCAGCTCCGGCTGCTCCCGCGCCAACTCCGGCCCCTGCTGCCGCTCCTGCGGCTGGCAATGGCAAAAAAGCCACCGTCGTGCGGATGCCTAAAATGAGCGACACGATGACCGAAGGCGTCATTGCTTCGTGGCAGAAGAAAGTGGGCGATAAGGTGAAATCAGGCGATATTCTGGCCGAAGTCGAAACCGATAAGGCCACCATGGAGCTGGAAAACTACGAGGACGGCACCCTGCTCTACATCGGCCCCAAAGACGGTGAATCTGTGGTGGTGGATGGTATTCTGGCTATTATCGGTGAGGAGGGCGCCGACGTGCAGGCCCTGCTCGGCGGGCAGTCGGGTGGTAGTGCCGCGCCAGCCGCCGCACCGCAGCCCGAAGCCGCTGCTCCGGTAGCTGCCAGCGCCGCACCCGCCGAAACGGCTACCGCTGTTGCTGCTCCAGCCCAACCAGAAGCCGCTAAGACAGAAGCTCCTGCCGGTGGCCGCATTTTCGCCTCGCCGCTGGCCAAGAGCATTGCCAAAGACAAAGGCATCGACCTGCACACCATCAAAGGCTCCGGCGAAAACGGCCGTATTGTGTCGCGCGATTTGGAGAATGTACAGCCGGGCGCTGCCGCTCCGGCCGCGCAAGCCACTTCTACCGCTCCGGCCGCCAACGTGCAATCCGAGTACATTCAGGCGGCTCTACCGGAGCAGCAACTGCAAGTCGCCACGCCCACCAAAGCCGCTGCTCCCGCCGCAACTCCGGCTACCCCGGCCGAAGGCACTTACATCGACACGCCGGTGTCGCAGATGCGCAAGGTGATTGCCCGGCGCCTGTCGGAAAGCCTCTTCACAGCGCCGCACTTCTACCTCACCATGGAAATCTTCATGGACCGAGCCATGGAAGTGCGCACCCAGCTCAACACGCTCTCGCCGGTGAAGCTCAGCTTCAACGACCTCGTCGTGAAGGCCGCCGCCGTGGCCCTGAAGCAGCACCCGGCCGTAAACTCCTCGTGGCTGGGCGACAAAATTCGCCAAAACAAAGTCATCAACATTGGCGTGGCCGTGGCCGTGGACGAAGGCCTGCTGGTGCCCGTCGTGCGCAACGCCGACGGCAAAGGTCTTTCCACCATCGCCACCGAAGTGAAGGCCCTGGCCGAGAAAGCCAAAACCAAGAAGCTGCAACCGGCCGAGTGGGAGGGAAGCACCTTCACCATCTCCAACCTGGGCATGTTCGGCATTGAGGAATTCACGGCCATCATCAACCCACCCGACGCCTGCATCCTAGCCGTAGGGGGCATCAAGCAAACCGCCGTGGTAAAAGATGGCCAACTGGCTATCGGCAACGTGATGAAAGTGACCCTCTCCTGCGACCACCGCGTGGTAGACGGCGCCACCGGCGCCGCCTTCCTGCAAACGCTGAAAAGCCTGCTGGAAGACCCCATGCGCATGCTTATCTGACAGTTGTAGATAAGCACTTACAACCAGAGAAGCCGGCCCCAATAGGTCGGCTTTTTTGCTGTTGGTGAGCCTGCAAACCATCGGCACTAAATGGTTTGCCGCCACGGAGAGAGAGGACGAGAGAAACTTCAGTTGCTGGACGGTTCAGTCGCAGAATAACACTTCAATTTGTGCAATAACACTGGTTGAGGTAGTAGGCCGAGAACAAGCATAACTACCCTTTTCTCCGCGACGCTGAAGTACCCGCACCTATCTCACTTCTCAGGTCTCACTGTCTCATGTCTCGCTACTTGTGCGTAAAAATTCTATAATTGCCGATAGGGGTGCTGCACTGCTAGCATTCCATTTCGACCATTTACTAACGTGAGCATATGAAACAGAACTTACTGACAATTACAATGTGCCTGGCTAGTGCCGCTGCTTTCGGGCAAAAGCAGGCGCTCAGTGGCCAAGTGCTGGACGCAGCCGGGAAGCCCATCATCGGGGCGACGGTAGTGGAAAAAGGTACCAACAACGGCACCGCAACTGGCCCTGACGGACGCTTCACCTTGCAGTCCCGCACGGCCACGCCCCGGCTTATCATCAGCTCTATTGGCTACACGCCGCAGGAGGTGGATGCGGCCAGCGGCTCGGTGAGTGTACAGTTGGCCGAAGCCAGTACCAGTCTGGGCGGCGTGCAGGTGGTGGGCTCCCGCAGTCAGAATCGGACCGCGACGGACACGCCTTCGCCCGTTGATATTATTGACGTGCGCGAGGTAACGGCCAAAACCGGGCAGCTCGACGTAAATCAGTTGCTTCAGTTCGTGGCACCCTCCTTCAACTCCAACCGCCAAACCGGCGCCGACGGGGCCGACCACGTGGACCCGGCCACTCTGCGCGGCCTTGGCCCCGACCAGACGCTGGTGCTAGTTAATGGCAAACGCTGGCACCAATCGGCGCTGGTGAATCTGTTTGGTTCGCGCGGCCGCGGCAATACTGGCACCGACCTCAATACGATTCCGGCCGCTTCTATTGAGCGCATCGAGATTCTGCGCGATGGCGCTTCGGCCCAATACGGTTCCGATGCCATTGCCGGCGTCATCAACATCGTGCTCAAAACCAGCGTGAAGGAGTTGACTGCCAACGTGAACTACGGCGCTTACGATGCCAGCTACCGATTCGACGACAAGAAATTCGACGGCGGCAATTTCAACGTTAACGTGAACTACGGGGTTGGAGTGGGGGAGGGCGGCTTCGTAAATGCCACGCTCGATTACAACCAGCGCGAGCACACGCAACGGGCCAACGTACCCGCTCCCGAAGGCATTCAGCGCCGCGAATATGGCGACCCGAAGGCTCGCAATATCTCGGCCTACCTCAATAGCAAACTGCCCATCAGCGAGAACGTGCACGCGTACGTGTTCGGGGGCACGAACTTCCGTAAGGGCGAAGCCTACGCCTATACCCGCTTCCCCACCATCCTGGATGACGACGACAACCCCATTCCCAATCCCCGCAGCAACTCCACGCTCTACCCCAACGGCTACGACCCCATCATCACCAGCGACCTTACCGACGGCCACGGTGTAGCGGGTCTGCGCGGAACATTCGGCGGCTGGGACATCGACCTGAGCAACGGCTTTGGCTCAAACCGCTTCGAGTACGGCGTGGAAAACACGCTCAACGCCACGCTAGGCGCCAGCTCGCCGAGAAGCTTCGATGCGGGCGGGTTTCAGTTGCAGCAGGATGTAGTGAACCTCAACTTCAGCCGCAATTACAAGACCGTACTACAGGGTTTGAACCTGGCGGTAGGCAGCGAATACCGGCGCGAGTGGTACCAGATTTTCGCGGGCGAGGAAGGCTCCTACGCCAACTACGACCCCGATTCGGGCCGACCCGCTGGCTCGCAGGGTTTCCCCGGTTTCCAGCCCCGCAACGAAGTGAAAGCCAAGCGGGACAATATTGGCGTGTATGCCGATGCGGAATTGGACCTCACCAAAGCCCTGCTGCTGGCCGGGGCAGTGCGCTTCGAAAATTACTCCGATTTCGGTAGCACTGTGACCGGCAAGCTGGCCACTCGCGTGAAGCTGAGCGAAACGTTTTCCTTGCGGGGCACGGTCAGCTCCGGCTTCCGGGCGCCTTCGCTGGCCCAGGTAAACTTCAACACCATCTTTACCAACGTGGTGGGCGGCGTACCGGTAGACATCCTGCTCGACCGCAACGATGGTCCGGTGTCGCGGGCGCTGGGCATTCCGGAGCTCAAGCAGGAACGTTCTCAATCAGCTAGCTTGGGCTTCACCGGGCGAGCCGGCTCAGTGCTGAGCTTCACCGTGGATGGCTACTTCATTCGGGTGAAAGACCGGATTGTGCTTACCGGTACTTTCGAGGCTGAAGAAGATACTGTTGTTCTTGCCCCAATTCTTACTCCTCTGAATGTGGGCCAGGCGCAGTTTTTTGCCAATGCCGTTACCACCGATACCTGGGGCTTAGATGCCGTGTTGGCCAATACGGCCACGGTAGGAGCGGGGCGCCTGAGCACCACGCTGGCCGCCAACCTCAATCGGCTGCTCGTGGTGGGAAATGCCAAAACGACCCCGCTGCTGCAAGGCAAAGAGGATATTTTCTTCGGCGTCCGGGAGCAGGCCTTCGTGAAAGCCTCGGCCCCGCCGTACAAAGTCAACCTCACCTTCGACTATAGCGTGGGCCGCTTCGGGGCGCTGCTGCGGTTCGTGCAGTTCGGCGGCGTGCGGCTCTACGACTACAATGAGGACATCAACGACTACTACGCCCGCCTCACCACGGACCTGTCCCTGTCGTACGCTCTCACCAACCAGCTGCGCCTGTCGGTGGGCAGTTCCAACCTCTTTGATGTGTATCCGAAGTTCTTCAATCCGCAAGCCACCGAAACCGGCGGCGCCTGGGACCCGGTGCAAATGGGCTCCAACGGCCGGTTTTACTTCGCTAAATTGCAGGCCCGATTCTGAGATGAGTGAATGAGTACAATGAGTGGGTGAGTGAATAATTACTGGTTCTGTGAGTAGTAGCACATCAGTAGATCGAACAACCAACGCATCCACACTCATCCACTCATTCCATCATTCACTCATTGAAACCATGAGAATACGTTCCACTACCGTGCTTGGCGTGCGGCACAACGGTGAAATTGCCCTCGGCGCCGACGGCCAGGCCACGATGGACAAGCACGTGGCCAAGAGCAACGTGCGCAAAGTGCGCAAGCTGCAAGACGGCAAAATCGTGACTGGCTTCGCGGGCTCCACCGCCGATGCGTTTATGTTGCTCGACAAGTTTGAGGAGAAGCTCAATGGTTACAGCGGGCAGCTGCGCCGCGCGGCTATTGAACTGGCCAAAGAGTGGCGCAAAGACCAATACCTGCGCAAGCTCGAAGCCATGATGGTGGTGGCCGACAAAGACGAGCTGCTCATCATTGCCGGCTCCGGCGACGTGCTCGAGCCCGACTCCGACGTGGCCGCCATTGGCTCCGGGGCCATGTACGCGCAGTCGGCGGCGCTGGCTCTCAAGAAGCATGCGCCCCACCTCACCGCCCGCCAAATGGTGGAGGAAGCCCTGCACATTGCTGCCGACATCTGCATCTACACCAACCACAACCTGATGATAGAGCAGCCTTCGTAAGGCTCGTTTCGCTCTTCAGTTTTTGTTTTTCGTGCCCATGCCGCCGCTCATTGTTCGTCCTTCGAAGCTGGTTTTTGGTTTGTTGTTGCTACTCTGCCTGCCATTTGCGCTGGGGGGTGCGCTCATGTTCACTGTTGACGATTCTGCGGAAGTGTGGGCTGTAGCGTTTTTCTTGCTGGCTTTCTTCGGCGGAATGGCGGGGTTCAGCCTCTGGCAAATGTTCCGGCGCAAGCCCCGCATGGTGCTCAACGACGAAGGTATCAACGACTACAACCTGCGCATGGGGGTGATTCCGTGGTCGGAGATTTTGCAGGCTTACGAGGCGCCGGTGCTCTGGTACAAGAACGTGGAGCTGAAGCTGCGCAATCCTGAAAAGTACCGCCAACGCCAGCCCGGCCTGCTCCGCGCCCTGGGCTCCTACAACGCGGCCCTGGGCGTTTCGCCCTTCACGCTCTACATGAGCAACACCGACACCAAGGCCAAAGTGGTGGTGGAGTACATCACGCAGCAGCTCGTGCGGCAGTGGCTCACCGCCGACCCCAACGCCCCGGCGCCGCCCTCGGCCACGCCGCTCTACCCGCACCTGCCCCGCCCCGCTAGCCCTACTACTTCTCCCGACGCCGAGGGCGAATACTAGGCCGTGTGGCCCGTAGCGCGGAAATTCGTTCCGCGACGAGCCGCCGGCAAGTGTGCCTTACGGCGACAATTATTGCCGAACTGGACTGCCGACAATGAACGATTTTTGCCTCTAAATTGATTGTAAACCGCACACCTGATAACCCCCGCACAAGCTGAAATGAACGTAACTAACTTCCTCAAGCACCACTACCGCCACTTCAACGCCGCTGCGCTCATCGACGCGGCCGAGGGCTACAACAAGCACCTCGCCGAAGGCGGCAAAATGATGATTACCCTGGCCGGCGCCATGAGCACCGCCGAAATGGGCATCCAACTGGCCGAACTCATCCGCCAGGACAAGGTGCAAATCATCAGCTGCACGGGTGCTAACCTGGAAGAAGACATCTTCAACCTCGTGGCCCACGACTTCTACGAGCGCGTGCCCAACTACCGCGACCTAACCGCCGCCGACGAGCAGGCCCTGTTGGAGCGCCACATGAACCGTGTTACGGATACCTGTATTCCCGAAGAGGAGGCCATGCGCCGCTTAGAACACTCGGTGCTCAAGTTCTGGGAGCAGGCCGACAAGGCCGGCGAGCGGTACTTCCCCCATGAGTTTTTCTACCAAATCCTGAAGTCGGGCGAGCTGGAGCAGTACTACCAGATTGACCCCAAAGACTCCTGGATGCTGGCCGCCGCCGAGAAAAACCTGCCCATCATCTGCCCCGGTTGGGAAGACTCCACGCTGGGCAACATCTTCGCGGGCCACGTTATTTCGGGCGACGTGAAGAACGTGCACACCGTGCGCACCGGCATCGAGTACATGATCTATCTGGCCGAATGGTACACTAAGAACGCCGTGGAGGAAAGTAAAGTGGGTTTCTTCCAGATTGGCGGCGGCATTGCCGGCGACTTCCCGATCTGCGTGGTACCTATGCTGCACCAGGACTTGCAGCGCACCAGCGTGCCGCTGTGGGGCTACTTCTGCCAGATTTCCGACTCTACCACGTCTTACGGCTCTTACTCCGGCGCCGTACCCAACGAGAAAATCACCTGGGGCAAGCTCGGCCAAGACACGCCCAAGTACATCATCGAGTCAGACGCCACTATTGTGGCGCCGCTGGTGTTTGCGATGGTGCTAGGGCAGTAAAAACTTAAGTTTTAGAATTGAATTGCAAACGGGCCGGCGAACTGACGGTCCGTTTGTTCAGTTCTAAAGTCATTAGAACCATGTGGAGAAAAGGTTGATACAGATACTCATAACCTGTCCTCGTTATCATGCATATTCTCTCCAACATTCAAATCCTCATTAGCCCATGAGCGACTACCAAAAGCTCCGCCGCGTGATTGTGCAGGGTTTCCGCTCGTTAGCGAATGTAGACCTAGAAATTCGTCCACTTAACGTTTTGATTGGTCCTAATGGTGCGGGGAAATCAAACTTCGTGGAGCTGTTCACCTTTGTGCGTACGGTAGTTAATCGTAACCTCCAGCTTTACACTGGAAGAGCAGGCGGAGCAAACAGGTTGCTGCATTACGGTACCAAAACTACACCTCGCCTGACGCTAGGCATTAGCTTTCCTCCTAATCATTATCAAATTCAACTTGTACCAACAGCTGCTGACCGCTTTGTTTTTGGATATGAGAATTGCTACTTCGATAAAGATTGGGGGCCAGGTACTCACGGTGAAAATATAAATAGTGGAGGGGAGGAGTCTGCTTTAGAAAAATTTGGATTTGAGCGTTTAGGAAGCGTTCCGAAATATATATATCAAACTCTACAATCGTGGCGTGTCTATCATTTTCATGATACGAGTGTCACTGCTGGAATTAAACAGTCAGTGCCGCGTTATGACAATTTAGTATTGAAAGAAGATGCGTCCAACCTGGCGGCATTTTTACTCAAAATAAGGGATGATAAAGCCCAGCTGCTGCATTATAAACGGCTGGTACGGACAATTCAATTAGTTATTCCGTTTTTCAAGGACTTCTTGTTTCGTTCGGCTGATAATCCACAACAATCTTTGTTATTGGAATGGCAAGACCGCAATTCCCCGGACACCGTCTTCAACGCCCACGATTTATCGGATGGCTCACTTCGATTTATTTGCTTGGCTACGCTGCTGTTACAACCGGAACTGCCCAGTGTTATTCTGCTCGATGAACCGGAGCTTGGTCTGCACCCCTCCGCCATTCATGTGCTGGCCGGTTTACTCCGCCGCGCATCCGACCGGGCGACCGTAATTGTTTCCACGCAATCCGTCAATCTGGTCAACGAGTTTGACCCGGGTGACATTGTTGTGGTAGACCGGAATGAGTCTGGCGGCTCGACATTCCAGCGGCAAAACAACGACCAATTAGCGGAGTGGCTGCAACACTACTCGCTTGGCGAGTTGTGGGAGAAAAACGTCATGGGAGGTACTCCATAATCATGATTCGAGTCAACATAACGGCCGAAGGACCAACTGAAAAACGCTTTGCCGAGGATATGCTTCGCCCGCATTTAGCGGCTTTCGGCAAGGCTGTTTATACGCGTTGCATCAAAACCAGCAGTACGCAACGCGGCGGCTATACCACGTATGCCAAGGCACGCAATGATATCAAGCAGTGGCTGCTGCAAGAGCCAACGGCTTGGCATAGTACCATGCTTGATTTATATGGATTACAAGGCGATTTTCCCGGCTATACTGAAGCATTAGCCATGCAGCCACATCCTAAAGCACAGCATATAGAGCAGCAGTTCGCGGCGGACGTGGCTCACCCTCGCTTCATTCCTTACATTCAGTTGCACGAGATGGAAGCTCTTCTCTTCACCGACCCCAACAAAATGTACGAGGTATTGAGCATGGACCGCCCTAGACTTCCGGCCGATTATTTTATTAATATCCGGACCAGTTACTTATCACCAGAGCACATCAATAATGGACGAGAGACAGCGCCTTCACGCCGCATTTTGTCGGTTTGCGGCTCATATGATAAAGTAGCTGAGGGCTTACTTATTTTGGAGGCTATTGGCCTTCCCGCTCTTCGAGCTTCCTGCTCACATTTTGATGAGTGGCTCACTAAACTTGAAAAATTAAGCTAATCAAACTACAAAAAAGCCCGCCGCTGAAGTCAGCGGCGGGCTTTTTCTTGGTAACGTGGCAGGCTTCCTACGCTTCGGCAAAATTAGTGGCGGTGGCCGCGGCTTGCCACTGCTGCATGTCGTGCTGCACGGCTTCAATCTTTTGCTTGGCTCCTTGGTAGGCATCTTCGCCTAGAAATAGGTGCAGGGGCTGCTGCTCGGTTTCGCTCACTTGAATCAGCAGAGCGGAAGCTTTTTGCGGGTCGCCGGGCTGATTGCCGTTGATTTGCTGCTCGTGCAGGGCCTGCGAGTCGCGCACCGATTGGTAGGCGGCCAGCGGGTGCTGGGGCTTGCCCATGGAGCCGGCCGACAGGAAATCGGTGCGGAAGTAACCGGGCTTTACAGTAGTGACCTGAATGCCGAACGGCTGCACTTCGGCCGCGTAGGACTCGGTGAGGCCATCGACGGCAAACTTAGTGGCGCAGTACACGCCCCAGCCCGGAAAGCTGCCCGTGAAGCCGCCGATGGAGGAAATGTTGAACACGCGTCCGGCGCCTTGCTGGCGCAGCTGCGGCGTGGCGTGGCGCAGCACGTTCAGCAGTCCAAACACGTTCACGTCGAAATTCTGCCTGGCCTCCTGGTCCGATAGTTCTTCCAGGGCGCCGAGCTGGCCGTAGCCCGCGTTATTGACCACCACATCGAGCCGGCCAAACGTGGCTACGGTCTGGGTGATGGCCTGCTGCACGCTTTCCTCGTTGCCGAGGTCGACCTGTAGGGGCAGGAAGCGGCCATTCTCGGCGCGCACGGCGCGCTGTAGCTCGGCCAGATTGCGGGAAGTGGCGGCCACGGCGTAGCCCTGGGCCAGCAGTTGTTGCACCAGAATCAGACCTAGCCCCTTGGAGGCGCCGGTCACGAACCAGACCTTGTTGGTTTGCATGAAAATAAATGGTTGGAGCACCCGCCGGGCGGGTACGGGGTGAAAAGAAAAGCCGGGGAGTGGCGCCGGAACTAGCGTGCTGGCTCGGCGGCGAAATCGGTGGAGTAGGTGAGGGGCTGCCAGTGCTCGAACTCTTGGCGCAGGGCATCAAGCTTGTGGTGGGCGCGCTGGTAGGCGTCGGTACCGAGCAGCAGGCGCAGGGGCGGCTGGGCTTCGGTGGCCACCTGCATAATGGCCGCGGCGGCTTTTTCCGGGTCGCCGGCCTGGCTGCCGTTCAACTGCTGGTAGTGGCGGTGCGAGTCGCGCACGGCCTGGTAGGCCTCAATGGGCTGCCGGGCCAGCACCAACGACTCGGGAGAGAGGAAGTTGGTACGGAAGGCCCCGGGTTCGATCAGTGTGACCTTAATGCCCAGCGGGGCCACGTCCTGAGCCAGCGCGTCGGAAAAGCCTTCCACGGCAAACTTGGTGGCCGCGTAAATGGCCCAGCCAGCGTTGGGCGCCAGCCCGGCAATGGACGACACGTTGATGATGTGCCCGGCCCGCTGCCGCCGCAACTGCGGCAGCGCGTGGCGAATCACGTGCAAGGCGCCGAACACGTTTACGTCGAAGGCCTGCCGGACTTCGGCGTCGGTCAGCTCCTCCAGGCTGCCGCCGATGCCGTAGCCCGCGTTATTGACCACCACATCGAGCCGGCCGAACGTAGCGACGGTCTGGGTTATGGCCTGCTGCACGCTGGCCTCGTTGCCGAGGTCTACTTGCAGGGGCAGGAAGGCAGGAGAAGCCGCCCCAACGGCCTCCGTGAGGCTGTCGAGGCGGCGGGAAGTGGCGGCTACGCGGTAGCCAGCCAGCAGGAGTTGTTTCACCAGCGAGAGGCCCAAGCCCCGCGAAGCGCCGGTAACGAACCAGATGTTTGACTTGCTCATGACTTGCTTTGTTTGTGTAGCACAAAGCTAGAGCAGCCTTAAGCCCAGGAGCTTATCGGATTCAAACCGATGCTTACGAAAATCAAACAGCCCGCACGGCGGTAGGCGTGGTGCCGGCAAGCTTGCGGAAAAAGTTGTTGAAGTGCGCCGGCTCCTCGAAGCCCAGCGCGTAGCCGATTTCCGACACGTTCCAGGTGGTGTGCTTCAGCAGGGCGTGTGCCTCCCGGACCAGGCGCTCGGCAATGAGCTGGGTGGTGGTTTTGCCGGTCACTTCTTTCAGGGCCCGGTTGAGGTGGTTGACGTGCACGGCCAGCTGCCCGGCGAAGGCATTAGCGTGGCGTAGGCGCACCCGCTGCCCGAGGCTTTCAATCGGAAACTGGCGCTCCAGCAGCTCCGTGAACAGCGACGCGATGCGCGTGGCGGCGGTGCTTTCCTGGTAGAGCGTGGTGGCGGGTTGCAGCTTGAGGGCGCCGTGCACCAACTCAAACACGTAGGTGCGCAGCAGGTCGTATTTGAAGGCGTAGGCGGAATCTATTTCCGTAAACATCTTCTCGAACAGCTGCCGGAAAGGGCCCAGCTGCTCCTCGTGCAGCGCGTACGAGGGCTGGCCGCCCGGCTCAAACATCGGCAAAGGCAGGCCCGCCGCCCGCAGCTGGCTATGCAAAAAGGTTTCCGTGAAAATGCAGAAGAACCCGGTCTGCTCATCGTCGAGGGGCTCCCACTCGTAGGGCACCAGGGGGTTGGCAAACAGCAGGGCGCTGCCCCGGACTTCCACCGTTTTGTCGGCAAAATGATAGTTGCTGCGGCCCGTGACAAGCGTAATCTTGTAGAAATCCTTGCGGCTGTAGGGCAGGTGGCCGGCCTTGGGACCCACGAAATCATCGAGCCGAAACACGTTGAAATGCCCGATATCCTGCTTTAGGTTTTCGGGCAGCCAATGAATTTTTTGCTGGTAAAACTCTTCGAGGGTGTGGGTCTTGGGCATGGCATGAGGTTACGTAATTCAAACCGCATCCTAACAACTGCGGCTGCCTTCGGATGGTTTGGGCCGGAAACAAACCGCCCGCTGCTGCATGCAGCGGCGGGCGTTAGACTATGGGCGTAAGGAGTTGGCTTAGAGCCTATCCGACTAGGCAAAGCCTTTGTCCTTCCGACACAGGAGGAATCGGAAGTTAATTACTCCAACGGCTTCCCTCAGATGCCTCCTGCGTCGGAAGGACAGACCCTATTTGGATAGCCTCCTAGTGCCGGGCCGGCGCCGCGGCCGGCTTGGGTGCCGACTTGGCTTGCGTCTGCGTCTGCGCGCGTCGCTGCTGCGCATTTTGCTTGATAGTGTTCCAGTTCAGCGCTATCATAAGTATGCCTGCCAGGAAGCTTGGCAATACAAGGCCGAGCACGAACGGGAAAAAGCCCCGGATCAACCGCCCAGCCAGGCTCAGGCCGGTGTGCGCCAGCAAAGTACTGTAAGCCCAGGTGGCATAGCTGAGCGACAAGATGCTGACCACAAAGGTAATCTGCTGGATTTGGGGAGTGCCGGAGTAGAAGTACGCTATTGGCAGCGAGAATAGCGTCAGGGCATTGCATACGGCCGTGACAAAGGCGGCAATGACCAAGCACTCGGCGTAGTTATAGCCGCCGCGGCGCAGAAACAGGCGCACGAAGCCGGCAATAACCGGCACCAGCGCCACGTAGACCCAGCTCATATACTTGCCCATGAACTCAGCCATGGATCTTTGCATCTGGTATGCCGCCTCGGGCATGGCCGGGTCGCGGGGCGGCAGCATGTCGATGTGGAGTATCGAGGAAAGAAAGGCGAACGTACCCGTCACGACCAGCAGCAGCGAGAGGGGCCGGAAATGGTCGATGCGCTGCCCGGCCAGGTAAGCGCGGATGGTGGGGCCGGGGCGGGTGACGATGGTGCGCAGCGAGTACAAGATGCCCTTGTCGACGTGCCAGACCGAGTGCGGAATGTCGTGCAGCATGTGGGCCATCGTCAGGCGGTGCGTGTGGTGGGCATCCTGGCCGCAGCGGCTACAGAAACGTTCTGGTACGAGAGCCGCGCAGTTGAGGCAGGTTGTGGCCGCGTGGGCTTCCGCCGGGGTGTGGGCCGTGTGGGCCGGCTCGGGAGCAAGCAGAGTGTGCGAAGTAGAAGTTTGCTGCATAATAGGTAGTGGCATGGAGGGCTGTAGCGGAAAGTTACGCATTCCACTGTAGGCAACAAAACGCCCGCCGCTAGATGTAGCGGCGGGCGCGTGTGTGTGCAAGCCAAGCACTTGCTAAGCCGCGTTGCGACGTAGCCGCGTAGCGGCACCAGGCTTGTAGCAAACCAGACCTAGCACGACCCCGCGCCGCGTAGCGGTGCCAGAGACGCCCGCCAATCTGGCACCGCTACGCGGCGCTACTCCCTGAACCGACCAAAAGCTACCAACCTGGCGCCGCTACGCGGCTACCCCGCAGCTTGGGTTTGCCGGGCCATTACTGCGGCGCCGGCTCATCTGTCTTCTTCGGCTTCTTGAAGAAGCGCGGATCATAGAGCGCCTTCACGGCTTCCGGCTCGTCGATGTGCAGCTTCACCTGGTCCAGCAGATTCAGCTTGAGCTGGCGGGCGGCGGCTTTGCGCAGCTTCTTTTCCTGCTGGCTGTCGCCCTGCACCTCGCCTTTGGCCTCGGTCTGCGTCTCGCGGGCTTCGGTGAGGGCCGTTTGCAGCGCGGCGGCCCGGTCGGCGAGAGGCTGGCCGAGGTCGGCTTTGTACTGGGCCGTGAGGTCGGCCACGCGCTGGAGCAGGGTGGGCAGCGTGAGCAGCGTAACATTGCTGTACTCCTTGCGGCCCTTCGGCAGAAACGCCGCGATAGCCTCCACATTGGGCTTTTTGCGCTTGAAGATGTACTCCACATCCACCAGTAGCTCGTTTTTAGCGAAGCTCTTGAACTCCGCCAGCAGCTTGTCTACGGTATCGGTTTTGCCGAGTCGTTCGCCTACGGTGCCGTCTTGCTCGCCGAGCAGGGCCTTGTAACCATCATAGTGGGGCTGGAGGCTGGCAATCATGGCCGTGTACCGGTCGTCCTGGTTCTGGCTGCTGAGCCGGGCCAGATGGCCCTGCATGAGGTCACGGAAATCTTCACGGGCGATGCTTTTGACCGCAAATGGGTTTTTGAGAAAAGGCAAGAACATGGTAGAATGAGAAAAAAGATTGAAAAGTATTCTGGAATATAGAGATAAATACCATGTACAGCTGAGCTATTTTGTCTCCGCGACCGAAGCTAGAAAGCTTGCCTCACGATTCATCGTGAAGCCACTTAGCACGTGCAGGATAGCCTCACGATGAATCGTGACGTTGGTTTTCACGCGCAGAATGGTCTCACGACTCATCGTGACACTGGTTTTCATGCGCAGAATAGCCTCACGATTCATCGTGACACTGGTTTTCACGCGCAGGATGGTGTCACGATGAATCGTGAAGCGGGTTAGCGGCCGTAGAGTGGGTCCACGATCCATCGTGACACTGGTTTTGGCGAACGTCCGCAGGGGTACAAAAGCCTTCGTACAACGACAGCCCCGGAGGGGCGACATATCGGTAGCAACGGCCAGCGCAAAAAGGGCAAAAGCCCCGTAGGGGCGACACCGGCACCGCTCGAATGCCGCCCCTACGGGGCTTCCCGCTTCATTAGGTTGAATGATTACTACCGATATGTCGCCCCTCCGGGGCTATGCGTACCAAGCCCGCCGCCATGTGAGCCAGTCCCGCCAGCGCACAAGAGCACTATGGGTAGGGGTGAGCTTGGCCGGTCCATTTTCTTTGTTGAGTATAGAAGCGCCACCTAGGTATTCCCAGCTCCTCCATAACGACCCGGCGCTGCCCGGCGTAAGCAGAAGCCCACTAGTTCTGCTCCTATGCTTCGCTCTTCCCTGCTGCTCAGCGCCGCGCTGCTGCTGGCCGCCTCCTGCGGCGACCAAAACACCAAGTCTCCCGTGCAGGCCCCCGGCACCGAGAAATCCACCAAAACCACCGTCCTCGAAGCTGGCGCCGATGTGCTGCAAGGCAAGGCCCCGCTGCGCCAGCTCGACATCTACCTCGACGGCTTCCACTTCTACAACGGCAACATGAAAGGCCAGATGGAAGCCCACCACTTTTGCCAAAAACTCAACGAAGACGTTACGCAGTGCGTGATTTACGACGGCAACGGGGCGGGCGCCAAAATCATGGGCATCGAGTACATCGTGTCGCGGCGGCTGTTTGAGAAGCTGCCCGAAGCCGAAAAGAAGCTCTGGCACAGCCACAGCCACGAGGTGAAATCGGGGACGCTGGTGGCGCCCGGCCTGCCCGACGTGGCTGAGCACGAGCTGATGGAGCAAATCGTGAGCACCTACGGCAAAACCCTGCACACCTGGCACACCGACCGCGACAAAGAGCTGCCCTACGGCGGCCCACAGCTCATGATGGGCTTCACCCAAGACGGCCAGATTGATACCGGCATGGTCAACCAGCGCGACCGGCGCCTAAGCATCTCCAGCGCCGAAAAGCGCCGCCAGCGCGCCGACATCCAGGCCCCGCCCGTGCTGCCCGGCGCCAATGCCTGGGAGAAAGGGGAGGTGCGCCAGTTTGAAATCGTGGACCACGCCTCCGCCGCTCACGCCCACTAGGCAGTAGCGCGAAGCTCCAGCTTCACGCACGAGCGGAGCGAGTATCCGGCAGAGCGCCAGTTGAGCACAGTAGCGCGAAGCTCCAGCTTCGCGCATCGTTGCTGAGGTTGAACGACTGGAACCGCGCCAACGCTTGTCGTTCAACGATGCGCGAAGCTGGAGCTTCGCGCTACGGCCCGGCCGCGTAGGAACTCGCTTTGCTCGTCGCGGAACAGATTTCCGCGCTACGGGGGGCGCCTTTACTTGGGGCCGGCGAAAGTGATGCGGAAGGAATCCAGCTGCTGGCGCAGCACCAGAATCACCGCTTTGTGGCTCTGTTGGGCATCGGCCTTGCTTTCCAGCTCCAGTAGGCGCGCGTGCATCTGCTCCAGAAAATCTTCCTGGGAGAAACGAGGGCCGCGGCGCGGATTGGATGCAGTAACCATAAAGTGGCTCAGCCGAAAACTAGAAAACCTATTTCTGTCCTTGTAAAGCAGGAATCTGAAGAAACTAACTGACGAGCTAGCCGCGAAAGAGACGCAAGATAAGGAGCCCAGGAATTAATCAATGGAAATGCAAAAAGAGCCATCCTCACGGACGAGGATGGCTCTTTTTACCAGAGGGTTTAACATCCGGCAGCTATATACGAAACAGCGGCCGTGCTGGGTTCCAGATGCCCCACGGAATCATGAGCAGCACCAGTAAGATGGCAATGCTGAACCAGATGAAAGCTTTCTTGTGCTTGAGCACCGAGTCGGAGGCTTTTTTGGAGAGCGTGCGGCCCACCTGCGCCGCTACCACGGCCAGCAACATGCCCGTTAAGTGCTCTACGCCCCAAAAACGGCCCACCGGATCTTTCATGACGGCCCCGCCAGCTGTTTCAAAAGCTTTCAGGCCGAAAGGACTCAGGCCCAGGTATAGAATAAGGCCCAGCAACAGCTGCAAGTGCATGGACCCCACGAAAGCGGCTCCCATGCCATTGTCGGCACCCACCCAGGCGCGGCGGCCTTGCCAACCGCCAAAAGCGCGAAACAAGGCAATCAGGCCAAAAACAACGACGAGCCAGCGCGACCAGGAGTGCAGCAGCAGTACGATTTGGTACATAAGCAGAAGAGGAGAAGGTTGATGAAACGAAGCAAAGGTCGTGGCTGCCGCCGATATATCTTGCTTACGCGAAAGAGCCTTTAAAAACTAGAACTAGCTCCCCTCCTTGGAAAGGAGGGGAGCTAGCTTTAATTCTATACTTTACAAGGTCAGCACGCGAGATGCTTCCTTCGTCTGCATGACGAGGTAAACAACGGCAGCACGCCAGATGCTTCGGCTACTGCCTCTGCATGACGGTAAGACCCATCAAAACAGCATCGGCGCTTTATCCCGCTTGTGCCCTTCGAAGGCAAACTGCTTTTCGGGCACGAATTTCTCGCCGGCCTGCCGCAGAATGGTGATGTTGTTGATGGTGAGCTTGAGGTTGAAAGTTTCTTTGTTGAGGTATTGCAGCACCGGGCCCAGCACTTCGGGCGTGGTATCGTGCAGGGCCAGCGAAATGTGCGGCATCCAGCAATCGGGCGCGCTGAATTTGTCGGTGCGCAAACACAGGGGCGCCGTGGCCTTCAAAATGCGCAAGTGCAGTTTGTTGAGCATTTCTGAGCGCAACACCGGAATGTAAATCACTGGGTTGGGTCCCGGAAACAGCCCTAGGCCGGTAGTGAAAGCCGTGAACGGCGCCGTGTGCTGGGCCACGTCGCGCAACACCTGATTCAGGGCCGAGAGCTTGCGCACCCCCGCTAGTTGGTAGGTGATGTGCGGATCGGGCGTGGCCTGCACGTCGTCGAGCCCGAATTCCAGCTCCAGGCTCTTGATGATGCGGTTGATTCGCTCCGCGCTATGCGGGTTCAGGACGGACGTTATAGCGAGCATCGGGCCTTACACTACGGCGTTGGCTGCGGGCTGAGCGCCGCGCACCTGACTGGTAAACTGTTCGCTCTGCCCGCGCGGCACGCTCAGGTTCTGCCAGGCGGTACCGCGCAGCTGCTTGGCCAGCTGCACTATCTGGCCCACGTGGTAGGCGTAGTGTGCCACCTGTCGCTGCACCGCCGTCAGCACCGTATGCGCCTCCCCCCGAATCGTGACCATGCGTAGCAGGTCCGCCGGCTGTAGGGTATCGAGCAAGTCGAAGAGGATGTTCCAAGCCGGGTCCCACTGCGCTTGCAGGTCAGCTATGGCCTCGGCCGCAGTGGGCTCCACGAATTCCAAGTCGCGTCGGCGGTTGGGTTTTTCACCGTCGGTGGTGAGGAAATCGGTGAAGCGGGAGCGGAGGTTGCCTACCATGTGCTGCACAATAACGGCGAGGCTGTTGCTTTCCGGGGCCGGCACGTACAGCCAGTCGGCGGGACTAAGCTGGGCCAGGGCGCGGTCGGCGAGGCTTTTGTAGCTGCGGAAGTTGTGGCGGAAAGAAGCCAGCAGGGCTTCGGCCAGCGCATTAGGCTCGGAGTGCATAGGAGAAACAGTAGAAAATCGACAGAACGGCCCCTAAGGTAGAAGTTCCGGCTTTACCCGGCTCCGCGTACCAACGTAGTAAGGGCGGTAAAGGTAGTGTGAGCGGTAAAGAAGCAAAATGAAGCAGCAAATCAGACCTAGCTAGATGCTTTACCGTAAGGGTAGAGCCATTGTTTTTCCGTGCCCAAGTCCGCTCCACCTTCCACCGTCGCTCCATCCCACAACACGCCCCGCCGCTGGCTGAAATGGCTATTGCTGCCCTTGCTGGTGCTACTGCTGGCCGCCGTGGTGGGCGTGCTGTTCTTCCTCGACCCCTGGCTGCGCCGCACCTTGGAAAAGCAGGTATCTACGGCCAGCCGCGGCCGCTATGAGCTGCGCATCCGACAACTGCACACCCGACTCCTGGCCGGCTCCATCACGCTACGCGGCGTGCAGCTGCTCACTGCTACCGCCCCCGATACTGCCGCCCTGCCCGACCTGCGCCTCGACCTAGGTGAGCTGCGGATAACGGGAATAGGCCTCGTGGCGGCGCTACGGCGGCAAGTGGTGCCCATAGAAAGCATTGTCCTCGACTCCGTGAACCTGCGACTCGGCGGCCTACCCACGGCTTCCAAAGAAAACAAGCCACTCCACGCGCGGCTCCCGCTAGGGCTGCCTGGTTTGCATGTCCAGAACCTCCGCTTACGCAACGTGCGGGCGCGCTATGGCTCCCTACTCCGAACTGAAGCCCAGTTGAGCCACGCCGCGTTGTCGATCCACGACATCCTGCTCAGTGCCGCCGGGGCCGCCGATACCACCCGCCTAGCTTATGCCAAGCAGGTAGCGTTTCAGATGGATGACGTGTTGGCGCGGGTTCCTGGCCACGTGGTGCGGCTACGGCACGGCTCGTTTTCTTCTGATTCTGGCCGGCTGGCGCTACGGTGGCTGCGAGTGGCGCCGTTGCAAGCCATTAGCAACCAGCGTACCCGCGCTGCCCGCTTCGACATGGCCCTACCCTGGCTGGAACTGCGCGGGCTGCGGGCGGCGCGGCTGGCGCGGGGCACCCTGCACGCCGACTCCCTGCTGCTGCGCACGCCGGCCTTGGCCCTAACGTTGCCCGCCGTTCCGCCGCCGCCGCCTCATAAATTGCTGGCGCCCTATCTGCCGCACGTGCGCCTAGCCGGGCTGCGCCTCACGGGTGGCCGCCTGCGCATCGCCGATCAACAATGGGAGCCTGCCGCGCAGGATATCCGCCTCACGGCTTCTTCTGTTCATCTTACCGCCCAGACCTACAATGCTCCCGGCTACCTCTACCACGCCCGCGCCTGGACGCTGCGCACGGGCCGGGCCCGCGTCCTGCTTGATCCACCCTACTACCACCTCACCACGGCGGCGGTGCGGGCCGATACGCGGCGGGGCGAGTTGGCGCTGCGCACCGTGCGGCTGGCGCCCACGATGTCGGTGGCGGAGCTGGCCCGGCTTAAAGGGCACCAGGCGGCGCACGTGACGCTCCAACTGCCGCAGTTTCGCGTACGAGGCCTCAACTTCGCGGCCCTACTGCGGCGGGGCAGTGTGCTGGCTCAGCAACTGGAAATCCGCGACGGGCAAATCGTCACCAGCAGCGACGGACGGTTCCCCATCAACCCGCAACGCTCCGTAGCTACCCCCGACGCCATTGGGCGGCTGCCGTTTCGGGTGGATGTGCGCCAGGTGCGCCTCGTAAACGGTACTATCCGCATGAGTTACCGCGCGCCGCGCGGCCCACAGCCCGGCGTAATGGGCATTCAGCAGCTCACGGCCACCCTGCGCAACGTCAGCAACGACCCGCGCCGCATGAGTGCTGCCCAGCCCATGACCGGCGAGGCCACCGGCCGGCTTCAGCAGCGATGTGCGGCCCGCCTCACGTTGCGCGCCAACCTGCTCGACCCCAACGGACGACACACCCTGCAAGGCCGCTTTTCTTCGGCCCCGCTGGCTATGCTCAACCCCATGATCTTGCCCACGCGAGGCTTACGGCTGCGGAGCGGACAAATCCAGCGCATCCGGTTTCAGATGCAGCTCGATCATACGCAGGCCCAAGGCACTATGTGGGCCGAATACCAGGACCTGAAGCTGGACTTGCTCAACCGCCAAAACCAGCGCGGCGTGCTGCACCGCCTCGAAACGTCCGTCGTGAATGGTGTCTTTCTGCGTGATAATAACCCGCGCCGACCCGGCCAGCCCCTGCAAACCGGCAAAATGACCTCGCGCCGGGAGTTGCGCTACTCGGTATTCACGCTGTGGCGGCAAGGCATTGTGAGTGGTATGCTGCACAGCGCGGGAGTGCCAGCTCCTTTAGCTAGTCGGTTCAGCGAGGGAGAATAGCTGCTTCTCGTGCGGCTGATTTCAGCGGCCACGTTCTGCACGCAATTGCAACATAGCGCATACCCTGTTGTGGCAGGCTAGATGGTATTATAAGGTGCTGAAAGCTAGCGTAAACCTAGTAGGCTGCTACGAATAGGGAGAAAAGAAAGGAACTCTTTCATAATTTTAAGCCTTGGCTACAACACTCGCCACAGGTGTGGTCGGGTCTTTTTTCTCTATTGTCTGGTTTCAACCTTTAGTCGCAAGTCGCTCGTATTACCTCGTATGTCTGAACTTTTGTTTGACGTCAACTTGCAGCAGATGCCCGATGAGTACCTTAATGGTGATTGGTGCGTGGCCGACCGGGTCCTGAACCGCAATAGCCCGGACACGCCGCTGGCGCGGGCTACCACCTTCTTGCTGCGGCCGGGTACCGTGCGCGTGGAAGCGCCCCAGATGCAGGACGCCGGCCACTGGACCATGGAGCGCGACGCGCTGCTCAACCGGCCCTACCTGGAGCTCCGGCTGCTACAGGAGCACACCCGGGCCCTCATTACCCGCCTGCGCCGCTCCTCCGACGGGCAGGTTAGCCAACTTAACCTGTACTTTCAATCGGGCATGGAAATCCAGCTTGCCCGGCCCTGCTAAGCTCTTTTGTTGCATGAGTGCCACCGCTATTCCCGCCGAAGAACAGCTGCGCCGCCAGGCGCAGGAGCAGCTCCGCTTCCTCGCCGATTTCATTCCGCAGCTGGTCTGGTTCACGGACCCCACCGGGTTTCACACCTACTTCAACCAGCGCTGGACCGACTATACCGGTTACACCCTGGCCGATAGCGTGGGGCCTGACATGTGGAACAACCTGCTGCACCCCGACGACCGGCAGCGGGCCCGCGAGGTGTGGGGCCACTCCCTAGCCACCGGCGAATTCTACGAAATAGAGTACCGCTTCAAGTCGCGCGAAGGCAGCTACCGATGGTTCCTGGGCCAAGCTCAGCCCCAATTCGACGAAGCTGGCCAGATCAAGCAGTGGTACGGCACCTGCACTGACATTCACGACCAAAAACAGACCGAGTTTGCGCTTCGCAAGCGGGAGCAGGAACTGGAGCAAGCCTACAACGACCTGGAAGTGAAAGTAACCTTCCGCACTTTAGAGCTGGAGCACGAAGTTCAGGCACTCCGCCAGCGGCTGGGCGAGTAGCTTTATTCTAGTTCGCGTTTAGCGTGGCTACGTCGGGCGAAACAACAAATACTTCTCGTAAAGCTTGCCCATAGCCGTTTGTAGGTGCGCGATACCAGGGTGCCAGTAGCCCGCACAGGCTCCACCCGAAACATGCTCGCGGCCCTGGTAGCGGAGCGTGAACATGGGCCAGTCACCGTCTTCCAAGACTTCGTCGCCGATAATGTCGGTGGGCAATTCCCAGAACGGCACTTCCTCCGTTACGAGGTGAACCACGGCGGCAAAATCGTTGAGTTCAAGCAAAACGTTGAGTTCCTGCTCACGGACCAGCCATGTGTGATAGTGCAGCGTGGGTTCGGCGCCAGCTTGCCGCACCACTTGCATAATTTCGGGGCCGGGCGTGCGGCTCACGTAGTTTTCGTACTGAAAAAAGAAATCAGTAGGCAGGGACATAGAGAGTGAATAACAACTACTAACGCGGTTTCAAAGCTAATAGGAGCAAGTTTCAGAGTGAGATGCAAAAGGGCTTAGTGAATAGCTGAATGGTATTTTCTATAAACACTACCTCGCAATAGGAAGCCTTACGTAGACTGCTGAACATCAGTCACCCTTATAGGTTTGAATTCGATTTGCTTCCTTTTCTGTTCTATGCCGCCCGTTCTCGCCAAACTCACCAAAGGCAATCTGCCCACGAAAACCTGCCTTACGTGCGGGCGTCCGTTTGAGTACCGCAAAAAGTGGCGCAACTGCTGGGACGAGGTGAAGTACTGCGGCGAAAAGTGCCAGCGCAACAAGCCTAAAGCGGCATCGGTGGCGAGCTAGTGGGACGAAGATGGGCGCAAAAAATGCAGCTAAAGCCGCTTCTGCGTTCTATCTTACCCACAAAAAAAGCCGATGAACCGAAGAATATTCCTGCGCAACGGCTCCTTGGCGAGCTTGGCGCTTTCCACTTTCGCCCTCGATGCGTGTTCGTCGCAGGCGCGGCCCGAAGAAGCAAAGGCTACCGATGCCGCCACCCCGGACGCGGAGCCGTTTGCGCTGCACGAAGCCACCATCGACAGTTTGCAGGAGAAGATGCGCAGTGGCGCCCTAACCTCGCGGGCCATTACGGAGCTGTACCTCAAGCGCATTGAAGCCGTGGACCGCAACGGGCCCAAGCTGAACGCAGTTATTGAGCTGAACCCCGACGCCCTGGCGCTGGCCGACCAACTCGACCAAGAGCGCAAAGCCGGCAAGCTGCGCGGGCCGCTGCACGGCATTCCGGTGCTGGTGAAGGACAACCTCGACACGGCCGACAAGATGCAGACCACCGCCGGCTCACTGGCGCTGGTCGGGCATCGGGCCAAGCAAGACGCCTTTATTGTGGGCAAGTTGCGTGCCGCCGGGGCCGTGGTGCTGGGCAAAACTAACCTGAGCGAATGGGCCAATTTTCGCTCCACGCGCTCAACCAGCGGTTGGAGCAGCCGCGGCGGCCAAACCAAGAACCCCTACATTCTGGACCGCAGCCCTAGCGGCTCTAGTTCCGGCTCGGGTGCGGCGGTGGCCGCCAATCTCTGCGCCGTGGCCATCGGCACCGAAACCGACGGCTCGGTGGTGTCGCCAGCCTCTTGTAATGGCATCGTCGGCATCAAGCCCACAGTAGGATTACTGAGCCGCTCGGGCATCATTCCTATCTCGGCCACCCAGGACACGGCCGGCCCCATGGCCCGCACCGTCCGCGACGCGGCGCTGCTGCTAGGCGTGCTCACCGGCGAAGACCCCGCCGATACCGTGACCAAGGAAAGCGCCGGCAAGGTTCAGCCCGACTACACCAAGTTTCTGGACGCAAATGGCCTGAAAGGTAAGCGTCTTGGTGTGGAAAAAGGCCACCTTAAAGGCAACTCCGATGCCGTTGCGCTTCTGCAAGCCGCCGTGGCGCAGTTGCGGGCTCAAGGTGCTACGGTGGTGGAAGTAGAGGTGGACAAGCAGATAAATTCGCTAGGTGATGCTGAGTATGACGTGCTGCTTTACGAGTTCAAGGACGGCGTGAACAAGTACCTGGCTACGGCCGGGGCTTCGGTGAAAACCTTAGCTGATGTCATCCGCTTCAACACTGAAAACAAGGCCAAGGCCATGCCCTTTTTTCAGCAGGAAATCCTGGAGGATTCCGAGAAGCTGGAAGGCCTCACCAGCCCCAAATACCAAGCTGCCCGGCGCAAGTCTCAGGATGGAGCCCGCACGGTGCTGAACAAAGTGCTGCGCGATAACCGCCTCGACGCCATTGTGGGCGTCACGAGTGGCCCCTCCACCGGCATCGACCTCATCAACGGCGACTCCTGGAAAGGTCCTGGCTTCTCCTCACCGGCCGCTATGGCCGGCTACCCGCACGTGACGGTACCGATGGGGCAGACGCACGGCTTGCCGGTGGGCTTGTCGTTCGTGGGCGGCGCCTACCAGGAAGGACCGCTGCTGACGTTGGCTTACGCCTATGAGCAAGCCGCCAAGAAGCGCGTCGCACCGGAGTTTCGGGGGCCGTTTGTGGGGTAGCGTCGAAGTGCGTAGTTCGTTTTAGCACTTGGTAGCAAAACAAACGCCCCGGCCCGCTGAAGCATAGTTTCAGCGGGCCGGGGCGTTTGCCGCAGAATAAGAGCGAGAGACCTACTCGTCAGTGTCTTCCGACGACTCGTGCGGGGCGCGGCTGGTGCTGGAAGCCGCGCTGCCGGAGCCGCTTTCGTCGGCCGGTTCGTCTTCGTTGAGGTTCAGCTCGTAGCCGCCGGTTCCGTAGCTGGGCCGGCCACTGGACTGGCCTACTACGCCGCCGTCTTGCCGGCCTTGGGCCGCCTGGGCGCTACGGTCGTTGTCTTCGTCGGGGGTCTGGGAGGGAGGGGAAGGAGCCATGTTGATGAGTTCGTTAGAATGATGGATGAGAGGGTATACGAGTTGGAGCGCTGTATTGTGGCACGGACTTCAGTCCGTAGCCCCGGTATCCGCGCAAAACGGTGCTGTGGATTGCAACTAATTATAGGTTTGTGCTCTAGATTGGGGCTACGGACTGAAGTCCGTGCCACACATTAAGGCACGTACTGTTCCGTGAGGCTGGTAACCACGCCCTGCTTCGTTTCCACGATGAAAGGGGAGAGGCGCAGAGCATTCGGAGTTTGAGTTAGCACTTCGGCCGGGGTGGCGGAATACTGCTCCAGGCCGTTTTCGCCGCTGCGCCAGAGCGTGAGCGTAGCTTGGTCGGCGAGGCGCAGGGTGCGCAGCTCGGGGTTGTCGTTGACGATGTAGTAATCGTCGGAGACGGAGTACACGGTGTCGCCGTTCTGCACCTCTGCCACGGCGTCGCCTTTGCGGCGGGCGGCGGCTAGGGCGGCTTCGCCGTGGAGAAACTGGATGTAGTCGACGGTGAGGTAGTACTGGCCCTGCTCCTGGTAGAAGCGTCGGAGGTAGCCGTGGCTGCGGCCGGTTTCGCCCACGGTTTCGGTGGTGGAAGCTTCGCCGCGTACGGCGGCCGGTATCACCTCCCGCCCCCGCCGCCCCGCCGATTCCCGCTCGGTGCTACAGGCGGCCAGAGCAATAACCAGGGCAATTAAGAGAAGAGTAGGGAAGCAGTGTTTCATGCCTGCATGTACGGGCCAGAATGCAGCTGGTTTGTCGCCGAAGCGGCGGCTGATGCGGAAGCTAAATGGCGTAGCGCAATGAGTCTGCCGCATATCTTTACCAACCACCAGCACTTCCTCGGCTATGTCTCTGGTAACACACTTTTCCCAACTTGATCTAACCCGCTCCTACTCCTATGCCGATTACCTAACCTGGCAGTTTGACGAACGGACTGAATTATTCAGAGGAAAGGTGCGCTTGATGAGCCCCGCGTCCAAGCGAGTACATCATGAAGTTGCACGTGACATCGGACTTCCGATCATGCAGTATCTGCGGGGCAAAAGTTACGAGATGTACCACGCTCCTTTCGATGTACGTCTGAGCAAAGCTCCGCCCAACGGTGATGCCAGCATCGAAACGGTGGTGCAGCCCGATATCTGTGTCGTCTGCGACCCGCAGAAGCTGGATGAGCGCGGCTGCCTCGGCGCCCCGGACTGGATTATCGAAATCCTGAGCCCCGGCAATGTGGCGCGTGACACCAAGGAGAAGTTCGACCTCTACGAGGAAAGCGGCGTGCGCGAATACTGGATGGTAACGCCCGAGCAAAAGAACGTGGTGGTGTACCTGCTCGGGGAGGATGGCCGCTACCAGCTACGCGGCGAGTTCTACACGCCCGGCTCCATTCCCGTAGCGACGCTGCCGGAGCTGTTGATAGAATGGACGGAGGTGTTTGAGGGAGTGTAGAGGGTATACAAGTCTATATAGTAAATGGTTAACAAAAACTTGTACTAATAGCCACACTAATTTTTACAAAGCTGCTATTTTTGAGAAAGTCATAACCTATTACTTTTTTAAACATGGCATCTTGTCATACATGCGGAAAGATTGGTGCTGATTGGAGGCGTACAGTTTACATAGGAAGTTCTACCTACTTTGGTCGTTATAGGTCTAGTAGCCGAGTCAGTTACGCGGTCAGGACAGTCTGCTCCGATTGCGCGGCTTTCATGGATAGAGCATCATACAAAAGAATGGCCTTCAAATATGCACTCGCGACCATGATCCTTACAGCCTACATTATATATCGGTAGATGAAAAATTACTACGAAATACTAGGGTTAAGCGAAGCAGCGACAAAAGAAGAAATTAAGAAGGCATATAGAAAGCTTTCTGTAAAGTTTCATCCAGATAAAAATGATGGAGAACAATTCTTTGCGGATATGTTCAAAAACATAAATGAAGCGCACGAAATATTGTCTAACGATGAGAAAAAAAGAATATACGATACTAAATTCAAAAGGTATAGAGATGAAAAAAGTGAGTCGGAAAAAGATGAACTAAAAAAATAGTGGGATAAACTGCGTAGAGAGAAGTATGATCAAGAAAAGATAAGGATTGACCAGGAAAGGAGACAGCAACAGATACAGGAAGATTTAGCTAGAATTAGAGAAGAGAAAATAAATGCTCAGTCTCAAACTAAAAATGCTTACGCCACAGCGCATCAAGAATCTCATACATCAGTTACTAAAACTAGTTTAAAATCAAATGATGTATCTGAGTGGGATAAGACAAGGCGCTGGAGGCGTTTGAAGAATTTTTTGTTATTCGTGAACATTATTTTGTTCTTGTATATACTCATAGGGCCTAGAAAAACTCACTATTTTAGACCTGAAGGCACTAATGCATTCGTAACAGCGCGAAATGGATTGTACATGAGAGAAGCACCAACATCTGATAGTAAAGCTATAGCGAGTCTACCACTCTATACATATGTGACTTTGTTGGATGACAACGGTCCAATCGAGAAAATAGCAGGCAAGAAAGATAATTGGTACAAAGTACGGTGTGACTCTATTAGGGGTTGGCTCTGGGGAGGATATGTTGAGAAGCTTAGGTAAGTAGTACTATGATATGCTCGTAGCTATTGGATAGTATTTGTGTTTACGCGAAGACCGAACACGTTCAACCCCTACCTTTGCAGCTTCATAGCAAAGTAGGATGATTTCCATCAACGACCTCGATTTTCATTTCGGCTCCCGTACGCTCTACGACAAGGCCAACCTGCATATCAAGCCCAAGGATAAGATTGGCCTCATCGGGCTCAATGGCCGGGGCAAATCCACGCTGCTGCGCATTCTGGTGGGCGAATACAAGCCCGATGGCGGCAGCATCTCCATGAGCAAGGAAGTGAGCCTGGGCTTCCTGAACCAGGATTTACTCAGCTACGATTCCCACGAGCCCATTCTGACCGTGGCCATGCAGGCGTTTTCCGAGGCGCTGGAGCTGCAAAAGAAGATAGATCAGGTGCTGCTGGAGTTCGAAACCAACTACACCGATGATCTGGTGGAAAAGCTGGCCGACTTGCAGGAACGCTTCGAGGCGCTGGGCGGCTACACCATGCAGGCCCGCGCCGAAGAAATTCTCGAAGGTCTGGGCTTCACGACCGAAGAGCTGCAAAAGCCGCTGAAGCAGTTTTCGGGTGGCTGGCGCATGCGCGTGATGCTAGCCAAGATTCTGCTCCAGCAACCCTCGCTGCTGCTGCTCGACGAACCCACCAACCACTTGGACCTGCCTAGTATCAAGTGGATAGAAAACTACCTGGCCGGCTACGAGGGCGCCGTCATCATCGTGAGCCACGACCGGGAGTTTCTGGACCGCACCACCAACACCACCGTGGAAGTGACGGGCGGCAAGCTGGTGCCCTACGCCGGCAACTACAGCTACTACCTCGAAGAGAAGGAGGAGCGCAACGCTATTCAGAAAGGCGCTTTCGAGAACCAGCAGGCCCAGATCCGGCAGGCGGAGCGGTTTATTGAGCGGTTCAAGGCCAAGGCCTCGAAAGCCAAGCAGGCCCAGAGCCGGGTGAAGATGCTCGACAAGCTGGAGCGCATCGACGACGTGGCCCAGGACGATGCCAAGGTGAACATCAAGTTCGACTTCTCCGTGGTGCCCGGCCGCCACATTCTGCGCATGGAGCACGTGGGCAAGAAGTACGGTGAGAAGATGATCTTCCGCGACACCCACGTGCACATCGAGCGGGGCGATAAAATTGCCCTCATCGGCGCCAACGGCAAGGGCAAGTCCACGCTCATGCGGCTGGTGGCGGGCTCGGAGTCGCCGACGACGGGCACGCACCAGCTGGGCCACAACGTGATTATGTCGTTCTACGCCCAGCACCAGCTCGAAAGCCTACGCATCGACAACGAGATTTTACAGGAGATGGTGGAAGCCGGCTCCAAGCGCAACGAAATGGAGCTGCGCACCGTGCTAGGCTCGTTTTTGTTCACGGGCGACGAGGTGTACAAGAAAATCAAGGTGTTGAGCGGGGGCGAGAAAAGCCGCGTGGCGCTGGCTAAAACCCTCATTTCGGAGGCCAACTTCCTGCTGCTCGACGAACCGACCAACCACCTGGACATGCAGTCGGTGAACATCTTGATTCAGGCGCTGGATCAGTACGAAGGCACCTACATCGTCATCAGCCACGACCGTTTCTTCGTGGAGAACGTGGCCAACAAGATTTGGTACATCGAAGACTACCAGCTCAAGCAGTATCCTGGCACCTACAACGAGTGGGAGCAGTGGATGGAAGACCGGGAAAAAGCCGCCAAGAAAGCGGCCCTGAACGCGCCCGTTGCGCCGAAGCAGGTGAAGGAGGAGAAAAAGCAGCTTTCTAATTCGGAGCGCGAAGCCAACCAGCAAGAGCTGCGTAAAGTCAGTAAAGAGCTAAAGGAGGTAGAAACCCGCGTTACGGCGCTGGAACAGGAGCTGGCCATCTACGAAAAGCAGCTCGCCGACCCGGCCATCTACAACAATGCTGCGCAACTGAAAGACGCCACGGTGAAGTTCGAGCAGGTGAAAAAGGAGTTGGCCCGCGTGAATGACCAGTGGGAAAAGCTGGCCGAGCGGGTAGAAGTGCTGGAGAAAGTGTAGCGCGAAGCTCCAGCTTCGCGCATCGTTGCTGACTTCCGCGCCGTAACAACGCTTGTCGTTCAACGATGCGCGAAGCTGGAGCTTCGCGCTACATTCACTAACGTTGCGGAGGTTGAACGACTGGAACCGCACTGCTGCAACGTCTGTCGTTCAACGATGCGCGAAGCTGGAGCTTCGCGCTACATTCGTTTATGCTGGGCACTGACCTTATTCACTATTGGCGGAATCTGCCGCACCGCTTGCCGCCAGGGGAGAAGCTGTTCATTACGTTTCGGTTGGCCGGTTCTTTGCCGCGTATCGTGCTGGAAAAGCTGCGGGCCGAATGGGATGCTTTTCTTGATCCGACGGAAGATGCGGAGCAGACTTATGCTCGCCAGAAACGCTATTTCGGCCGCTTTGATACGCTGCTCGATAAAGCGGAGACCGGTCCGCTCTGGCTGCGAGAGGCGGTGGTTGCAACTGTCGTGAAGGACGCGCTGCATTTCTACGACGCCAAGAACTACATCCTCGTGTGTTACTGCGTCATGCCAAACCACGTGCATTTGGTGGTGACATTGCCCGATAATGTTCCGTCGTTGGCGCAGTCGTTGCAATCCATCAAAAGCTACTCGGCGGCTAGAGCCAACAAGCTACTGAGCCGCTCCGGCCAGTTCTGGCAGCGGGAAAGCTACGACCATATCGTGCGGGACGCGGAGGAAATGAAGCGCGTTATCAGCTATGTACTAGAAAATCCGGTGAAAGCGGGTTTGGTTGCGGACTGGCAGTTGTGGCCGCACACCTATTGGCACGAGCAGTAGCGCGAAGCTCCAGCTTCGCGCATCGTTGAACGACACGCGTTGTTATGGCGCGGGTGTAATCGTTCAACCTCAGCAACGATGCGCGAAGCTGGAGCTTCGCGCTACAGTTAATATGCCACTTCTTTTGAGTCACTCAACGACTTGATGAAGGCTATGATGGCCTGCTGCTCGGGCTTGCTTAGATTGAGCTTGTCTTCGGCCAGGGTTTGGGTAGGAACGGCAAGGCCCATGCCGGCGCCGCCGCCTTTGTTGTAGAAATCCATTACCTGCTCCAGCGTTTGGTACACGCCATTGTGCATGTAAGGGGCGGTGAGGGCGGCGTTGCGGACGGTGGGCGTTTTGAAGGCGTGTTGCTGGTGGGCGATGCCGTAGAGCAAAAACTTGCCTTGGTCATTGTCCAGTGTAGGATGCAAGGTGTCAGCGGTGGCGGGTACGCCTAGCACTTCGCTTTCGGCTTTGTCGTAGAGGGGCGGGACGGTGCCGTTGAAGAGCGGCATGTAGTGGCAGGTGCCGCACTGGGCCTTGCCCATAAACAGGTTGAAACCAAGTATTTCCTGGCTGCTGAGCACGGTGGAGTCGCCGCGCAGGTACTGGTCGAAGCGGCTGTTGAGGCGCACCAGGGAGCGGACGTAGGCCGCTACGGCGCGGCGGATGTTGCGCTCCGAAACGGGCTGCTTCTCGGTGGCAAAGGCCCGCGCGAAGAGCTTGGCGTAGCTGCCTTTCTTGCGCAGCATAGCCGGCGCTTCGCTCAGCTGGCCGCCCATTTCGGCTTTGTTGGACACCACGGCGTGCACCTGGTCTTCGAGGAAATGCACGCGGCTGTCGTAAAATTGGTCGGGCTGTAGCGCGGCGTTGAGTAGGGTAGGAGTGTTACGTTCCAGCCCCACCTTAGCCAGCAGCGAGCTATTGACGCGCAGGCCGTCGGTGTAGGCGCGGCCGGGTACGTGGCAGCTGGCGCAGGAGCGCCCCCCGCGCCCCGACAGCAGCGGCTCCTGAAATAAGACTTCGCCCAGCGCCAGCACGGCCGGGGTGGGCGTGGCCGCATCGGCCGGCGCGAAGAAAGCCGGGTCAAAGGCATCGGCTACGAAGAAGCTGGCCGCCTCGGGCCGCACGGCGCGGCGCGTCTTTACAAACGCAATATTCTGCTGCACCTGCGCCTGCCGCAGCGCGGCCAGCGCCGGGTTGAAGTGACGCAGCAAGAACCTGGCCCGGTCGAAGCTAGTGAAGTCCAAACCGCGCGCGGCTACGGCGGCCTGGCCGCGGGCCAGCCGCGTGGTCAGAGCGGCGGGTACGTCGAACAAGGCCAGCACTTCCCGGCTGGCTTTCAGCGTGACGGCCGCCTCTGGCAAGGAGGCGTGGGCGGCGGGCGAGTCGAAACCCGAAATACCCTTGGCCGCCAGTCGGTACAGATTCAGCCGTACCGCGTCGAATACTTCAGCATCGGTGAAAGTCAGGAACGGCGCTTGCTGCTCCAGTTGGCGCACCTGGTAGAGCAGATTATCCGTTTCCTGGTACACCAGCTCCCGGTTGGCCCGGCTGTCGGGGGCGGCGTACACGTATTCTTCCAGCACCTGAAAGCCAGTGGGCGGAATGACTTCGCCGGGCTCACCGGGCTCGGTTTCGGGCAGCGCGGCGCCGTTGATGCGCTGGGCGGCGTGCGGGTAATAGTACTCCACCGCGAATTCCAGGTGCTTGTACTCCACCCGGCAGGCGGCGAAATGCGTGCGCAAGGCAGTGGTATCGGCCTGGTAAGCGGCCTCTTGGAAGCGGGTAAGGGTGGCGTGCAGCTGGCGCAGGTGGCTTTCGTAGTAGTCTTTCACCTGCTCAGTAGGCACCTTGCGCGACACGGCAAACGAAAACAGCAGCCCCGCCAAGCCCAGCAGCAGCGGGCGGCCCAGAGTTCGGCAACGAGAAAAAAGCAACGTCATTCGAAGTAGAGTTTAGCGCCCGGCAATGCAGCTTCGGCCTGGCGGCGGGCCTCCGGCGTGAAGGCGTTGTTGCGCACCACCACCGTCTTTAGCTTTTTCAGCTGGCCTAGCGAGCGAGGCAGGGCCTTAAGTTGGTTGTCGTTGGCAATTAGTATTTCCAAATTACGCAGCTTGCCCATACTCTTCGGCAGAGACTTCAGCTGGTTGCCGGAAACGATGAGTACCTGCAAGGCCTGGCAGTCGCCGATGCTGGCGGGCAGCTGTTCCAGTTGGTTGTTGCTCACGTTCAGCTCCTGAAGCTTGGTAAGTGCGCCGAGTTGGGCGGGCAGGCTTTGTAGCTTGTTGTCGTTGAGATACACGTAGCGCAGGCGGACCAGGCGGCTCATGGACGCCGGCAAAAACAGCAGTTGGTTGTAAGACGTGTTGAAGTATTCCAGCTGCGCCGCATCACCGAGTTGCTCCGGCAGCGAGGCGAGGTTGTTGTGGGCACTAACCAGGTAGCGCAGGCTGTCCAGATTCCCAATACTCGGCGGCAGCTCGGTCAGCACATTCTGGTCTAGTTGCAGCTGCCGCAGCCGGCGCATGTTGCCCAAAGTCGGCGGCAAATCCAGCAGGCCGTTCTTGTTCACGAACAACACCCGCAGGCTATCGAGCTGGGTAATGGCGTCGGGTAGGTGGCGCAGGTGGTTTTCGTGGGCGTACAAGCTGCGCAGCCGGGGCAACTGGCCCACGCTGGCCGGTAGCAATTCCAGGTTTTGATTGCGCAAGTTCAGCTCCCGGACGCAGCCCGGCCGGCTCAGGGCATCGGTCAGGCTAAAGGACGCCGGGGTAGTGCACGAAGCAGTTTGCGCCAAACAAGTGTTGCCCCGCAGAGCCTGCAGGGCAACACTTAAGATGGTCAGAAAGAGAAATCGGCTGGGCCTCACTGCTTAATGAACGGACGGGTAGTCGTAGTGGTAGCCGTTTTGATAACCAGGTTGTAGTGGCCGCCTTGCAGCTTGCCAACTGGTATGTTGAGGCTGTTTACACCCTGGCTCAGTACCGCCGACTGCTCCAATACGCGGGCGCCGATGCTGTTGAATACTTGCAGCGTGGCGGCTTCTTTCTTGCCGTGCGTCAGCTCTACCGTCAGGTTGGCACCGCCGCTTACTGGGTTCGGGTATACGTCGGCTTTGGCCAGCTCAGCTTTGCCTGTAGCCGTGCCAAGCGCGTTGCCTAGGTCGCCGCGGCGGGCAATTACGATGGCCGTCGACTTGTTGAAGACCACCGATTGGCCCGCGGCATCCACCGTGGCGAGGGTGTTCATCGCACTCGGATTCTGGATGGAGATGAAGATGAACTTCTCGTCAGGAGAGAAGGTCATGCCGGTCGGCTCGCAACCGTTGGGCGTTACGGCAAACAGCTCGACGGCCGGGTTGGCCTGCGTGTGGCAAGGCTTTACCAACCATACGTGGTTGCGGCTGCCGTCCTGCAACACGTACAGGTTGCCTTTCGAGTCGAAGGTCAGGTTATCGTTGCCGCCTCCCCAGGGCTCCGACACGGTGCCAGCGCCGTAATTGATGGTGTAGGCTTGGTTGGGCACGTTGGGCGAGTTGCCCACGAATACTTCGAAGCCGGAAATAGTAGTGCCAGTGGCCCCAGAATCAGTGAAACGATACGTAGTACCAGGACCTTTGGCGGTGAAGTAAACCTGGCCGTTTACCGGGTTGATTTCGATGTCTTCTACGCCATTGAAGCTAGTGGCGCCCAAGGCCCGGGCGGTGGCGGCGGTGGTGTTGCACTCTACTGGCGTGGTGTTCGGAACCTGAATCCAGGTGCCGGTAGAGGCGGTACCAACAGGACCATTGCCGTCCAGCTTCAGGACGTACAGGTTGCCTTGCGCAAGCTGACCGGCCGTATTGGCTACATATTTATAGACGAAGCTGAAATCAGCACCTTCATCGGCGCCTTCATACACCGTCCGGCGGTCGGGGGCTACGGCTACGTTTTCGTGCTTGAAACGGCCCATGCGCCAGAGCTTATCGGGAGTGCCGTTGCCATCCTGGTCTTTTACGGCGCGGGTAGCTGGGTCCAGTTCCACGTTCCAGCCGAAGTCGAAGTAGCTGTCGCCATTGGTGTCCGTTACGTCCGCGGCGGCGGTAGGCGTATTCTCCTCGCAGGTGATGATGGTGTTCCAGGGCGTGGTGCCACCCGAGCAGTTGTTGTAGGTACCCACCACCGGCCCGAAGTTCACGGGATTTTTGGCCGTTACGTTCCACAGCTTCGTGGTCGCGTTAAAGCTCAAGTCCAAGATGCTCACCCCCGACGTGGCCGCCGACGAGCCTTCGTGGTTGATGGACAGGTAGCCGTTGGTGCTGCTCGTACCAGTGCCGACGGGCACATAGCCCGTAAAGTCAAACGACTCCTTCACATTGCCGCTGCCTTGCGTGGAGTAAGGCGTGCCGCCTTGCACCAGCATTTGGAACGTGTGGGTGGAAGGAATACGCAAACCCTCTGGCTGCGCAGACGGTAGCACCGAAGTGAAGTTGCTGATGTAATCGTTTGGCAGGGTAGCACAAGGGGCCTGAGCCAGGACTTGCCCGCCACCTAGCAGAGCGGCTACTAGGAGAGTAGGTGTGTGTTTCATAGTAAGGGGTTAGGGTGTAGGATGAGGCCGCAAGTTAGATTCGCATTATTGTGCCTGTTTTACCTCTTTGTTAAGGGTCGATTACCAGGCGGTGACCTTAATGTTACTTGCCTCCGTGGTTGCCCTCGCCCCTCCACCGCTGCTACTTGGATTCAATTGTTTTCTACTGCTGACGCTTATCTCAGCTTGTTCATTACCAACGCTCAAAGTTGGGTTCACCATTAAGTAGATATTACCGTTTCTTGGACTGGAATAGCAGAAAAGCCACCCTGGCACCAACAGCTACCACATAATAACAGCTGGAAGCATACTGTTTGAATTGGCTGTATAAGGCATGTGTTGGGTATCCTCGGACAGCCCACAGACCGTACATTCGCGGTATGCGTCTCCTTTCTCCCATTCTCCTGCTGCTTCTCGCCACGGCCTGCGTTCCACTCGGTACGCCCATCACCGACCCTAACGCGGCCCGCCGACCGGCCACCACGGGCCAAGCTCCGGCCACCGAATATTACGCCGATAAAACCCTGCGCTACCAGGATTACGTCTACGATTCTAACGTGCGCAGCGTGCAGTGCTACGTGGCCTCGGGCTCGACCAACGAGATATTCACGCCGCCCGTGTTGCCCCTAAGCCAAGAGCAGCCTATTACGCTGGAGTTCGACGTGCTCGGCGACCAAAGCCAGCGGCTCACGGCCAAGCTCGTGCACTGCGACGTGGACTGGAAACCGTCCATCCTGACGGATATGCAGTTTTTGAGCGAGATAAACGAGTTTCTCATCACCAATTACCGTACCTCCGTCAACACCAAAGTGCCCTACTACCACTACCGCATGCAGGTGCCACGCGTGAAACTGAGCGGCAATTACCTGCTCATCGTGCAAAGCCCCGGCGGCACGCCGCTGCTGAGCCGCCGCCTGCTGGTGTACGACAACAGCGTGCAGATTTCGATGAAACAGGGCATTCCGGTGGCCGGGCAGGAGCGGTACACTTTGCAGCAGGTCGATTTTGGTATTCGCTACAACACGCAGCTGGTGAACCCGGCGCAGGAGGTGAAGGTGGTGCTGCGCCAGAATTTTCGCTGGGACAACGCCAAGTACAACCTGCGCCCTACCTTCGTGCGCGACGCCGACCGGCAGCTCGACTACCAGTATTTCAATTTCGAAAACGCCTTCCCGGCCCTGAGCGAGTTCCGCTTCTTCGACCTGCGCACCTTCCGCAACCTCGGCATCGGGGTGGCCCAGCTCGATGCCAATGCCTCGCCCCGGCAGGCGCTGCTGCAACTCGATGGCTCCCGCAATGGCCAAGGCTACACGCAATTCGACGACATCAACGGCCAGCGCGTGTTTGAGAGCCGCGAGTACGGCAATGGCGCCACCAACGCCGACTACCTCGAAACCACCTTTCAGCTGAAAGCCGAGCAGCCCGCCGCCAGCCCCGTGTACGTGCTCGGCGCCCTCACCGACTGGCAGTTCAAAGACGAGTTCAAACTCACCTACGACGCGGAGAAGCAACTCTACACCGGCCGCGCCCTGCTCAAGCAAGGCTACTACAACTACATCTACGCCACGCAAACACCCCAAGGGCCGAACAGTGTGGCATGGGAAGGCAGCCACCAAGAAACCGAAAACCAATACGACCTGCTAGTATATTACCGCCCGCCGGGCACCCGCGCCGATCTGCTCATCGGCTACCAAAGCCTCAATGTAAATCAGCGACGCTAATAGGTTTACGGGCACACAGGCAGGCTTTAGGTTGCTGCTTTTTGTAGTGGCACCACTCTTGTGTATGAAGTGAATGAACAGTCAGCAGCAAGATCGTCATGCCTGGCCTCTGGCTTTGCATGACGATCTTACGTTGAACAGCTACTTTGACTGACTCCACACCCTAGGTTGGTAATGAAATACAACCGCGCAACCTTTAGCCTAGTTGAGTTCGTTGCAGGCTTGAATGCCGCTCCGGCGGCTCCACTCGTTCCGTTCTTCTATGTCTCTCCCTTCTTTTCGTCGCCTGCGGGGCGCTGCTGCGCTGGCGTTGTTGCTGCCCCTGGCCAGCTCCACAGCTTTCGTATCGAACCCCAAGCTGGCCCCGGCCCAGGCTAAAAAGCCCGATCCGCAGGTGATAGCGCAATTTGGTCTGTTGGAAAACCCGACCATGCAGCGTTTCATTCAGCAGAAAGGCCAGCAGATGGCCGCCGTATCCAATCGCGCCGACTACGGCTACAACTTCACCATCGTCGATTCGCCGGTAATCAACGCCTTTGCTGCGCCCGATGGCAACGTGTATTTCACGCGCGGCATCATGGCGCACTTCAACAATGAGGCGCAGTTTGCCGGGGTGCTCGGCCACGAAATCGGCCACATCACGGCGCGCCACGGCGAAAAGCAGCAGACGCGCTCCACGCTGGCTTCTGGCGCTCTGCTGCTCGGTTCCATCTTGTCGAAGCGCGTGGCCCAGATTGCGCAGCCTCTTTCGCAGGGGGTGGGGCTGGTGTTTCTCAAATATGGCCGCGACGCCGAGCGCGAATCCGATAAGCTGGGCGTCACCTATTCCACTAAAATCGGCTACGATGCGTCGCAAATGGCCGATTTCTTCCTCACGCTTCAGCGAGAGCAAGATGCAAGCGGCGCAGGAGCCACACCCGACTTCTTCAGCACGCACCCCAACTCCGCCGACCGTTACCAGACCGTGAAACAGCTTGCCGCTCAAGCCAAGCAGAATGCCGGTGGCCGCAGCCTCAGCGTCAATCGGGATTCTTACTTGAAGATGCTGGAAGGCCTGACCTACGGCGAAGACCCGCGCCAGGGCTTCGTGGAAGGTGGCGCGTTCTACCATCCCGATCTGAAATTCCAGTTTCCGGTACCCAGCGGCTGGAAGTCGCAGAACTCGCCTCAACAGTTTCAAATGGCTGAGCCCAACGGCAAAGCCATGATTGTGCTGACTACCGCCGGCAATGGCACGTTGGAAGCGGCGGCCCAAAGTCTCGCCGAGCAACTCAAGCTTCAGTCGCCGCAGGCCAGCCGCACCACCATCAACAGCTTCCCGGCCATCACCATTCAAGGCGACCAAGTAGGCCAAGATCAGTCGGGCCAGCAGGCTATTACGGCCAACACGTTGTCCTACATCATTCAGGACGGCAAAACGCTCTACGCCCTCATCGGCTTGAGCGCGCCGCAAACCATGAGCACTTACGGCCCAGAGATTCAGCGCGTGGCCCAGGGTTTCTCGCGCCTCACGGATGCCAGTAAACTCAACCGCCAGCCCGAGCGAGTACGCATCAAAACCGCCAAAACCGCCCAGACACTATCTGCCGCCCTCACTGCCAACGGCATCCCCGCCAAACGCCACGAGGAACTAGCTATCCTCAACGGCATGAAAACCACCGACCGCCTAAGCGCCGGAATGCTGTATAAGGTGGTGGGGAAATAAAGTATATTTGAAAAAAGCGTCCGTTGGTATGAATACGCAAGCCGTTGAGATTATTGAGACTGAAGTTCCTCTAGAAAAAACTATGTCCTTAAACCACGCTCGCTTGACGGGGCGGCTTTGTCTGTTGTTGTCGCAATACGAGCATCAATACGATATTTTGCCAGAGCTTGAGTTTGAATTAGCAACGGGCCGGGTAAAGCCCGACGTGTCAATCCTACCAAAACAGAACTACAATTGGCAAGAAGATATCATCTACTATCCCAATCCGCCCATTACGGCAATTGAAGTGTTGTCACCCACGCAATCCTTCGATTCGTTGGCCACTAAAATTGTCAAAGTATTGCTGGCCGGTGGGACGCAGTCGGCTTGGCTGTTGGTGCCTTTCATCAAAACTATTCACTTGTTTCTGCCGGGCCAGCCGGTAACTACGTTTTCAGCGGGTACGTTGCGGGACCCCGCTAGTGGGGTAGAAATTGCGGTAGATGCGTTGTTCCAATGAAAAAGCATTGGAGTGGTTTTCAGAACTGTCATTCCTCGAAAGCGGCCGTCAGATAAAAGTGACGGACGTATTACGTGGCGACGGATTTTTTTACAAACAGCGCCATAACGTAAAAGTGCTTGGAACAGCAAACGCCCCGACCGAATACCGGCCGGGGCGTTTGCTTTCTGAGTAGCCGCGCAAGTTTGCGGCAGTGCCGTTCAGCAACCAGTGATCCTACCAACCGCTGCGCGGAATTTGCAAAACCACGCCGTCCACAAAATCCGTGAAATCCGTTAAAATCCGCGCTAATCCGTGATCAGACGTTAAAGCGGAAGTGCATGATGTCGCCGTCCTGCACCACGTATTCTTTGCCTTCGACGGCCATTTTGCCGGCTTCCTTGATCTTGGCTTCCGTGCGGTACTGCTCGTAATCGGCCAGCTTGATAACCTCGGCGCGAATAAAGCCCTTCTCGAAATCGGAGTGGATGACGCCAGCGGCGGCGGGGGCCTTGTCGCCACGGTGTACGGTCCAGGCGCGTACTTCTTTCACGCCGGCCGTGAAGTAGGTAATCAGGTTCAGCAACTCGTACGAAGCGCGGATCAGCTTGTTCAGGCCCGACTCCGTGAGGCCGTATTCGCTCAGAAATAGCGCCTTTTCTTCCGGGTCATCCATCTCCGCAATCTGCGACTCAATGGCTGCCGACACGATAACAACCTGCGCGTTTTCGCCCTTCACGTGTTCACGCAGAGCTTCCACGTAAGCGTTGCCGTTGGTTGCGATGCTGCCTTCGTCCACGTTCGCCACGTAGATAACGGGCTTGATGGTGAGCAGCTGCAAATCTTCCACGGCTTCCAGCTCTTCCTCGGTGGCTTGGAGAGAGCGGGCGTTGTTGCCGGCTTCGAGGTGGTCTTTGAAACGTTGCAGCGCCGCTACTTCCTTCTTGGCTTTTGCGTCGCCGGCCTTGGCGGAGCGCTCCGATTTGGCCAGCTTCTTATCGATGCTCTCCAGGTCTTTCAGTTGCAGCTCCGTGTCAATTATATCCTTGTCGAACACCGGATCTACGCCGCCCGCTACGTGCACGATGTTGGGGTCGTCGAAGCAGCGGACTACGTGGATGACGGCGTCTACCTCGCGGATGTTGGCCAGGAACTTGTTACCGAGGCCTTCGCCCTTGCTGGCGCCTTTCACCAAACCAGCAATGTCCACGAATTCAATAATGGTGGGCACCACGCGCTCCGGCTTCACAATTTCTTCCAGCACGGTGAGGCGCGGGTCGGGCACGGTAATCACGCCCACGTTTGGCTCGATGGTGCAGAACGGATAGTTGGCCGATTCGGCCTTGGCATTAGAAAGAGCGTTGAAAAGCGTGGATTTGCCGACGTTTGGCAGGCCGACGATACCGCAGCGGAGACCCATAGGGAGTGAATGACTGAATGAGTGGATGAGCGAATTGGACGGGAAGACCAAAGCGGGGGCAAAGGTACGGGGCTTTTTCGGGGAAAGCACGGGCTAAAACAACCTCTCTTGCTGCGTCGTGCGCGAGGCTTCTGAGGTTGTGTTCCTCTTGTTATTCTGTCTAGGGCTTACCCTGAGCGTGGATTGTTTTTCTGGTCGAGCGAAACCCGCAAGTCGTTCTTATTTCACAGGGTCCTTCGCAAGCTCAGCATGACAGATAAGATGATGCGGTATAAAGGCGCGTAAAACACAACGGCGCGCCGTGACCGAAGCCAGGCGCGCCGTGCGGCAAATAGGTGTGCGTAAGGTTTGTTTCGCTAGGCGTTAGGGGTTAGTAGTTGTCGTCGGCGCGGTTGGCGCTAAGACCGTTTTCGCCTTCGTACGTGGGACGCGGCCGGTCCAACTCGGCTACCTCTTCGGGAGTTAGCAACTCCTCCCGCACATATTCCACGGCGTCTTGAAGGGCATCGACAAACTTCAAAAAATCTTCCTTGTAGAGGAAAATCTTGTGTTTTTCGTACGAGAACGTGTCGTCGTCGCGGAGCTTGCGTTTGCTCTCGGTGATGGTCAGGTAGTAATCCTGGCCGCGGGTGGCTTTCACGTCGAAGAAGTACGTGCGCTTGCCTGCCTTAATACGTTGAGAGTAGATTTCTTCTTGGTCGTGACGTTCTTCCACGGTGCCTTCTGTAAAGTTTTATTATTCCAAGATGGTTGAATTTCAAGCCAAAGTACAACTACTGCGGCAGATATAAAAAATTTGCTTCTGCCTTTTTTATGCAAGCCCTTAAATATGCGTATAGAGCAGGTTTTGATTCTCTTACCTAACACTCCCGGGAACGGCTAGCAGCGGCGAGTAGTTGAGTCTGAAGCTGGATTATAACCGATTCTGGCTCGGCCACTGCCGCCTTGCTGGCTTCTTTGTTTCTTTGGCTGCGTATCGCTGTTTCTCTTTCTTTTGTTGCTATGGCTCAACCGCTCGATTTAGCTGCCGTTCGTTCGTTCGAAAACCTGGAATTTCTGGCCCGTCAGCTGGTAGAAGGGTTTATTACCGGCTTACACCAGTCGCCGTACCACGGCTTTTCGGTGGAGTTTTCGGAGCACCGGCTCTACAACCCCGGCGAAAGCACGCGCAACCTCGACTGGAAGGTGTTTGCCCGCACCGATAAGCTTTTCGTGAAGCGCTACGAGGAAGAAACCAACCTGCGCTGCCACCTGCTCCTCGACGTGAGCCCGAGTATGTATTACCCCGAGCCTAGCCACGACAAGCTACGGTTTGCGGTGCTGTGCGCAGCGGCTCTCACTACGCTTCTCCAGAAACAGCGCGACGCCGTGGGTTTGGTCACTTTCGCCAATCAGATAGAGCTGCAAACGCCGGTGCGCTCCACCAGCACCCACCGCCACACGCTGCTGCTCACGCTGCAACACTTGCTGGAGCGTCCGGCGGCCGCAGCGCGCGTTACCACGGATGTGTCGAGCGTCATTCACGCCATCGCGCAGCAGATTCCGAAACGCTCATTGGTGATTCTGTTCTCCGACATGCTAGGCCGGGCGCCCGAGGAACAAACGGCCACGCTAGCCGCTTTGCAGCACCTGCGCCACCAGCACCACGAGGTGCTGCTGTTCCACATCATGGACCGCGCCACCGAATCAGACTTTGCGTTTCAGGACCGGCCGTATCTATTTGAGGACATCGAAACGGGTGAAACGGTGAAGCTTCAGCCGGCCCAGGTACGGGAGCAATACCGCACAGCCATGCGCCAGTACGAGCAGGAACTAGCGTTGCGCTGCGGGCAGTATAAGATAGATTTCGTGCCCGTCGATATCCGGGAGCCGTTTGATAAGGTACTGTATGCGTATTTGGTGAAACGCGGCAAGGTGCGCTAATGGGTGCTTAGAAGTGAGAGGTGAGAAGTTAGTTTATGCGCTGAAAAGCAGATCCATTTACTTCTGGCCAGTTTCTTAAGACAATAGAAGGTAATGGATGGATTTGCGTTAGTTGTCAGCTTGTTTTTCGTGTGTCTGTTCTCGGCCTTGGTCACGGCCTATATCGCACACATGTATAATCGGTCGTTGTTTCGCTGGCTGCTGGTTGGGTTTGTGCTGCCATTTCTAGGCATCTTCATCGCCATAGCCTTCGCTATGCACGACGCCCGCAAAGCCGAAGCAGCCGAGAAAGCAGAAAAGGAGTAGCAGTAGCGCGAAGCTCCAGCTTCGCGTTTCGTTGCTGAGGTTGAACGACCCAGGCGCCCGAACCCAGGGTTGAAACCCTGGACTATTTAGAGGAAACACCGCAACGCTACGTAGCCCAGGGCTTCAGCCCTGGGAACTCCAGGCCGCTAGAGCCACCAACATTGCTATTGCTCCGGCGCTGGCGTGTTATCCAACGACTGCCACAGATATTTGCAGGCGAGGCTCCGGTAAGGGCGCCAGGGTTCGGCAATTTCGGTCATGCGCTTGAGCAAGGCGCGGCCGGTTTCTGACAGATTGTAGTGCTTGCGCATGGCGTTTTGCACGCCCAAGTCACCTTCCGCGAAAACGTCGGGCTGGTCCAGGGCAAACATCTGGAGCATTTGGGCGGTCCAGCGGCCCACACCTTTTATCTGGGTAAGGTGGCGCGTGAAATCGTCTTCGGAGAGTTGGCTGAGGTGGGCGTGGTCAAGCTGGTCGCGCAGGGCGAAATCGGCAATGGCGCGCAGGTAGCCAGCTTTCTGACGCGAAATACCGGCCGTGCGCAGGTCTTCATCGGTCATCGCAGTCAGCGCCAGCGGCTCGGGGTAGCCATCGGGCGGAAACAGGGCCTGCACTTTGCGCCAAATGGCCGCCGCGGCTTTAGTGGAAATCTGCTGACTCACAATGGCCCGAAGCAGCGCCAGGTACAGATCTTCGTGGGCCGAAGGCTGAATGGGCCGCCCCCGGCTGATGATACCAGCCAACACGGGGTCGGCCTGCGAAAGGTGCGCGACGGCCGCCGCGGTGGTGTCAGTGGGGGCGGTGGTAGGAGGGAAGGCGGGTTTGCGGGGGGCAGCAGGCATGGGCGAAGGTCGGCAAAAAGAGCGGACAGAAAGCTACCCGCTTACGGGGCTGCAATATCGTTGTCGTGGGTGGCAATTGGCACTTGTTCCAGCACCTCACCCGTAGCGGATAGCCGCACTCCGGTCAGATACTGGCCCAGATATGCTCCAGTATCAATAGTCAGGGCATTGCCCGTGGGCTCGAAAGTTGGTTCGCCCTCGGTGGGCGTGTGGCCGATAACCTGCAATTTGCCCACGTTGCGCAACGGTCCGCGCCGCCAGAGCACGCCATCAGGGTCTTCCTCGTCGAGTGGATTGGAGGTATTGGCAAAACCGGCGTGGCTGATGAGCAGATGCTTATTTCCCCAGAACAGCGGCCGTTGAGTCAGCCACGCTAGGTGCGGTTCCAGCAGTTCCGAATGGGCTTCGTACTGTTGCACGGTGCTGCGGCCGCCCCAGCGCAGCCAGTTGGGGTTGGGGCCCGCCGGACCGTAGTGCCGTAGCAGCTCATGCTCGTGGTTGCCGCGTAGAAACACCGTTTGGCCGGGGTGGCGGGCTTCTAATTTGATGGCCAGCGCCACGCACTCCGGGCTGTAGTTACCCCGGTCTACTAGGTCGCCGACTTGCACAAGCAATTCTGTAGCTGGCCGCCAGTGCCCCAGCAACTCCCGAAACGTGTGCAAACAGCCGTGCACATCGCCAATAGCAAACACATTCATGGTAAGTCTGATAGAGAGAATCTATAAGGCAAAACAAAGTCAACGCTATGCAGAGCCATTCTACGGTTCCTAACTAGGCTATCTGCTTCGCCCACCGGCTCCCGGGACTGAAATCCTGAGAGTCGGTGGGGCTTGAATTTCTAGTCGAAGAAAGGCTTTCTAAGCTTACGAAGCCAGATGCCGCAGAGCTGTTTCTACGCGCGTCAGCATGGCGTCGCCTATATCCAGATGGGTTACAAATCGAATGGTTTGGGGCCCAAACGCGGCGGCGCGGATGCCTTCCTGTTCCAGGTGAGCAAGAAAATTTTCGGCCAGCATTTCGGAGCGCAGCCGGAAAATGACGAGGTTGGTTTCTACGGGCAGCACCTCGGCCACGTAGGATTGGGCCTGCAACGTAGCGCTTAGCTGCCGGGCCCGGCGGTGGTCATCGCGGAGACGCTCTACGTTGTGTTCCAAGGCGTAGAGGCCCGCGGCAGCCAGGTAGCCCGCTTGCCGCATGCCGCCGCCCATCACCTTGCGGATGCGTTTGGTTTTCTGGATGAACTCCTGGCTGCCCAGCAGCACCGACCCAACCGGCGTGCCCAGCCCCTTGGAGAAACACACCGAAATAGTATCGAACAAGCGGCCGTATTCCGCCGCCGACTGGCCAGTGGCTACCAAGGCGTTGAAGACGCGCGCGCCGTCGAGGTGTAGCGGGATGCGGTGGCGGCGGGCTACTTCCGCAATGGCCTCCAACTCCGCCAACTCGTAGCAGCTGCCGCCACCGCGGTTGTGGGTGTTTTCGAGGCTGATGAGGCGCGTGGGCGGGTAGTGAATGTTGTCGGGGCGGATGGCGGCTTCTACCTGGGCGGCCGTGAGGCGGCCCCGCTCGCCCGGCAGCAGCGCCACCGATGCGCCCGAGTGAAACGCGATACCGCCTACTTCCCAAAGGTAGATGTGCGAGTTCTGCTCACAAATCACCTCCGACATCGGCTCGGTGTGGGCCTTGATGGCAATTTGGTTGGTCATGGTGCCGGAGGGACAGAACAGGCCGGCTTCCAGCCCGAAACGGGCGGCGGTTTCCTGTTCCAGCGCGCGCACGGTAGGGTCTTCTTCGTATACGTCGTCGCCGACGCGGGCCTGGAACATAGCTTCCAGCATGGCAGGAGTGGGGCGCGTCACGGTGTCGGAGCGCAGGTCGATAACGGAATCGGGCATGAGCAGGGAGGCGAAAAGCGGGAAAGGTTTCCCGGTGTCAAATTTAGTCGTTACTTTTGCCCCTCATTTACAGAAAGACCTAAACCGACCCGGAAAAAAATGAGCGTCACTCGTCTGAAGCGGAAACACCGCAAGAACATTGCCCGCGCCAACAACAAGCAGCGCGTTATCAAGCAACTCCTCCTCACGCCCGTTCTCAAGAACGTGGACATTGAAGAACTGAAGGCCCGCTTCAGCAAGCCCGAAGCCACGACGGCCGCCTAAACCCGCCCGTCTGGCATCCCAACCCCCGGTGTCGGTGGGCTCCAGTCAGAATTTCAAAGCGTCTTTCCCGTAAGGGGAAGACGCTTTTTTGTTGAGTGGAAAGAGCTGAGACAGTGGGATATGAGAAGTGAGACAGACGAATGCTTTACCAAAGTCTGACTGGCAAAACCATGAGAGTTGACTGACAGCGTGCTACTTATTTCGGCCCTAGCTCTACGGCTTGCAACTGCTGCACCTTGCCATCGGCCACCGCAAAGCGTAGCAAGGTGCGCACCTTATGGAAGCCATGGCGGCCGGCGGCCCCAGGATTGAGGTGCAGCAAGTGCAGCCGAGGGTCGGGCATGACTTTGAGAATGTGCGAATGGCCGCTGATAAACAGCCCCGGCCGCTCTTGTTGCAACAACGGCCGGGCGGCCGGGCTGTAATGACCCGGATAGCCACCAATGTGCGTCATGAGCACGTGCAAGCCCTCCAACTCGAAAGATTGCACCAATGGTTGCGTGTCGCGCACGTCGCGGCCATCAATGTTGCCGTACACGCCCCGCAGCGGAGCCAGCTCCATGAGGGTTTCCACCACGGCGCTGTTGCCGAAGTCGCCGGCGTGCCAGATTTCGTCGCAGCCCTGGAGATGGTGCAGAATTCGGTCGTCGAGGTAACTATGGGTGTCGGAGAGCAGGCCGATTTTTTTCATGGGGTAAAGGTAGAATAGGCGAGGGGCGAGGAGGCACGAAAACACTCTGCTGAGATCCTGCTGCCGAAGTACCTGAATAATACGTGAGACGCCGTTTTCGCATTGATACGCGAAAGACAGGCTTCAGCGGTGTGATTTCCGGCGCACTTCGGCGGCCAGCTTCCGGCTTCTAATCACGTTGCGCGACAACACAACCATATGCATCCCGTATCTTGCCCGTCTCATACGATGCGTTTTCGTTTGCGAAGATTTATGCTGTGTTTTGCGGCAGACCGGTCCTAGTTCCCCATTGTTGCCTCTCTGATTGCCCCGCGATGAACGTCTTCATCAACGATATTCCGCTGATTATCAAAAAATACAGCGATAAAGTGTACAAGCATAAGTACGACCTCATCCTGAACCCGGAAGACGAGTTTACCTCGAAAGACTTGGTTGGTGACGTACTCGTGCGCGACGCCACGGATGTATTCGTGGATCGGCTGTTGCGGCTGATGGAGGTGAAGAAGCTGAAGAAGCTGACCTCGCTCACGATGCTGGCCCGCAAGAAAAAGCGTCTCATTCTGCACCTCAAAGACCAGTTCCGCATCGTGAAAGCGGCGGGTGGCCTCGTAGTAAAAGATGGCCGGGTGCTGATGATCTATCGGCTTGGCAAGTGGGATTTGCCGAAGGGCAAGCTCAAAAAAGATGAAGACCCCGGCCAAGGTGCCTTGCGCGAAGTGGAAGAAGAATGCAACATCAAGGTGGACCTCGGCGACAAACTGCCCAGTACTTGGCACTCCTACGCCTATAACGGCAACAAAATCCTGAAGAAAACTAACTGGTACATCATGCGCTGCCTCGACGACTCGCTGATGAAGCCCCAGGCCGAAGAATACATCGAAGAAGTGCGCTGGATGACGCCCCAGGAAGCCCTGGCCGTCCTCAACAAGTCATACGCCAGCATCGCGCTAGTCATGCGCCACTACCTGAGCGAAGTCACCGGTGCCGCCCCCGCGTCTCAAATTAAAAATTGAGAATTAAGAATGGCCATTCAATGACCCACAAGCGGGATGTTGAATGGCCAATTTTAATTCTCAATTTTTAATTCCCAAACGGTGGCAGCTTGAAGGGAACGAAGTCGTCGACGTTGCCGCCGAAGCGGTGGATTTCGCGGATGATGGTGCTGCTGATGGCGGCTAGCGTAGGGGAGGTGATGAGGAACACCGTTTCCAGCTCCGGATTGACGTGGCGGTTGGCCTGCGCGATGGTGTTTTCGTACTCGAAATCGGTGGTGTTGCGCAGGCCGCGCAGCAGAAACCGGGCGCCTATTTCGCGGGCGTAGTCGGCAGTGAGGCCCTTGTAGGAGCGCACCGATACGCGCGGCTCGTCGCGAAACACTTCGGCTATCATTTCGGTCATCTGCTCCACGGGCAGGTAGCGACTCTTGCTGCTGTTGTTGCCGATGGCGATAATCACCTCATCAAACAGCGTGGCACCCCGCCGCACCACATCAAGGTGGCCATTAGTAAATGGGTCGAAGGAGCCGGGAAATAGGGCGATGTTCATCAATTCTGAATTAGAAATGCTGAATTACGAATTGGGTTCGGGCAGAGTGCTTTTGCTCGTGAGGAAGATGCTATTTATACACCTGCATGACCTGCTGGGCGAAGGAAAATAATTTATCACGTACGGCATTTGACTTCCCCACCGCAAATTCAGAATTCATCATTCAGAATTACTCACAGAGATGTAGGCTGTAGAGCTCGAAAAAGCGATACTCAAATAGCTCGTTGAGGCGGTAGCTATAACCAAGGTCGAAAGGGCGGTTGCCGAACTTGATGTGGCGGATGTACTTGCGCAGAATGGTAAATAGCTCAGAGTCATGCATCAAGTCACCCCACACCACGACTGGGTCCTGGTCAGGATTAAGCTGCAACTCCTGCATCACGAGGATAGTGTAGTAGATCAGGTCTTCGGGGGAGCTGAAGGCGAAGACGTTGCAGAACTCCGGCCGCTTGTCCCGCACCACCACGATGGTCACCTCCAAGTGGCCGATGCTCAAGTAAAGGCGTCGGGGAGCCGCAGGGTCGCTTTGGTGCATGAGGCCTTCGAGCAAGGTGCTGGTTTGGTGCAGGAGCGTGCCCGTCGGATAGGTGGCCCGAAACCAGTCGGCCAGCATTTTCTCCGCGGCGAAGATGCTCACTAGCTCCTGCCCAGAGTGCGTGTAGGCGTGCACCGTTTCGTGATGGGCATCTACCTGATGATGTAAACGGAGGTAAGCGGCTTCGTCGCCAAGCCGGAATAGCGGCGCGGGCAGCAACGTGAAGTGGCGGTTTTGCACGGCCAGCCGTACGCGGTTCCAACCCGTTTGGCCCAGTAAATCGTGTTCGACGGCTAGGGCCTGCAACTGCCCGCCCAGCGAAGTGGCCGCCTGCGGCGCATAATCTTCCAGCACCACAAACTTATTGCGGCGCACGTCGACAACACCGATGCGTAAGCCCGCCGGCCCAGCCGTGAGGTAAAGATTATAGGCTGCTAGATTTTCCGGCGTCAAAGTTTCATCACGCAGGCGGTGCAGCACTGTGGGAATAGAAAGGGAAGAAGGTGTGGGCACAGCAGAGACGAGAGAAGCGGGAGACACGAGCAGAAGTGGCAGAACCAGATAACCGAGGACAACAAAGGTAACAAAGCCAGCTATGCACGCCAGTCAGTCGGCCGGTTCTTGCGCGCCGTTATTTCTGAAACCGCACCTGCGGAATAAATACGTCGTCAGTGCTGATAATCTGGCGCAGCACCGGGTGCACTTGCGCGGCGGGCAGGCGCACTAATTGGGCGGGGGCTACGAAAGCCAGTTCCGTAAGCAGTTGCTGCTGCGGGCCGTGTTCGGGGTCGGTGCCGAGGCGGGGCACGGCGGTGAGATCTAGCGGCTGCACCTCAAAAAACAGCTCCAGCGCCTGCAAGTCGTTGCTTTTGTACTCGTGCAAGTGCAAAAACCGGCCTACCGTGATAGCCAAACCAGTTTCTTCCCGAAACTCCCGGCGCAAACAATCCTGAATAGTTTCGCCAAACTGCCAGCCCCCGCCGGGCGGCGACCAAAACGGAGCATCATTGGGCAGCAGGCCCCGGTGAGCCGTCAGCAGCAGCGTATCGTCGTGCACCAGCAAGCCACACACGCGCAGCCGTACCCGGCCGGCATAGGCATTGAGGAGTTCACGAGCGGAGGAAGAATCTACATCCATGCGGCGAAGCTAGGCAAAACCCAATCAGCCTTTGGGTAGCACTACTGCCGACGTACGACGCGCGGCGCGGCGCTGCCGCCAGCGGCGCAGGCGAGTGCCAATATACAGCACCAACCCGAGCACGAGACCAGCCGCCAGCACCGGTAATAGCAAGGCCAACACCGAGCCTATAATGGCCAAGGAATTTTCGGCGGTAGCCAGTACCGGATTGCCCAGGCCGCCGGTGGCGGCCGTGGAGCCCGCGCGCAGCACGGCGGTGCCCGTCTGAACCAGTCCGGCCGTGCCGCCACCCACCAAGATGCCCAGTCCCCAGCGCAACACGGGGTCGAGGTCGGGCAAGGTGGCCGTCATGAGCACGGTGCCCGCAATAAAGGAGGCGGGCGTCGTAAGAGTGTCCAGCACGTTATCGACCACTGGGAAATAGTAGCCCAGGATTTCGGCGACTGTGGCGGTACCCAGTACGCCCACCGCCGCCCAAGAACCAAGCCACGCGAAACCGGCCGACGGCTGAAGCAGTCCGGTACGGTAGGCGAGGCTGGCGGCCAGCAGCGGCACAAACACTCGAAAGCCGCTGCACGCCGCCAGCGCCAAACCCAGCGCCCCGCTCAAAAGATATTCCTGTGGCTGCATATTGGTTTTTGGTTGTTCGTTTTTGGTTGCTGGCTTTTCGTTGTTTGGGTAATCGCTAAGGCCAATAGTTTTAGTATACTGCTATACTGCGTCCACAGCTTTAATATCCAAAACAAATCACCAACAACTAAAAACGAACAACCAAAAACCAATGAATACATCCGACTCGCTCGAAGCCCGCATCCGCCGTAAGCTCACGCGCCAGCACTTCATGCATCTCATTGGCGCCGACCTCACTCGTATTGAGCCGGGCCGGGTGGAAGCCGAAGTAACGCTGCAAGAGCAGCACCAGCAGCACACCGGTTTCGCGCACGGCGGCCTCGTAGCTACTATGGCCGACCTCGTGGCCGGTTTTGCCGCTGTCACACTCGTGCCCGACGGGACGGGAGTAGTGACGGTGGAGCTAAAAACCAGCTACCTGCATCCCGGCGTGGGCCAAAAGCTGCGCGCCGTAGGGTGGGTGCTCAAAGCTGGCCGCCGCCTGCACTTTTGCGAGTCGGAAGTGTGGTGCGATGAGCTGCTGATTGCAAAAGCAACCACGACAATGGCGGTGATAGAGCCGCAAGACTAGAATGTTAAGGCTAGAGCAAGAAAACTAGCTCCCCTCCTTTTTTAAGGAGGGGCTAGGGGTGGTTCAATCGTCTGCGTCTATCTTAAGCACAATGGAAACGACTCAACACAACCGCCCCGAACTGAAGAACACTCGAAAAGCACTACGCGAAAGCCTCACACCTGCGGAGGCAGCATTATGGCGGGCGTTGCAAAACAGCCAACTAAACGGCCGCAAGTTTCGAAGGCAGCATAGCGTAGGAAATTATGTACTCGATTTCTATTGCCCCGCCGAACGGTTGGCGGTGGAGCTGGACGGGCAAGGTCATTTCACAGTCTCGGGAGAAGCTTTGGACACCAAACGCACTGCTTTTCTACAAACTATGTTGATTCGGGTGGTGCGTTTTGAGAATAGAATGGTGTTTGAACAGCTAGAGTTTGTATTGGAAGCTATTCGACAGGCATTTCGTTTTCCAAGCTCAGCCAGTTAATCGACTGTTAGATCAACAACGACCTTAACCACCCTCAACCCCTCCTTAAAAAAGGAGGGGAGCTAGCTTTTAGCTCTAGCTTTGTTCCCGCATATGATTTCCATCCGAACCCCTTCTGTCCGCGACTATTTTCCCTACGAACCCACTCAGGACCAGGCTACGCTGTTTCAAAAGCTCGATGGTTTTTTGAAAGATGAGCTGCCGGGGCGTAAGGCTTTTGTGCTGCGCGGCTACGCGGGCACCGGCAAAACCACCGTGGTGAGCGCGCTGGTGCAGTGGCTGCACAAATTCGGCCGCAAGTATGTGCTGATGGCTCCTACCGGCCGCGCCGCCAAAGTGATGAGCGCCTACGCCGGCGTGCCAGCCAGCACCATTCACAAGAAAATCTACCGCCAAACCTCCGGCACACCTAGCCAAAGCCTCTCGTTCCAGCGCCAGCCCAATCGAGTTCAGGACACACTCTTCATCGTGGATGAAGCCTCGATGATTTCCGACGAGAAAGCCTTCGGGGAAACTGGCTTGCTCGACGACCTACTCAACTACGTGTTCGAGAAGCCGACGAACCGGCTGCTGCTCATCGGCGACACGGCCCAGCTGCCGCCCGTGGGCCAGCTGCTCTCTCCCGCCCTCGACCCGGAACTGCTGCGCCACCGTTTCCGCGCCACCGTCGATGGAGTAGAGCTGCGGCAGGTAATGCGCCAGGCCGAGCAGTCTGGTATTCTGATGAACGCCACCGTGTTGCGCGAGGAACTGCGGCAGGAGCAACCCAATATTCAGTTCCACACCCGCGGCTACCCCGACCTATTCCAGATGAACGGCGACAAGCTGGAGGATGGTCTGCGCTGGGCCTACAAGAACTTCGGGCACGAGAATACCACTATCATCTGCCGCTCCAACAAGAACGCCAACCAGTACAACCAGTACATCCGGCGGGTGCTGTTCGAGGCCGAAGACGAGATTGAGTCGGGCGATTACCTGATGGTGGTGCGCAACAACTACTACTGGCTGCCCAAGGACTCGGAAATGGGCTTTTTGGCCAATGGCGACTTCGTGCAGGTGGTGAAAATCATCCGGCGTACGGAGGAGTTCGGCTTCCGCTTTGCCGATGCCCGCGTGCGGTTCGTAGACTATCCCGACGAGCCCGACCTGGAAATCAAGCTCCTGCTCGACACGCTGCACACCGAAAGCCCTGCCCTGCCCGCCGACCGGAACAAAGCCCTCTACGACGCGGTGAGCGAAGATTACAACCACCTCGATACCAAGAAGGAGCGTACTGCGGCCTTGCGCAAAGACCCGTTTCTGAACGCGCTACAAGTGAAATTTGCTTACGCTCTCACTTGCCACAAAGCGCAGGGTGGGCAGTGGCAAGCCGTGTTCGTGGACCACGGCTTTCTGAAGGAGGACATGGTGAATTCAGAATTTGCGCGCTGGCTCTACACGGCCGTCACGCGGGCTTCGGAGAAGTTGTTTCTGCTGAATTTCAATCCTAAGCTGCTGGCGGAGAAGAGCGAAGGTTGAGTGCTCTGGATGGTGAACACGAGCCGGGGCAAATGAGAAAAGTGTAATGGAGTAGGAGAAAGGCACTACTAAATATGCGTTTGGCATGATGTTAGTTGAGCGCCGTTCGAGCCCTGAAAAAGAGGCTCGTCACACTCTCTCATCTCACACTCTTTACCCTCATGAAAAAACTGTTATTCGCCTTGTTGCTGCTTGCATCGACGCCCCTGGTTACTCTGGCTCAGACGCGCGAAATCTACACCAACAACAACTTCCGAACGCTGGCCCAGGCGCACAAGATCCTGGCCGTGCTGCCCTTTGCCGTGAAGTTACAGCTGCGCCCGAACGAAGTGGCGAAGAATGGCGGCCCCGAAGGCGTGGCTCGTTTGGAGCAGCGTGAAGGTCTTGACGTACAGCAAGCGCTGCACTCATATTTCCTGAAGCAGAAGGCTTCCAACAACCTTACCGTGGATGTGCAGGACCCCGCCCGTACCAACGCGCTGCTGGCCCAAAGCGGCCTCACGCCAGAGCAGATAGCCACCCAAACGCCGGAGCAACTAGCCGCGCTACTGGGAGTAGACGGCATCATTTCGGGCACCTTTGCTAGCACGCAGCCCATGTCGAACGGGGCGGCTGTTGCGCTGAGCCTGGTTGTGGGAGTGAGTGGCCCAACCAACACCGGCAAGCTGCTCATCAATATTCACGATGGTAAATCGGGCGAACTGCTTTGGAAATACGACAAGAGCCTCTCGCGCGGCTTCGGCAGCGACACCAATACCATCGTCACCACCATCATGCGCAAAGCCTCGCGGCAGTTCCCGTACTCGAAAGAGTTCAAAGGCTAGGCTCTGTTCGCTCCAAGCTTACTGCACAAATCACGCCCAGGACAGGTCTTTGCTTGTTCTGGGTTTGTTTTAAGTACCTGATTTGGAACAAGCTGCCGGGCTTAGGTGTCTGTCTTCATGCGTCCTTCACCGGCGGAATAGAAAACTAGCCCTTAAATTGCCCCGCCCCACAAAACGTGTATTTTTGTTTTCTCCAACACCATAACTACGCCTTCTCATGAAAAAAGCACTTGTACTGGCTCTGTCGCTGGCCTGCGCTGGTTTTGCCGCTCAAGCTCAAACGGCTGCCGTAAAACCCGCCAACGCGCAGGAAAAAGTAGCTGGCCCGCAGATCCAGTTTGAAGAGATGAAGTACGACTTCGGCAGCGCCAAGCAGGGCGAAGTGGTGAAGCACGTGTTCAAGTTCAAGAACACCGGTACCGCACCGCTAGTCATTTCCAACATTGGCGTAAGCTGCGGCTGCACCACCCCAGAGTGGACCAAAGACCCAGTGCTGCCCGGAAAATCCGGTACCATCACGGCCAACTTCAACACGGCTGGCAAAATGGGTATTCAGAACAAGGTGCTGACCGTGGAATCCAACTCAGCCGGCGGCAATGCCATGGTTTCGCTGGTAGGTGAAGTGAAGGAAGCTGCTCCAGCTGCTCCCGCCACGGCAGCAGAGAAAACGGAATCGGCCGCCACGACCGACAAGGACGCCAAAGTGAAGGTGAAAGCCGACGACAACAAGATGAAAGCTAAAGCCAAGAAATCGTAAAGATTCGTGGTTTAGAAAGTGAAAAGGCGGTCCGCGCAGAGCGGGCCGCCTTTTTTGCGTGATGTCAGATGACTCTGCATACTGTTCCTTAGCCCAGAGTTTAAGCCCGGCGCAAGTACATCGTGCTAAGATCTGCTTTCACGTTTCGACGCCTCTACAGCTGCCGGCTAGCTAGCAGCAACGTAATCCAGCCTCCAATCAGCAACAGGCCACCGATGGGCGCTACGGCTCCGAGCTTGGTAATGCCAGTGAAGCACAGCGCGTACAGCGAGCCGCTGAAAAGGAGCACGCCGCCCAGCCACAGCCAAGCAGTGGTGCTGAGTAGTCGTAGCTCGGGTCGAGCTTGGAGCAAGATGCCCACGGCAAGAAGGGCCAGCGTATGATAGAACTGATAGCGCACCGCCGTTTCAAACGTGTCGAAGCGGCTGGAGGCTTCCAGCATGGGGCGCAAACCGTGCGCGCCAAAGGCGCCAATAGCCACGCCTAGTCCGCCCAACAGGGCAGCGAGTTGCAAAATCAATCGGGCAGTCATGTTTTGTTGAATGAAGAATGAAGAATGAAGAATGAAGAGTTGGGTTGAAAAAGGAAGAACTTGCTGAGGCTTACGCTCATTGACACCAAACTTGCGTCTGCCAATTCCTCATTCTTCATTCCCAATTCTTCATTGAGAAGAGTAGTTTCGGCTGCCAAAGATGGCGCTGCCTACCCGGATGAGCGTGCTACCTTCTTCGATGGCGAGGCGGTAGTCGGCGCTCATGCCCATCGAAATCTCCCGGAAATCATCGGCATCAGCGAAGTAACGGGCCTTGAGGTGCTCGAAATAGCCGCGTAGCTCGCGAAACTCCTGGCGGAGCTGAGTCTCTTCGGGGGTGTTGGTGGCAATGCCCATGACGCCAGTGAGGCGCACGTGGCGCAAGTTGCGGAAGGCTTCGGATTGCAGAATTTCTTCAGCTTCGGGCAATGAAAGACCGGTTTTGGTGTCTTCGGCGGCAATATGAAACTGCAATAGTCCCCGCACCACGCGGCCGTGTTTGGCGGCCTGCTTCTCGATTTCCAGCAGCAGCTTCAGGCTGTCGATGCTTTGGATGGTATGCACGAAAGGCGCGATGTACTTCACCTTATTGGTTTGCAGGTGCCCAATAAGGTGCCACTCGATATCAGTGGGCAGCTCAGGCTGTTTGGCAGCCATTTCCTGCACCTTGTTTTCGCCGAAGAGCCGGGCGCCGGCATCGTAAGCTTCCCGCAGCTTTTCGACCGAGTGCGTTTTCGTGACCGTGACGAGGCGGCAGCCGGTGCCTTCGAGCTGGCGTTGGAAGAAGTGGAGGTTCTCAGAAATCACTGATTGACGCTGATTAGGTTGATTGCGCTGCTGTTCCAATGACACGGAACAAGCCGGTTCTGGCAAAAGAGAATTCGTAAGCAACAGCTTATCCCTTGTTACAGTTAATTCATCCAACGGAAAAGCCAGACCCGCGAAAGCAAGCGCCACACCGCAGAAAAGGCTTCTCCGAACCATTAGCCTAAGCACCATGCACTAAGCACTAGACTCTAGGCCCTCAGTCTTCCAGCGCATTGGTTAAGAAAGTGTTTTTCAGACCCAGCCACAGCAGCCACAGACCCAGGCACCAAAACAAGTAGATGCGGTAATAGTCTTTGGTGTTGCGGAAGCGGGTTTGCTTGATTTCGGACTTCTCGTACTGGTTGATGCGCCGGAAAATCTGGCGGAGCGCGTTGTTGTCGGTGGCGCGGAAAAACTGACCGTCGCCGGCGGCGGCAATCTGGCGCATAGCGGTTTCGTCGAGGCGGGTTTCTACGTAGCGCGGGCGACCAAGCTCGTCGCGGCCGAAGGGCACGGTGCCATCCTGGCCTAGACCGATAGTGTAGATTTTCAGGCCGTAGGCGTGGGCCAGGCGGGCGGCGGTAAGCGGGTCGAGGCTGCCGGCCGTGTTTTCGCCGTCGGAGAGCAGGATGCACACGCGGCTGCGGCTGCGGGAGTTGCGCAGGCGGTTGGTAGCCACGCCCAGCGCCGTGCCAATGGCCGTGCCGTCGTTGGCAATCATGCCCAGCTTGAGCCCGTCGAGGCTTTCGCGCAGCAGCTCGTAGTCGGTGGTGAGCGGGGCCAGGGAATAGGCGTCGCCGGCAAACACAACCAGCCCAAGCCGGTCGCCCTGGCGGCCATCCACGAACTCGCGGGCCACGCGCTTGGCGGCTTCCAGGCGGTTGGGCTGCAAATCGCCCAGCTCCATCGAGCCCGATACGTCCAGCACCAGTAGAATGTCGATTCCTTCGCCCGACTGTACCACCCGCTCGTCAGTGCGTTGGGGGCGGGCCAGCGCCACTACCGCAAATGCCAGGCTGAGCGCCAGCACCAAGTCGGGCACAAAACGCAAGATGGCGCTCCAGTCGCGGCGGCCCTGGCCCTGCACGAAAGCCACGCCCAACTTGCTGCGCCGGCGGTACGCCAGCAGCCAACGGCCCACGAACAGCAACGGGATGGCGCCGATCAATAGCAGCAGCCGCGGCTTCTCCCAGGCGTAGCTAGCCAGCGTGGCGTAACGCAGGCTGTCAAGAAGGCGATGGAGAAAAGCAGTGAACATCACTCAAAAGTAACACAGCGGCCGGTGGCCTGGGCTGCGCCTAGCACCCAGAATGCCGCAAAATTCTCTCCCGAATGCTCTTTCCCAGCTTTACCAACTGATTACTTGCGGTTTCAGTCCAAACCAGTAGGTTCGCCAAGCACCATTCGCGGACTCCAACGCTACATGGCGTTTGAGCGGACCGGCGTCGGTTGGCCTTGCGTTACGAGCTCGTAGCGGCGTTCGGCGAAGCTGCGGAGCAGGTCGAAGGCGAGGTCCGTTTCGGTGTCGTCTTCCGAAAACTGATTGCCGTAGATCACCCGGTCGGCGAGGCGCAGGGCGAGGCTCACATCGGCATCATTGCCGTAATAGGCCACTATTTCCCGGGTAGTAAGGCTGTTGATGGTGTTGTTTTCGAGGTTGGTGAGGTAGTTTTTCCAGAGCGTAATGGCCCGCTCCATGTTGGTGAGCGAGCGGCTGAGCGTGAACCGCTCGACGTGGCGGGCATACTGGGCCAGGAAGTACAGATGGTTTTTGCGTAGCTTGTACAGTTGGTAGCGCTGCCGCCAGCGCCGCCCGAACACGAAAGCCGCGCCGCCCAGTAGTACCAGCAGCAAGCCCGCGCCAGCCAGCCAGTACGGATAGTTGAAAGCGGGTTCCACTGGCAGCAGCGTCGTGTTTTGCCGAAGGGCCGGCGTAGTGCCGGGCGCTTGCGGCGGCACAATCCGCAGTAGACGCAACGTGGCGGCAGTGCTGGGCACCACTAGAGTATCGCGGCCGCGCAGGATGGTGACGGGCAGTTGCAGACGCTGCACGGAGTCCATCGCGAAGGTGCGCAGGTGGTAAACGGTTTGGTCGAGGCTGATGCCGCGCCGGGTACGGGTGGGGCGGTACGTCTTGCCCACGTACTCGAAAGGCGCATAGCTGACCGTAGAATCCGGAAAAACGACGTTCAGGCCCGGTGCGTGACGGTAACTCAGCTCGTAGTCGATAACCTCGCCGATGCGGGCGGCCGGGCGCAGAAACCGACCCTGGGGGGCATCGGGTACTGCTTGAGCGAAGGACAAAACGGGCAGCAGCAACCACACCAGCAGTAGCTTCCAGCCAGTGCTACCGTTTCGGTGGGCGGAACGCTCCGCCTTGCGCAACGGGCGGAACCCCGCGCTACGGCCCAACACCTTAGCCACGGCCCGCACGAAGGTTGCGCCGCCGAAACAGCCGGATAAGTTGCGGTACGTAGTCGGCGTCGGTGGCGATGGAGAGGTATTCGGTGCGGTGGCGGCGGCAGATTTGGCCGATCTGGTCGCGGTTCTGCTCGTAGATGGCCCGGTACCGCGCGCGGAAGCTCGCCGAAGAAGTGTTGGTCCAGAGCGTCCGGCCCGACTCCTGGTCGTAGAGCGGTACGATGCCGAGGGGCGGAAACTCCCGCTCGCGCTGGTCGAGCAGCTGAATGACCACCAAATCGTGCTTGCGGGCCAGCATGGTCAGCTCACGCTCGTAGCCGGTATCGATGAAGTCGGAAATGAGCAGGATGATGCTGCGCCGCTTGAGCAGCCCCAGAGCTTGTTTGATGCCTGCCGCCACGCCCGTTTGCCTTGATTTCGGCGTCAGCTCAAACAACCTTTTGATGAGGGCGTAGGCGTGGCGCACGCCCTTGCCGGGTGCCAGGTACAGTTCTTTCTGGTCGGAAAAAGTCAGGATACCGAGTTGGGCATCTTGCCGAGCCGCGGCCAGGGCCAGAATACCACAGATTTCGCGGCCTACATCGAGCTTGCGGCGGCCTTCGGCGCCTACCTGCTGCGAGCCACTTACGTCGAACAGCAGCAAGACCTGTTGCTCCCGCTCTTCCTTGTAGGTTTTGATGAAAGTACCGTGGCCCTTGCTCGACACGGCCCAGTCAATGGCCCGCACTTCGTCGCCGTACTGGTAGAGCCGCACATCGTCGAATTCGAGGCCGGTACCCTTGAAAACCGAGTGGAAATTACCCTGTAGCTGCGCATCTACGGCTTTTAGCATCCGAATTTCGACCTGCCGCAACTTGCGCACGAGCTGTTGAAACGGAGTAGGCGTGGGCACGTTCATATAGGCTAAACTACGCCAATCGTGGCATTATTGCTGTTGGGAAGAAACTGAACCCGTACTTTTGCGCCGTGAATACCTCGTTTCTTCGTGCTTTTGCTTTGGTACTCAGCCTGCTGCTGAGTGGCCTGTTTTCCAGTTGCCAGACTGCCGATGAGCTGCCGCCGCCGCAGCCGCTCATGCCGCGGGAGCAGATGGTGAGCCTGCTGGCCGATTTGCATACACTGGAAGCCCGCGTAGAAGCTTCTCGTCTGGGCCCCGATTCGGCTCGCGCCCTGTACTTGCAGCAACAAAAAGGTCTATTCTGGCGCCGCCAAGTAGATGATTCCCTTTTCCAGCGAAGCTACCGTTACTACGCCAGCCACGGCAAAGACCTAGACGAAATCTACGCCATTGTCATCGATACGCTAGCCATGCGCCAGGTGAAAGTGGGCAAGAAGTAATTCCCTGTCATTGCGAGCAAAGCGAAGCAATCCTTCCTCTCAGAGCAAAGAACTTCACTTGTAAGACCAGCCCTTGGCATTAGGTTACTACCCTAGCGCAAGGGCTGGTCTGTTTAGATAACTGGTTTCACAGAGAGGAAGGATTGCTTCGTCGTGCCTCCTCGCAATGACATGTTGGTGCTCGCAAGAGTACATTGCTAGGCTAGATCAGTCGGCTGCCGTTGGGAACTGGGCTGGCCAGAGTAGCCAGCACGATGTCGCCTTGCGCGTCGGCGGCGCCTGTCACCAGTACTTCCGACATAAACTTCCCGATCTGCTTGGGTGGGAAATTGACCACGCACAACACTTGCCGTCCTATTAGCTCATGTGGTTGATAATGGCGCGTAATCTGGGCGCTAGAACGTTTCTGGCCGATTTCGGGGCCTAAATCAATGAGCAGCTGGTAGGCCGGGCGCCGCGCTTGCGGAAATTCCCGCGCCTCCAGAATAGTACCGACCCGCAAATCAACGCGCTCAAAATCGGCCCAAGTGATGTGAGACATAGTTAGTAGTGAGAGCTTAGAACGGAGAAGTTAGGACTTATACAATCTTTTGTTTATCAAACGGTTGGTTAGCATAACAATGCCTTATTGTCCCACTACCAACTACCTACTACTTGGAAGCAAACGAAGTCAGGAGGACGAGGCGCTGCTGAATTTGGGTTTCCCAAAACTTTTGCTTTTCGGCGTTGAGGCCGTGGTTGGTTTCCTGGTCGTAGCGCCCTTCCTCGCGCTGCCAAGTCGCAAAGGCGACTTTTGTGAGGTTTTTGAAAGCCGGATTCAGATGCTCGCAGTCCAACTTCACGGTACTAAGCTTCTGCCGCAGCATTCGGGCGTGCAGCTCCGTGATGTCGAAGTGCAACTGCTCGTGGCGGAGCAGGGCGGCGGAAGCCTTTGGCGCATCGCGAACCCACGACTCCTGCGGCAGAAATACCGCCGTAACGGTGGAGCTGAACACGAAATCCTTGCACGCCACCTGCACGTCGATGTTGGCCGCGGTGAGGGCCGCTAGGTGGTCGAAGGGCATGGGACGGTGCTTGAAATCGGCCCAGGTCAGGGGCCGGTTCGCCGACCATTTCAACACTTCAGGGGCCGGCGCAGCGGCCGGCTTGGGCGAGGTCTGGGGTGGCGCGGGGGCCTGAAACAGCAGCAGTAACGGGAGCAGGAAAGTGCAGAAGAACATTTTTAACAATACGTGAGCAAACGGGCAGAAAACCTAACAGGAAAAGCTAAACCCTAGCCTCACCAAGTAATGACAACCGACCCTAGCAGCCTCTACATCATTTCTTGGCGGCTCGTTCCCGGGGCAGGCTCGACCTTACCTCAGATCTGCTTGAGAAAAGCCCTGGATTCTGCTGCGCAACCCGAGCCGCTAGCTCCAGCGCGGCCTAATGCGCAACCAATGGGACCGATTGAGCCGTAGCGGCGGGCACTCTACTGAACTGGCGAAAGCGCCACAGCAGCAAGCCCGCCACCAGCGTAAGGCCCGTGAGCAAACCCAGCCACACCCCGATGTTACCCATCTTCAGCACGAAGCCCAGGCAGTAGCCCAGCGGCAGCGCCACCACCCAGTAGGCCAGCAGCGCCACCACCGACGGAATCTTCACGTCTTCGAGGCCCCGCAACGCGCCCAGGCCCACCACTTGCAGGCCGTCGGAAACCTGGAAGGCGGCGGCGATAAGCAGCAGGGTGGCTGCCTGGCTTACTACGGCGGCATCGTGGTTGTAGAAGTGCGGAATAAACTGCCGGCCAACTACGAGCAGCAGGCCCATGGAACTCATGAACAGAAACGTGAGCAGATAGGCCGCGAAACCTGCCTGCCGCGCCCCGTGCATATCACCCAGTCCGCGCAGATTGCCAACTCGAATAGTGGCCGCCGCCGCAATGCCGCTGGCCGCCATGTACGTTACGGAAGCCACGTTGATAGCAATTTGATGGGCGGCGAGGGACGTAGCGCCAAGCCACCCAATCATGATGGCGGAAAAGCTGAAGGCTCCCATTTCAAACATCATCTGCACGCCAATAGGGGAGCCAAAGCCCAGCAAACGGCGCAGCGTGGCACCATCGGGGCGCAGCCAATGCGTGGCAGCCTCGCGGTAGGGCCGGAGCCGGGCCGCGCGCAGCACGTAAGCTCCCATGAGCACGGCCATCAGCACACGAGCTATGAGCGTGGCCCATGCCGAACCCATCATGCCCAGGCGCGGTGCTCCAAAATGCCCAAAAATGAAGGTGTAGCACAGCGCCGCATTAACCAAGTTGGCCAGCACCGACAAATACATGGCCTGCCGCGTAAGCCCCAGACCTTCCGCAAACTGCTTGAACCCCTGAAAAACCATCAGAGGCAGTAAGGAAAAAAACAGGACCCGCACCCAGGGCGCGGCCAAAGCCACTACCTCGGCGGGTTGGTCGAGGTGGCCCAGCAGCGGCGCGATAAGTAGCCCCGTAGCGGCCAGCACTAAGCCCGCTACGGCACTGAGCCACACGCCGGCAACGAGCAAACGCCCCAGCTGCGGTACGTCACGCTTGCCGTCGGCGGCGGCTACGAGCGGCGTGATGCCCATAGAAAGGCCCATGCCAAGAACCATTACCACGGTATTGACGCTCACGCCCAGGCTCACGGCGGCGAGCGGAACCTTGCCCGTTTGGCCCACCATCACCGAATCGCAGACGTTGACCAGCACGTGCCCGAGTTGGCTGAGTACCACCGGGTAGGCGAGTAACATGATGGGCTTGAGATGGGGGCGGAGGGCAGTAAGGGGCATGGCGATAAAGCAGCAACGAGCCACAAAGATAGGTCGGTTCTGCCGGGCCATTCAGGGGAGCAACGGTGCAATGCGGCGCGGACGCCCCCGGACCCGCCGCAATATTGGCTGAGCAGCTGGTAAGCAAGTACTGCCGCTTACTCTAGCCTATCACAGGACACTATGACTGTTAGAGCGTACGCCAGCAGGCCTGATAGTGCCAGTCTACGCGGGCAGTGCGGGGAGGGCGGCAGCCAGCGCGGCGGCCTCGGCCAACAAGCCTGCCGCCTGGGCGCGCAGCCGGTGGTAGCGCGTCACGTCGGGAGCGGACAGGGGCCGGGTTCGGAAGCGGAGCCAGCCCCGGAGCCAGCGGGCATGGTCCGGGGCGCGGGCCGGGTCGGTAGGATCGGCAGCCAGCGCCAGGGCAGCGACCAGCGCGCGGGCGGCGGGCGTGGGGTTGGCGTCGTCAGGAACGGCGGGGCTGTCGGGGTCAGGGGGCAGCAGGGCGGGCAGTGCGGCGGCCCAGCGGGCGGCTACGCGGGCCCGGATGGCCAGGGTGTCGGCCTGGGCTTGCAGCCGAGTGGCACGGTACAGACACTCGCGGCGCTGAAAGTCCAGATCGGCCGCGTCGGGTGGGGGTGTGCCCGGGGGCAGCGCGTCGTTGGGGGCGGGCTCGGTGGTGGTTTCGGATGGGGGCAGTTGGAGCAGCAGCGGCAGCAGGGCCGTGTGCACGGTGAGGGTGAGCCGACGTCGGCCGCTTTCGAGGTCACGCACCAGCGGGGGGCTCATGCCCAGATACAGGGCCAGCTGGGCCTGGGTGAGGCCAAACCAAGCCCGCACGCGGGCTAATTGAGATCGAGAAGAAGAGAGGCGGCGGGGCATAACAGACGCGAAAAGGTTGCGCTATTTTTCGTGATTAAATTGAAAAACATCCGCGCTGTTTTCTAAAAGATTTGCAAAAAACAGCGCAACCTTTTTAGTTATGAGTGTAAAGGTCCTGCACCTTGGGCCGCAATCGACTACCTTGACTCAGTTCTAATGCCTTCGTTTGGCTGCACCAGTCGCAGCACCACGTCGGCGAAATAGTCCTGCTCATCGGTGAAAAACTCCGCCACGGCCAGCCCGGCATCGGCCGCCAAACCAGTGATGAGCGGGCGGGTGAATTTGTAGGAGTTTTCGGTATGGATAGGCTCCCAGGCGGCAAAATTGAAGGTTTGGTCCAGCGCCGCCACGTACACCTGCTGCGCTTTGGTAGACACCAGAAAGGAGCGCACCGCGCCCGAGAGCGGGTCGTAGTCGGTGTAGTGCTGCCAGGCAGGCAAGTCGAAATTGGCTCCTAGCTCCCTGTTGAGGCGCGTAAGCAGGTTGAGGTTGAAGGCGGCCGTTACGCCTTGCGCGTCGTCGTAGGCGGCTCGGATGAGGCGCGGGTCTTTTTGCAGGTCAAAGCCGATCAGCAGCCGGTCGTCGGAGGAAAGGGGAGCGGCCAGCTCGCGCAAAAATGCTTGGCGGTCGGCGGGCAGGAAGTTGCCGATGTTGGAGCCTAAAAACAGCACCACTTTCCGGCCGGGCCGGGCCGCCATCAGACGCAACGCTTGGGCATAATCGGTCACCACTGGCTCTACGCGCAGGGCGGGCAGCTCTTGGCGCAAACTGTCCGCCAGCCCCTCCAGCGCCGACTCCGAAATATCGACCGGCACGTACGTGAACGAGGCTTCCGCGTCGAGCAGGTGGCGCAACAGAATTTTGGTTTTGAGTCCGTCGCCGGCGCCTAACTCCAACAGAAAAAACGGCTCCCCTGCTTCAGTAGGCCGCAACGCGGCGGCCAGTGCCGCCTGGTGCTGGGTTAGAAGCCCAAACTCGGTGCGTGTAGGATAGTACTCTGGCAGCGCCATGATCCGCTGAAACAGCCGGCTGCCCTCATCGTCGTAGAAGTACATCGACGACAACGTTTTCGGCGTGCGGCTAAGGCCGTTGGTTACGTGCTGCTTCAGCGCTTCTAGCTGCTGGTTGTTGGTTTCTGGCTGGTTTTCGGACGATGCAGAAGACATGAAGGAGGAATCGGGGGTGGCCGAAGCAGCCGAAACGGAAAGGGAGGTCATAAGCAGCAAACAAGACAAACATCAGAGGCCGCAGGACAATGGGCGCCTACGGTCTGCAAACACAAAATCAGTAACTCAACTCCCGCAAACCCCTCCCGGCTCAAAAGCCGAACGGCTTCCGACCAACAACCAAAAACCAACAACCAAAAACTATCGAGCTAGTCGGATGCCCGTGAACTGCCAGCGCTTGTCGGCGTGGAAGAAGTTGCGGTAGGTGAGGCGAATGTGGCTGACGGGCGTGGCGCAGGAGCCGCCGCGCAGCACCATTTGGTTGATCATGAACTTGCCATTGTACTCGCCCAGCGCCCCGGCGGCCCGCACGTAGCCAGGGTAGGGATGATAGGCCGAATACGTCCACTCCCAGGCGTCGCCGAGCAGCTGGTGGCAGCGCGTAGGGTCGGCGTTGGGAGGCAAGGGTTGGGGGTCGAAGAGGTTGCTTTCGAGGAAGGTGCCCATGGCGGGAGTAGCCCCGAAATGACGGGCGGCTACTTCCCATTCTGGCTCGGTAGGCAGGCGTGCTCCGGCCCAGTGGGCATAGGCATCGGCCTCGTAAAAGCTGACGTGCGTAACTGGCGCCGCCATGTTCACGGGCTGTAAACCGTGGTGCGTGAAGCGGTGCCATTGCCCGTCTTTCTGCACCCAATACAGCGGCGAATCCCAGCCCTGCGTCTGCACCAGGTCCCAGCCTTCACCGAGCCAGTAGCGGAAATCCTGGTAGCCGCCCGCTTCCATAAACCGCAAATATTCGCCGTTGGTCACCAGCCGGTTTTGCAGCTCGAAATCCGCCGTCAGCACCTCGTGCGGCGCCTGCTCGTTATCAAAACAAAACCCCGAGCCCTCGTACCCAACCCGCGAAATACCACCCGGCACTTTCAACCAGGCAGCTTCGCTGCCTTCGAATGAGGAATAAGGAATGAGGAATAAGGAATTGCCGTGTGCTGATTCCTCATTCTTCATTCTTAATTCTTTATTCAAAAGATACGCTGGTGCTAAGGGGCTGGTGCTGAGAATGTACTTGATGTCGGTGACGAGCAGCTCCTGGTGCTGCTGCTCGTGTTGCAAACCCAGCTCAAACAGCTCCCAGAAGGTAGGCGGCAGCGTGTCGGCTAGGGCCAGTAGGCGCGTCATCTGCTCGTCTACGTGGGCGCGGTAGCGGTAGACATCAGCCAGGGCGGGGCGGGAGAGGGTGCCCCGGTCGGCGCGGTTTACGCGGGAGCCTAGCGAGTTGTAATAGGAATTGAAGAGGAAGGCGTATTCGGGGTGGTACACGGTGTAGCCCGGCAGGTATTCCTTCAGCAGAAACGTCTCGAAAAACCACGTGACGTGCGCCAGGTGCCATTTGGGCGGACTCACATCAATGACGGGCTGCACCACCGTGTCTTCGGGCAGCAGGGGCTGGCAGAGCGTAACGGTACGCTGACGCACCGCCTGGTAGCGGTGGGCCATAGACGATGCAGCAGGAGCAGCTACTGCGGCGGCACTAGAAGCGGAAGAAGACATGGCGGAGAGACAAAGAGGGTGATTGGGTAACTATGTTTCCCACGGTTGGGTTTTCTGATGAGTATTTGACGGGTCCTAGTGTTGGGTCGCAAGCTCCTCCGTATTTAACGCAATAAAGGCGCGATAAATGGCAAAGCTCCTCCGTAAAAAGCGGTATTTTAGGCATTTATCAACGATTTAGGTTACGTAAAGCCCATCTTTGTCAGACCAGTTACGTTCCTTAGTTCATAAGCAATCCTGCTTCTTCTTTTTCCACAACCTTACCTATCATGCAGAATCAAAATTCCTCCGGGCGTGCTAACGCCAAAGCTGCCGCTCCCGCCGAAAACAAAGTAAAGCGCGCCCGTGGTTTTGCCGCCATGGACCCTGAGCAACAGCGTCGTATCGCTAGCGAAGGTGGCAAGGCTTCGCACCAGAGCGGCCGTGGTCACCGTTTCACTTCCGAAGAAGCTCGTGCTGCTGGCCGCAAGGGTGGTCAGGCCACGCGCCGTCCGCAGGCAAACGCTTAACAAGAGCCAGCAGTAGCATCTTTGCTTATCGCACCAGAACCCGCTTCCAGCTTCGTGCTGGGGGCGGGTCCTGCGTTTGAAGCAGGTTGAGCCGAGTCCGTGGTTTTGGGTGTTATTTGCGGCCATCTTTCCGGGCTTGTTTGTTCGTCTGTTTATGCTTGAGTTGCAGTACTCGCGCCGCACGTTGCGCTTCAACTTTCCGGCTCGCACCTCGCGCGGGGCGCTTACGGAGCACCTAGCTTGGTACCTGCACCTCACCGACACGGAGCGGCCCGGCGTAGTAGGTTTGGGCGAAGCCGCGCCCCTGGCCGGCCTCAGCCCCGACCACCGGCCCGATTTTGAAACCCGGCTGGCGACTTTGTGCCGAGCATTCAATCAAGCGAAATTCACCGCCGCTACGGCTCCTGATTCGGCTCTGGCTCTCGTAGAACCCGCGTGGCCCGCGTTGCGCTTCGGCCTGGAAACCGCCCTGCTCGATTTGTACCACGGTGGCCAGCGGCAACTCTTCGATAATGCCTTCAGCCAGGGTGCTGCCGGGGTGCCCATCAATGGCTTGGTTTGGATGGGCGACGCAGCCTTTGTGCGGGCCCAAATCCGTAAGAAACTTACCGAAGGCTATGGATGCCTCAAGCTGAAAATCGGCAGCCTCGATTTCGCCACGGAGTTGCAGCTGCTGGCCGAAATCCGGGCGGAGGCCGGGCCGGAGGAACTGACGTTGCGCGTTGATGCCAACGGCGCCTTCGCACCCGCCGAAGCATTGGGCAAGCTGGAAGAGCTGGCGCGCTTTGGGCTGCACTCCATCGAGCAGCCCATTGCTGCCGGTCAGTGGACGGCTATGGCGGAATTGTGCCGGCAGTCGCCGGTGCCCGTGGCTCTCGATGAAGAGCTGATTGGCGTGACGCACCCCGCCCAGCAAGCTGAGCTGCTAGCCGAAACCCGCCCCGCCTACATCATCTTGAAGCCTACCTTGGTTGGTGGCTTGGCGGCAGCGCTGGAGTGGTGGCAGTTGGCCGAGGAACAAGGCATTAGCTGGTGGCTGACCTCGGCGCTGGAATCCAATATCGGCCTGAATGCCATTAGCCAGCTGGCCGGCGAATACGCGTTGCCCGGTTTCCCGCAGGGCCTGGGCACTGGCCAGCTCTACCACAACAACCTGGCGGCGCCGTTGCACATCCAACAAGGGCAGCTGCACTTCGACCCCCGCGGTTCCTGGGAATTGCCAACGCCCGGAAAACTGGAATAAGCCAAACGCATAAGGGTAGCGAGGAGGCGGTTTTTTGGTTATATTTCCCGTCCCGCCCTCTCACCCCTATGCCTGCCTGCTGGTTTTGTACCCTCCGTTTGCTGTTGCGCTCCTGGCTTGCCGGAGCCACTTGGCTACTGCTGTGGAGCTTGTTGTGCCCTTACGAGGCCACTGCCCAGCCCCAGCCGACCGAGGACTTGCCTTTCCGGTTCGAGAACCCTCGGCAGCGGCGAGTCCGGTTGCCCTTCGAGTTTCAGCGCAACCTGATTATCGTGCGAGCCTCCCTCAACGGCTTGGGGCCGTACAATTTCCTGCTTGATTCCGGCGTGGGTACTTCCCTCATCACCGACCCAAGCCTGGCGGCTCCGTTGCGGTTGCGCCGGGGAGAATTGTTCCGCGTGTCGGGGGTGGGGGAGGAGGCTCCGTTGGAAGCCTATATGTCTGATAGCGTGCGGGTGACGATGCCGGGTATTGTGGCGCCGTCGTTATCTTTTCTGGTGCTTTCCTCCGATGTGCTCAATTTGTCGGGCTACGTGGGCATACCCATTCACGGCATTCTGGGGTATGATGTATTTCGCAGCTTCGTGCTGGGCGTGGAACCGTCGACGGCAGAATTGGTGCTGCACGCGCCGGCCCGCTACAAGCCGCCTCACGGCCGGCGCTGGGCGCAAGTGCCGCTGGTATTGCAGCGGCGTAAAGCTTACCTCACCGTGCCTGTCACGGTCAAGGATTCTCTAACGCTGCCTCTGAAGCTGGTGCTCGATACCGGCGCGGGCCACGCGCTGTCGATTGAAACAAATTCGGATCCGCGCCTGAAAGTGCCTTCGGACCGGTTGCGGGCCCAGTTGGGCCGCGGCCTGAGCGGCATCATCAACGGCTACCTGGGCCGAGTGCACAGTATGCAGCTGGGCCGCTACCGCCTCAATACCTTGCTCACCTCGTTTCCCGACTCCAGCAACGGAGCCCTGCGGGCCGATGTGCCGCGCAATGGCAACATTGGCTTTGAACTGCTCAAACGCTTCGACCTCGTCATCGACTATCCTCACCACGCGCTCTGGCTGCGGCCAAACCGGCTCTTCCGAGACCCGTTCGAGCACGATATGTGCGGGATGGAATTGCTGGCAACCAGCCCCAACTACCGGCGCTACATCATCCTGAAAATTCATCCCGGCTCGCCCGCCGCCGCCGCCGGTATCCAGCCCGACGATGAACTGCTGGCCATCAACCTGCTGCCGGCCAGCAACATCAGTCTTACCGAAATCAGCCGTATTCTGCACTCTACCAACGGCCGGCTGCTGTATCTGCTGCTGCGCCGCGCCGATGGCGAGCTGTACACCGCGCAGGTTCGGCTGAAACGCCAGATATAGCCTTGTTTGTGGCACGGACTTTAGTCCGTTGCCTTTGCGTCTGCTAGCCGCGCCATTTAGCTTAGTAAACCGCTAGTTTCTCTACCACTAGGAGCAGCGGGCTGAAGCCCACGCTACATCGCGGCTTTTAGCAACATCCTCTTGCGTTGGAGGGTAAAATGCCTACATTAGAAGCCCGTCGGTATCCGGCGCTTCGTTCCGACTTCCCACTCTCGCTCGCCCTTTTCCGCCCGATGCCCACGGCTTCCCCGACGTCTGCCGCGCTACCTCCGCCGCCCGCCGCCATCCAGGCCAACCAGCACATCTACTCCGATTATTTCGACGAGCAGTTCGTGGAAACGCTTGACCGCAACATTCTTCAATTGCTGGACCGGGTGTGGTTTCGTTCCGAGCTGGTTGGTTTCGATAATTATCCGCAACGCAACAACCCCGACCGGCCGCTCATCTTTGCTTCCAATCACTCGGGAATGGCCTTTCCCTGGGATGCCATTGTGGCCCTTTCGCACCTCTGGCGCTACCTGCGCGACCTCCGGGACTTGCCGCGTCCGCTCTCGGCGCCCATGCTCTCGCAGTCGGTGTTGATGAATCCGTTTTTGGTGGAGAATTTCTGGAAGAGAGCGGGTTGCGTGGATGCCACGACGCTCAATTTCGAGACGATGATGTACTACAACGACCACAACCTGATGCTGTACCCGGAGGGGGTACCAGGCATTGGGAAGGGGTTCAACCGGAAGTATCAGCTCCAGCGCCTAGCCACTAGCATGCTGCGCTTGGGCCTACAGCATGGCACCGACATCGTCCCGTTCTACACCATCAATGGCGAATACCTCAACCCCTACACGTACAGCTGGGAATGGGTGAACCGACTGAGCAAAAAAGTGGGCATTCCCTTCATCCCGATGGGGCCGGTAATCCTGCTGGTGCTGTTGCAGCCGTGGTTTTTCTACATGGCGTTTCCGGCCAAGCTCACCTTCGTGCTCGGCACGCGCATCCGTCCTTCCGACCTCACCACTAAAGCCCACGACGAGCTAACCCGCCCCGAGTACGAGGATTTATCCAACCAAGTGCGGACGAAAATGCAAGCCGAAATGGATGCGGCCGAAGCCAAATACGGCCGGCAGCCCTACAAGTGGGGCGAGCTGTGGCAGCGTATCAAGGAAAACTGGCGCTACTTCCCCTTTTTCCTGCCCTGGGCCTGGCCGGCGCTATTTCGGGAGTTCGAGCGGCAGTACCTGCACCACGGCCGCCGCGACTTCGACCTGGATCTGCGCAGTCCTGGTACTTATTGGCGTATGTTGTGGCGTAACCCATTTACGCTCACGTTTTTCATTCCCATTCTAGGCTGGATTCCGATTGCCATTCGAGGGTATAAGGATCATCAAATCGGAAAAAAAACCAAGAACAATCCATCCTAGCTGGCTCTCCTCCGTAAAATCAACCAGTGGGCCTATTCAATTGCCTATTTGGTTGTGTGGTATTCTTCTATTGTTGATTGAAGTCTGCCGCTGATATCGCTCCGCTCCCTGCCCAATTCCCACATTTCCTTGCAATGCCCTCTATTCAGCATCTGCTGCTCAAGCAGCTATTAGCCGCTGCCACTGGCCCGGTGGCTCGCCACCGTCCCGAGTTATCCACCGTTCGGTTGGTGGCGGAAGCGGCGGCTCTCTTCCAATTTGTGCCCTGGAACGTGTTTCTTGAGGATGCCAATGTTGAGGGCATGGCGGCGGAATGGTTGCGGCCGGCGGGAGCACCTGCCCGGCGCGTGCTTCTCTATCTGCATGGCGGCGGCTACGTACTTGGTTCGCTGAATACGCACCGGGCACTGGTAGGCTCGCTCGCGCAGCGCTGCCAACTCAATACCCTCGCCATTCATTACCGTAAAGCCCCCGAATACCCGTTCCCCGCCGCCCTCGACGATGCCCGCCTGGCCTACGATTGGCTGCTGCGTGAAGGCTACCACCCCCACGATATTATGGTGGCCGGCGACTCGGCCGGGGGCGGATTGGCCCTGGCGCTGCTCGTCAATCTGCGCGATGCCGGACTGCCTCTGCCCGCCGCTGCCATCGGCCTTTCCCCCTGGACCGATTTAGTGCTGCCAGCGGCGGTACTGCGGCAGGCTTGCCGGGAAGAGAGCCAGATTTTGGAAGCGTTACAAATCCGCGGCTGGGGTCCGCTCTACGCCGATGCTACGCCCCTGAGTCACCCGCTGCTTTCGCCCGTACGGGCCAGCCTACACGATTTGCCGCCGCTCCTCATCCAGATTTCCGATGCCGAGGTACTGCATGATGATGTGCAGAACTTCTGCCGCAAAGCCCGCGCGGCTGGCGTGCCCGTTACGTTGCAGGTGTTCGATGGGCTGGTGCACTGGTGGCATTTGTTTTGGCGCTTCGTGCCCGAAGCCCGGCAGGCGCTAAATCAAGTGGGCGAGTTTACGCGAGGCGTGTGGGCAGCGCAGGAGGCTGCCGCCGTTGCGTTGCAAGTTGCCCGCCAACAGCTGCACACTCTCGTGCCAGCCGCTCCGTTGCACGTGCGGCGGCGAGCCGCCTAAGCGACTTCAAAAGGGCCGAAGAGAACGAGAAAATCCTTGTAGAAAATAATATAGAGTCGGTTTATGAACTCAGCTCAGCTAACCACCGTAAAAAATTTATCCTCTGCGTCAACTATATAGCTGCCTTTTCGTAGGTTTGCGTCAAGTAGTCGGCTTGCATACTACTTTTTCCGGCGGGCGGGTCCGCATTGCCGGTTTTACTTTTCACCCCCCTCTCAACCCCCAGCCTCATGGAAGATTTATTTAAAAAATTCGTCAACGCTGGCGTTGGCTTCGTTTCGCTCACTACCGACCGGGTGCAGAAAACCATTGATGCGCTGGTGAAGGAAAGCAAGCTGTCGGAGCAGGAAGGCGCTAAGATCATGGACGAGCTGCGTAAAAACGGCGAAACCAAGCGCAAGGAGCTGGAAAAGCAAGTACAAGGCCTGGCAGCGAAGATGATGAAAACCGTAGGCGTTGCGCCCAATGCGGAAGTAGAAGAGTTGAAGCGCAGCGTGAAAGGCGGCTCCAAGTCGGCCAGCGGCAGCGTCTCAACGGGCAAGCCGACGGTGAATTCTACGGCCTCGGTAACTAATGTGAGCAGCGGCGCCGGTAAGGCGGCTGCGGCCAAGAAAACGGTAACCAACCCTGCTACCAGCACGGGCGGCAAAACCAAGACGGCTAGCAGCACCGCTAAAAAGACCCCCGACACTGCGGCTGATAAAGCCAATAAGACGGCCGCCAAAAAAGCCATTTCCCCTAACGACAATACATCGAGCACGGGCAGCACGCTTTCGTAGTCCGCAGTAGCTGATATACAGAAACCCCGCTTGCCGCGCGCAGGCGGGGTTTCTTTTGTCGTAGATTGGGACAGCTTACTCTATTGCTGCCAAGCAATCGGGCCATTTGCTAGCTTGCTCTTGCTCCGGCAGCATCCTCTTTTCTCGTAGCAGCATCCGTCTTAGCCCGTGATTTTCAAAAAAACCATTTCCAACATCACCCGCATCCGGCAGGTGGCCGAAGTGCTCATTCGCTACGGCTTTGAGGATGTGGTAACGACCACGCCGTTGCGGCGGCTGGTGCCCCAAAGCCGCCGCCTCTCGTGGCAGGAAGGTGAGCATGCGGTATTCGAAACCACTCGCTGGCAGCGGATTCGCATGATTATCGAGGAGCTGGGGCCCACCTTTATCAAGCTGGCGCAGGCCATGAGCAACCGCGCCGACTTGCTTCCGCAGCCCCTCATCGACGAGTTCGAGAAGCTGCAAAGCAACGTGCCGCCCTTCGACGTGCAAGTGGCCAAGGGCATTATTGAGCGGGAACTGGGCCGGCCGCTGGAAGAAGTATTCACGGAGTTTGATGAGGTGCCGCTGGGCTCCGCTAGTATTGGGCAGGTGCACCGGGCGCGGCTGCTGAGCGGCGAGGAAGTGGTAGTGAAAGTGCAGCGCCCCGACGTGCAGGACAAAGTCCGCTCCGACTTGGCGCTGCTGCACGAGTTAGTGCGCCTCACAGCCGGTTTTCTGCGCAAACAGGGCCTAGCCAATCCGCAGGATGTAGTAGATGCTTTCGAGCGGAGCATGACCAAGGAGCTGGACTATACCTCCGAAGCTCGCTCGATGGAGCAGTTTCGCAAGCTCTACGAGAACTACGAGACCTTCTACATTCCTAAGCCTTACCGCGATATAAGCACCACGCGCATTCTGGTGATTGAGTTCGTGAGTGGCTGCAAAATCACCGACAAAGAGCAATTGCTGGCCTGGAACCTGAGCCCGGAAACGGTGGCGGAAACCGGCATGGACATCTACCTGACGCAGATATTCGAGTTTGGCTTCTTCCACGCCGACCCGCACCCCGGCAACGTACTCGTGCGCCCCGATGGCACGCTGGTGCTCATCGACTTCGGAATGGTGGGCAAGATGACTAAGCAGCAGAAGTATGCCTTCGCGGGCGTGTTCATTGGGATGGCGCGGCAAGACCCGCGCAGCATGGCGTTGAGCTTCCGCCGCCTAGCCCTCACGTCGGATATTCCGGATATGCGGGCCTTCGAGGCTTCGCTGAGTGAGCTGATTGAGGATTTCGCGACGCTCGACGTAAAGGACATGAGCATGTCGGACCTGGCCGACGCGCTGCAAACCGTTATTTACGACTACAAGCTGCAAGTACCCGGAGCCGTGTTCCTGATTCTGCGGGCCCTCGTGATTCTGGAAGGCATTGGGAAGGTGCTGCACCCGCGCTTCAACACCTTTGAGTTCGTGCGGCCGTACGGAGCGCGCATCATCACGGAGCAGTATTCCGCCGACAACATACTCAGCGAAGCCCAGTACACCGGCACCCAGCTGCTGGCCCTCATCCAGACGCTCCCGGCCGATATCCGGCAAATCATGCGCAAGGTCTCGCGCGGCGACCTGCGGGTACGGGTGGAGCTAGGCGGCTACCAACTGCTCCTGCGCAAAGCCGACCAACTGGTGAGCCGCAGCATTTTGGCCGCAGTAGCAGTGGCCAGCATTCTATTTGCGGGGCTGAGTCTGCTAGGAAAGTACCCGCCCGAGCAGATGCCTTACCACCGCGGCCTGCCCGTCGTGACGTGGTACAGCCTGGGCGTGGCGGCGTTTCTGTTGTTGATTCTGTTTATTCTCGGCACCAAGAAAGAACAGCGGCCGGAGTGACGCGGCTTATACTCAGAAGCCTATACCTACGTCAAGGTGCAGGGCAGTGTGCCCAGGGGTGAATTCTATATAGTTGCCGTAGCGTACCCGGTCGTAGCGCGCTTCCAAGGTCAGTTCAGGCAAGAAGGCGTACCGAATGGTAGTGCCAGCGCCGAAAGTCAGCCCAATGGCGTTTTCTTCCAGCGTGTCAATGGAGCGTTTAGCTTCAGTGAATGGCGGATTAGTGAGGCGGTCGGTTTGAGCCGACTTGTTATTCAAATTAACGCCATATAGCCCGCCGGCGTTTAGGAAAGGATGAATAGAGCCGTTGCCGAAGGTGTAACGTACGAGTAGAGGTATTTGTACTTGGTCGTATTGGATGTTGACCGTGCGGGTGAAGGAAAAAAGTCCTCTGGAGTAAAATACAGGGTCGTAGGAGCTACGTAAAGTGGTATAAGTGGGCTCCAGCAGAAAAGAAATCCGCGTTTTGTTGGAAGCTTGCAAAAATATTCCCGCATGGTAGCCCGTATTTTGCTTGCCAGAAGGATATGCCTCACTGGAAAGCTCGAAGTCTGGGCGGTTGATACCAACTCTCACGCCGTAGGTGATATGGACGCCAGTGGTGCTTTTTATCAGTCGGCTAGGGCGTTGGGGCTGGGCGCACTTGTTGTAGTCCATTATCAATCGGGTCAGCCCAACGTAGCGGATGGGGTAGCGCCGTTGAATATCATTGCTGCCAAATTCCAGCGTCGGGCAGCCCGACAACAGCCTATGAAAAGTGAGCTGGGCGCTTTGAGGCGGTATTTCAACGAGGTAAGTAGAATCAGGCACCTGAAGGAAATACCTCTTCTCGCCCCGCGTATTCTTGCCCGCGTACAGACTAACCAGTCCTTGCACCAAAGGCACCACAAACTGCGGCGTACCGTGCGGCCCAACAGTTTGACTGATGCCCATTACACCCGCCGCGCCCCCGTAGCTGCGTGCCTCCGTGGGGCCAAATTGTGTGTGTTTGGCACCAGCCTCTCGTAATCGTACGGCGCCACTGCCACGATTAGAAATCAAAATTTGCCCCCGGAGGGTGTCGCCGGCAGTAATTACTACGTAGTCCTGTTTCGCAGAACGTTGCGCTATAGCAGTAGTAAGGGACAGCCCAAATACAGCTGCCAAAAAGTAGAATTTCACCAGAAAATAGTGTGTAGGTACGAGAGCGAGAGCAAAGATACTCCGCAGTAGTGATGAAATAACTGGGCTCAGTGCTTTTATTCTTACAACTGCGGTATAGCATGCGCGGGGCTCGCGGGGTTTACATCGCCTAACCCTGCGTGGAATATATGCTGGTCTCCTGTGCGGAAGATCTATATAAAACAAGAGCAGCCAGCTTACACGAAGCGGCTGCTCTTGTTTATATTCCTTGGTAATTGCCGCTGAGGCTTTCTATGCTCTGCAGAATTTGCTAGTTGCCAAACAACCAAGTCATCAAACTTTCAGCGTAGAAAGCACCTCAACCCCAAAAACCTGCTTTAGCAACTCGGCTTTGGCTAAAGCTTTATTCTGCTTCTCAATAGCCGCAATAATACCGACGCGCGAGTTTTCGATGCTGAGCAGGACCCGGTACAGGCCGCGCTGCTGCACCGTCATGCTCGGGGCTATGGCATTGCTTACAACGTAGGCCGAATTGTAGGGTGACACCGTAATACGAACCACATTTGGCAGGTGCACCCATTCGCCCCGGCGGAAACCGGCAATCCAGTTGTAGTTGCGGTAGCGCCTGGTGCGAGCATCTAGCGTGATGCCTTCATAGCTCGTTACCATGATGTAGCCAAGCCCCAGAAACAGCGGGCCCGACAGCAGCTGAAGCACGGTGACTTCACCCAGAAAAAGCTCCGCTATTGTGTTGAGCAGTGCCAGTCCGCCAAGACCCAACACTGCATAGCCGGCAAACCGGGCCGTTGACGGAAACAGATACTTTACTTTTCCATCGTATTGCTGCGCGTGTGAGTCGCTCATTACTTGAGTTGCATATCCTCGATGATGGCCTGGATTTTCTGCCCGGCCTGCTGGTCGGCGCGGTCGAAGTCGGTGGGGGAAGACAGGGGCTGCTTCACGCTGAAGTAGAACTTGATTTTGGGCTCGGTGCCGGAGGGGCGGGCTGAGATTTTGCTGCCATCTTCCAGAATGAATTGCAGCACATTGCTGGGTTCGAGGCCGGTGGGCGTTTCCTGGCCGGTGCGCAGGTCGCGGACGATGCCGGTTTTAAAGTCGCGCAGCTCCACTACGGGCAGGCCGGCAATGGTGGCGGGCGGCGTGGCGCGCAACTCGCGCATCATTTCTTGGATTTCCTCGGCGCCGCGCTGGCCCTTTTTCGTGAGCGAAATGAGGTGTTCCTTGTAGAGGCCGAATTGGGCATACATCTGCGTCATCTCCTCGTAGAGCGTGCGGCCGTTGTCTTTGGCTACGGCCGCCATTTCAGCCAGCAGCGCGCAGGCCGATACAGCGTCTTTATCGCGCACGAAGTCGCCGAGCATGTAGCCGTAGCTTTCCTCGCCGCCGCCCACGTAGGTTTCCTGGCCTTCCAACTCCCGAATGAGGCCCGCAATGTATTTGAAGCCGGTGAGCGTCTGGTAGCTCTTCACGCCGTAGGTGCGGGCAATGTCGCCGAGCACGTCGCTCGTCACAATGGTGTAGACGATGAAGTCCTTGTCGGTGGTTTTGCCGGCTTGCTGCCGCGCCGATAGCACGTAGTAAGTGAGCAGTGCGGCGGTTTGGTTGCCGTTGACGAGCACCCATTCGCCCTGCGTGTTCTTCACCGCAATGCCCACGCGGTCGGCGTCGGGGTCAGTAGCTAGCACGATATCGGCGTCGAGGGCCTTGGCCTGGTCGAGGGCTATCTGCATGGCTACTTTCTCTTCCGGGTTGGGCGAGAGTACAGTGGGGAAGTTGCCGTCGGGGGTGGCCTGCTCTTGCACGATGTGCACGTTGGTGAAGCCGAACTCCGCTAGCGCCTTAGGAACCAACGTAATGCCCGTGCCGTGGATGGGCGTGTACACGATTTTCAGGTCGTGCTGGCGCTGAATGGCGGCGGGATTGATGCTCAGCTCCTTCACTTTGGCGAGGTAGGCAGCATCCATTTCGGCCCCAATCAAATGAATACGCGACTCATCGGCCTGAAATTTCACTTCGTCTACGGAGTGGATGGCTTCCACTTCGCGGATGATGTTTTTGTCGTGCGGAGCTACCACCTGGGCACCGTCGTTCCAGTACACTTTGTAGCCGTTGTACTCCTTAGGGTTGTGCGAAGCCGTGATAACGCAGCCGCTCTGGCAGCCCAGGTGACGAATGGTGAAGGACAGTTCCGGTGTGGGCCGCAGGTCTTCAAACAGATAAACCGTGATGCCGTTGGCGGAGAAAATACCAGCCGCAATGCGGGCAAACTCCCGGCTGTTGTTGCGCGAGTCGTGGGCCAGCGCCACCTTGATTTCCTGGCCGGGAAACTGCTGGAGCAGGTAGTTGCTCAGGCCCTGCGTAGCCATGCCTAGCGTGTAGCGGTTCATGCGGTTGGAGCCCGCGCCCATAATGCCGCGCAGCCCACCAGTGCCAAATTCCAGGTCGCGGTAGAAGGCATCGGACAGGAAATCTTCCTGGTTCTGGGCCTGCATCTGGCGGATTTCGGCTTGCGTTTCCGCGTCGTAGTTGCCGGTAAGCCAGGTATTTATTTTCTGTTGAATTTCGGGAAGGAGAGCCATGCCGGGAGAAATTGGACGTGGTAGGAATGCGAAGAACGGGCGTAAAGAAAACAGGTTTTCGCGTGGTACGACGCATAAAACGTCAAACCCCACCGCCAAGCTGAGTTGGGGTGGGGTTTGGGGATGAAGTAGCGCGAAGCTCCGGCTTCGCGTATCGTTGAACGACAATCGTTTGGGCGGCGCGGACGATGCGCGAAGCCAGAGCTTCGCGCTACTGCACCTCCAAACCGCGAATCGGCCAACAGCAAAATCGGCCCCTCAAGCCAACACCTGAATCACGGCTTCCGAGAAACGCTCCATTTCTTCCAGCTGCGGGCTGGCTTGCAGCAGGAAGAAATCAACTCCTACGGCTTCAAACGCGGCAATCCGGTCCTGAATCTGGGCCGGCGTGCCGGTGAGGCCAGTGCGCAGCCCGCGGTTCGACACCGAGTAGTCGTGCAGCGACACTTGCTGCTCTAGCTGCGTGCCGGCCAGCCACTGCTGGTAGTTGTCGTAGCCGGCGGCCGAGGCTTTCACGTTGGTGATGCGGTCCAGCTCCTTTTGTACGTCCTGCTCGTTGTCGCGCACTATCGTGTAGCCGGCCACGCCGAATTTCATCGGTGGCAAGCCTTTCTGCTCGCGGCGGCGGCGCATATCGGCAATGCGGGCCCCAATTTGCTCCGGCGAGTCGCCGTGCATCACGTAGCCGTCGCACTGGGTGGAAATCAGGTCCTTGGCCGCTTCCGACTCGCCCCCGGCGTACAGGAACGGGGCCTTGGCAGGCTTGGGTTGCAGCACGTTGTCGCTCACCTGGTAGTACTTGCCTTCGTAGCTGAAATGATCCTGCTTCCAGACGTTGGTCACCACGTCGAGCCACTCGCGGGTGCGGGCGTATCGGTCGTCGTGCTGCTCGAAGTGCAAGCCGTACTTGGTGGCCTCGTCGCGCCACCACGACGATACCACGTTCAGCGATAAGCGGCCGGGCGCAATTAAGTCGATGTTGGCGGCTTGCTTGGCCAGCAGGGCCGGATTATGAAACGTGGGCCGCACGGCCACCATGATTTCGAGCTGCTCCGTGACGGCCGCCAGCGCGGCGGCGGTGCTCCAGGCTTCGAGCGCTGGGGCTTCCTGGCCTTTGATGTCGTTGAGGTAGAGCTCGGCGATGAGCGTGAGGTCGTAGCCGAGGGCCTCGCTGCGCTGCGCCAGTTTCTTGACGTAGCTCCAGTCGGTGGGCATGTTCTCATCCTCTACGTTGCGCAGCCAGCCCCCGAAAATGGGCATCCAATATCCGAACTTCATGTTGGCTAACTTCTTAGCTTGTGAATCAATGCTACTACTTGTTCAGAAACTGCTACTGGGCAACCCCAATAGTCAAAAATTCCCCCTTGAGTTGAGTTTTGTCCACATGTGACAAAAACGCCAGTCCCTATCTCTTGCTTGATAAGTGAAGCTAGCCAGCCCACGAAGCCACTGTTGTCAAAGCCCGGCTGAAAATGGAAACGGAAGAGAGTGAATATCTCGGCTGCTTCTGTCGTAGCGGGCACCAACGCGCTCCACACATTGTCGTCGCGCACAATAGCTAGCGTCTCGGGCGTTACTTGAACATCATCCAGTGGCATTTCCTTGAAAGCATACGGTGCTTGGTATAGCTTGAATGCAGCGGTTCGAATTACTTCCCGTAGCCTTAAATCCGTTTGCTCTAGGGTTTCTGTGCTGATGTACATAAGTATCTACGCTAGTATGGTAGTAAATTCCAATTGCTCTTCCAGATAGTCTACCAGGCGGGCGTAGGGGTCGAAGCCAACTACGTTCACGGCGTCGGCCACGAAGTTCGAGAGGGCGTTGATGTCATAGAACAGCACGTCGCCGTTGCGGTCATCTACTAAGTATTCAATGCCGCCCACGTCGATTTTGGCGGCGGCCACCAGGCGCTCCACGGCCTCAATTACCTCGGCGGGCGGCGTGGTAGCTTCCACCTGAATGCCTTTCTTGGGCGCTTCGGTGAGGCAGAAGTCGCCCTCGTTGGTGGGCTCGTCGGGAATCTGGCAGATTTCGGCGGGGCAGAGGTTGAAGCTGGTGCCGGTGGTGTACACCTTCATGGCGTAGAGGAACTTGCCGTTCAGCGTTTCGACGCGGGTGATGTGGCCGTCACGGGGCGTCACGAACTCCTGCACCAAGGCCGTCTGGTCGATGCCGAGGTCAATTTGACCCGCATCTATGGCCGCCTGCAAGCCTTCCGGCGTGTCGAAGCGCACGATGCCCGCGCCGCTGCCGCCGATGTTCACTTTCACCACCAGCGGGAAGCTTAGCTCTTTGGCCGCGTCGGGGATGCGCGAAACGTGGTTCACGACGCGCGACTTCGGAAACTTCAGCCCCAACCCGGCCAGCAAATCGAGCTGCCGCGCTTTGTTGGTTTCAATGCTGGTAGCCACGGTGCCGTTGATAACACGCACACCCACACGCTCTAGGTGGGTGAGGAAACCCGCCGTGTGGAAAATGCCCTGACCGTGCCCGCGCAGATAGGCCGAAGAACTCATGCGGTTGACAACCAGGCTATAGCGGCTTTCCTCTTCGGATGGGTCGAAGAGGTGATAAGCAGCGTCAATCTTTTCGTAGGGCAGCCCGCGCCGGTCCAGCTCCGCAAACAGAGGCTTGAACCACTCCGGGTGTTCGTAATAGATGCCGATGGGCTTGGGGGAAGCAGACATGAAAGTGCAGTGAGAGGTAAGAAAGAAACGGTAGAACAGCGTCGCTCACTATTTAGCGGCGGCACGGAGTTATCAAGGGAAGCTGTAGAGCAGCGCCACCACCACGCCGCACAGCACGCCGGCGTAAAGGCGATTGTCGCGCCAGAGGTGGCCGGTGGTACGGCCGCGCAACGCCCACCAGAACAGGCCTAGCGTGGCTAGTCCGCTCAGCAGGCCCGCCACCGCGCTAGGCAGCACGGCCGCCCGCACCAAGCCAAGAAAGCCAGCTTGCAGCGCCACGAACAGCAGCAGATAGCGCCAGGGCAGGGCCGGGGCCAGGGTGTCGGGGCTGACTTCGCGGGCACGGTCGGGGACGAGTACGCTCACGGTGCGGTGCACGAGCAGGGCAAACACGATGGTCAGGAAAACGCGGTGCATGAAGTTGAGCTTGGGACCAAACAGGGCCGCCACGGAAGGTATCGAACCGAGTTCAGCGTTGTAAAGTGCCTCGAAGCCAAACGCAAACAACGGCGCGGCCACCAGCGCCGCCAAGGCCCCCGCCGCCGACGCCCGCCGCCACCAGATGCCCAGCAGAAACGCCACCACAATACCCTGCGTGAAGTAGGAGCCCCGACTCGAAACGCTCAGGAAAAAGTTGCCGGTGGATGTGGGATTGTAAGTCAGAATGGCAAGGAGAGCCGTAATCACGACGATGATGCCAATGGTGATGCGGCCCACCCGAATCATCTGCTGGTCGTTGGCTTCGGGGTTCATATACTTCTTGTACACGTCGATGCTGACAAGCGTGGTGGCCCCGTTCATCATCGAATCAATGGACGAAAACGTAGCAATGCACAGGCCGGCCAGGATGAAGCCGATGAGGCCATAGCCCGACGGAACGACCGTGGCAATAAGCTGCAAGAAGGCGTCGTCGGGCAGAATGTTGTGCAGGCCGCCGAAGCGCAGCCGGAACAGGTGCGCCGCCGCCACGCCGCAGGCCACCGAGAAAAACGGAATCAGCAGCTTGAGAAACGACGCCGCGATGATGCCGAGCTTGGCCTCGTTGTCGGTGGTAGCGGCCAGGGTGCGCTGCACCAGGTATTGGTTGTTGCAGTAGTAGAACAAGTGCAACACCAGCAACCCCGAAAACACGCCCGACCACGGCAAATCAGGATGATTAGTAGGCAAGTAAAGGTGCAGCTTTTGCGCAGCGGGCGGTAGGGTGGCATCCAACGCCAGCAACCCTTTCAACCCGCCAATTTCGGGCTGCGCGAAGGTGAGGCCCGCCACGATGAGGCCCGCCGCCAGCATCATGACGGATTGCAGATTGTCGGTGGCCACGATGGAGTTGAGGCCGCCGAACATGGTGTAGCTGCACGTGACGAGGGCCATGAGCATGATGCCCTGCACGTAGGTGATTTCCAGGGGAGTGCCCAGCAGCAGAAACCGCAACGTGCGCCCTCCAATGTAAAACCCGGCCACCAGCTGCACCACGATGAGCGTAATCATGAGAATAGTATACAGCAGCCGGGCCGACGAGTTGTAGCGGTATTCCAGGTACTGCGACAACGTGAAAATGCGCAGCCGCCGGTACACGGGCAGAAACGCGTAACACAGCAGCAGCGCGCCCACCGGCGCCAGCACCTCATAATGGCTCTGCGCCAGGCCCACCGAAAAGCCAATGCCCAGCATCCCGATCAGGTGGAAGGAGTTGACGTTGGTGCCGAAAATGGACCCCGCCACCTGCCACCACCGCAACGACCGGCCCGCCAGAAAGTAATTTTCGGAAGTGTCCTTCTTGCTGAACAACAGCCCCGTCAACGGCATCAGGGCCAGAAAGAACAGCAGCACGACGACGTCGAAAGTAGTTAGGGATTTGAGCATGGTGGGAGCCTCACCCCCTAGCCCCCTCTCCTTCAGAGAGGGGGGACTAGTTCTAAGCTAGATTCTAGTTCCCCTCCTTTTTCAAGGAGGGGCTAGGGGTGGTTGATGAGCGGGTGGGTTAAGTGAATTAGAAGGCTAGTGTTAGTAGTCGTGCAACGATTTTTACCACCCCGGCCTGCGGCCACCACTCCTTGCAAAAAGGAGGGATGCTAGAAATTAGCTTTAAAGCTAGTTCCCCCTCTCCCCTAGGAGAGGGGGCTAGGGGGTGAGGCCCCGAGGCCCTACTTCAGCAGGTCTTCCAGCACCACGGACACGTAGTACAGGCCGCCGACTTGCGGTAGGCCGTAGCCCTGGCTGTAGTAGCGGTTGAAGAGGTTGGAGCCGCCTAGTTTCACGGTCGATTTCAGCTCGGGCAGGCGGTAGGAAACTTGCGCGTCGAAGGTGTGGAAGGCGGGAATCCAGGTATCGCCGGCGAAACCTTGCTCCCACCAGGTGCGGTCTTGCCAGCGCCAGGTGACGGTGAAGCCCACGTGGTCAGTGAGCTTGGCGTTGCTGAAGGATACGTTGGTGCGGTTTTCGGGCGAGTTGAAGAAGTTGCGGCCTTTGGCTGTCACTTCGGGGTCGGAGAGCTTCTTGCCGGTGTTCTTGTCCTTGCCTTCCTGGTAAGTGTAGTTGGTGCTGAGGCGGAAGCCGCGCGGGAAAGCATAATCCACGCCCAGGCCCACGCCGTTCACCAAAATTTCGTCGGCTTTATTGAGGTTGATTTGGTAGCGGATGGAGGTTTGAGGCTCAGCCAGGTCCGTTACGTTGCCATTGATGGGCTGAATGAAATTCTGGTTGGCAATGAAGTCGGAGTAGCGGCTGTGGAAGTAGAAGGCATCCACGAATAGCGACTGCGCCACTACCGACTTATAGCCCACTTCCCAGGTGGCTATTTTCTCGGTCTCGATGACCTTTGGCGTGTACTGCACCAAATCGGCTGGGTTTCTGCTGGTGCGATAGGCCAGCACGGAAGCTTCGGTGTAAGCTGGGTTGTCGAAGAGGTTGGCGCGGTTGGCAATCAGCTCGGTGCCGCCTAGCTCGCTCAGGCCAGTAGGAGTGATATTGTAGGCGAACAAGTTGCCGGGCGAAGGATTGCGGAAAGCCGTTTGGTAGGAGCCGCGCAGGTTGTGCGTCTTAAAGGTCAGCACCGCCGAGCCGCGAGGCGTGAAGCCGCCGTCAAGATACTCGTTCTTGTCGTAGCGGGCGGCGAAGGTGGGGCGTAGGCTCAAGTCCTCGGCCAGTGGGAAGGTGCGGGCCAGCTGGACGTAGCCGCCATATTCCTCCACCGTATATTCTTTCCCTTCGGCATCGAGCGGAAACAGTGTGCGGTTCGATTCGAGGTTGTAGCGCCGGAAGTGGCCGCCCACCAGCAAATCCACGAACTGGAACTGGTTTTTGAAGTTGTACATGCCTTCCGCGTGCCACAGGTCGGAGTTTTCAACCTGCCGGGCCCCGCCTTCCGTGTTGAGCGTGTTGGCGACGGTGTTCCTTACTTCGTTTAAGGCAGCCGTGCCGGGTTGCAGGCGGTTCCGGTCGGCGTAGGCGCGGGCCACGGCCGTGTTGGCAGCCGTTATGCCGGGCACCTGGCCGTCGTAGGCCGCCACGTAGTCCTTGGCCCAGGTGGTGTTGGAGCTGTAGGCGTTATTGAGGGCGCGAGCTACGGTGCCCGTGCCGTAGCCTTCGGCCGTTTGCTGCGTGGTGTAGCCGCGCAGGTAGAAGTTGTCGGCGCGCAGCTCCAGCTTGGCCTGAGTCCGCTCGTAATCGGGGTAGTACACGCGCTGTCCAGCGGTCTGAATCAGGTTGCCTTTGCCGTAGTTCACCAAGCCAATGGCTTCCAGCTTATCGGTGATGCGGTAGTGCAGGGCGCCTCCCAAACGCAGGTTCTCGGCGTCGGTGTCCAGCAAATCCTGCTCCCGGTAGCCGGTGCGCGTTACGCGCGTGCCGCGTAGCGCGGAAGTCGCCGAAATAGCGTTGTCGATGGTGATGGCGTTGGCAAATTCGTCGCCGTAAACGTTCAGGCCGTCGTAGAGCGGGTTGGTGTCGCGGGTGCCGGGCTCGAAGCCGGCCGCCCGGCCCCGGTCGCGCCGGTCCTGCGCGTCGTTGGCAACCCAGTCGGTGGCATCGAAGTAAGCGGCATTCACCTTGAAGGCAAACCGGTCGTTGAACGACTTGGCGTAGCGGATGGCGTAGTCGGTGAGCAGCGTGGGGTTGTCGACGGCCGAGGAGTTCACGTTGTTGAGGCCGTTGCGAATCTGCACGCTCAGGCCCTGGTACTCAAATGGGTCCTTGGTGGTCGTGAGCACGATGCCGTTGAGGGCGTCGGGGCCGTAGAGGGCCGAAGCCGCGCCGGGTACCACTTCTATATTGTCGATATCCAGCTCCGAAGCCCCGGCCACGTTGCCGAAACCGAAGCCCAGGCCCGGCGAGCGGGTATCCATGCCATCGAGCCACTGCACCACGCGGGTGTTGTTGTTGGCCCCAAACCCGCGCAGGTTCACCGACTTAAAGTTGATGCTCTGCGTGCCCAGGTCCACGCCTTTCACATTGTTGAGGGCGTCCCAGAAGTTAGCCGCACCCGTCTCCCGAATGCTGCGCGCATCGAGCTTCTCCACCGTCACCGGCGACTTCAAAATGCTCTCCGGCACCCGGCTCGCCGACACCACCACTTCCTGCGTCAGCACGCCGCCTTCGGCCAGTGCCACGCTCACCGGCGTGCCAGCCGCAGCCTCGCGCTCCACCGACTGGTAGCCGATGAGGCTGAACACCAGCCGCACGCTTTCGGATGCTGCGTTGATGCTGAAATTGCCCTCCCGGTCGGTAGCCGTGCCGGTGCGTGTGCCTTTCACTACCACGTTTACGCCCGTGAGGCCGGCCCCCGTGCCCGCGTCCGTCACGCGGCCGGTTATGGTAGCCGTTTGGGCTTGCGCCAGCAGTTGAGTCGGCCAGGCAAAAAGTAGCGTCAGCAACGCGAAGAGATATAGTTTGTTCATGTGCAAGAAGGTTGAGCCACCGACAGCGTGCTGGCGGCTAGAAATACAGAAAGAGGGAGGGAAGGAAAGATAGCTAACTCGTCGGTGAAACGGTTAGGGCGCAGCCAGAACGCGGGATAAAGCCGCACTCAGTTTCGAGAGGGTACACCAGAGCCGAGAAGATTCAGGCCGGTTGGGCGGAGCATATATGCTACCGCCAATAGCAGAGCCCAAGCCTTAAGACCGCGCATGTATTAGCTCCCGAACGAGGAGGTGCGGAACCCACGGCAGCCGGAAATGGAGGAGTGGATCAGCAACAACAACCCACTACCTCCGTGCTACAGACGGCGGCTTGGGCATAGCTCATTTGCGGCGTAGCCACAAAGCAAAAAAGGTGAGCAGAATTGTTGGCGGAGGTGTCCACAGCAACGTGTTTTTATATGGTCAGGAGTTGGCACCGTTTCGGATGATCCGAGGGTTGCCGGCGTTTCATAGAGCCTGTCTCTCCACGCCTCTGTATAAAAACAATCCTTTGTGGGGAAAGAATTGATGGGCTAAAGGTAAAGCCGCATTCCTCAAACGCCCAAATTTTATTCAAAAATTGCCATTGAGCCCGTCCTAGTAAAGCAGGATCAAAGCATGTCGCGTACCGGGCAGGCGGCTTTCCACCGCCCTGACTAATGCTACCCGCTCACCCATATTGCGAAGCAGCTTCCTAGCGGCTCTAGGTTTGTATAACACGACCTCCCATAAGGTAAAAATTGGCAGTGCGCCATACGCCGCGTCGCGCTTGGCACAGGGCCATCCACTCCAGCAGAAGCTTATCCCAGGAGTACCTTGCGAAAAAAATATTCAAGGGCCCTCCAATTTTGGAGGGCCCTTGAATATTTTTTTCGCAAGGTACTCCTCATTTGAAGTCGTGCTTTGATAATCGCGAACTCGCTCACCAAAGACCGAATAGCGAGCCCGCCTCCTAAGCAGCGGCCGATGGCGGCACTTCTACAGAAAAGTTGTGGCGGCTTGCCAGGCTACAGTGTCTCGGCGGATGTCGCCGGGGGCGGAGCCGTTGCCGAGCAGCATACCGCCCCAGTGCATGCGCATGTAGTCGGCGGTAAGGCGGAGCATGTCGTGCAGGGGCTGGGCTTCGGGGGCATCGCCGCTGCTGCTCACGATGGCGTGTAGCGTTTTGCCGGCTAGCTGGGGCCGGAGGTTGAGGTCCGGGACGCGCATCCAGCCGCTCCAATGGTCGAAATAGAGCTTGGCGGGGGCGGGCAGCGCGTACCAGTACAGGGGTGCTACTACCACAATGTCGGTGGCCCAGAGCGTGGCTTCGAGCAGCGTGGCGGCGGCCCCTTCCGGGGCGGGATAGGTGCCGGGCGCCGGCGCGTGGCGCAGGTCCTCGAAGGGCGGCAGCGGATGGTCATCTAGCCGTAGCCAACGCTGTGCGGCGGTAGCCGGTAAAGAGCCCGCCGCGTGGCGGGCCAGGATTTCACTGTTGCCGGCTTCGCGGGGGCTGGCGAGTAGGAAAAGAAAGCGGAATTCGGAAGACATGAGGCTGGTTTAAGGCGCAGTAGAAACAACTTAGGTGCTTAGATGAGCACGTTGTCGAACTGCATTTCCTGCTTCAGCGAGTTGATGAAGCAGTCGAAGAACAGGGGCTGTTTCTTGTTTTTAAGTCGCGCCACGTACTCGCGCTTGTGCAGGCCCGTGGAGTTAATGCGCACGGCGCGCAGCTCGCCCGAGGCCAGGTAGGGCCGGACCGCCCAGGCCGCAATCACCTTCACGCCCATGCCGGCTTTGGTGAGCTCCATAGCGGCTTCGGTGAAAGGCACCGGCAGCACCTTGCGCGGCGTGACGCCTGCCGGCTCCAGTACCTGCTGGTACACCGTGACGGAGCTCAGTGGCAGCGAATAGATGATCAGGCTCTCATCCCGGAAATCTTCGGCCGTGACGTAAGGCCGCGCGGCCCAGGCGTGGCCGGCGGGCACCACGGCCACCAGCTCGTCCTGAAACAGCTCCACGTACTCCAGATTCGGGTCGTCGATGGGGTTGCTGGTGATAACGGCGTCCACCTGCCCGCTGAGCAGGGCCCGCGCAAACGACTGTTGGGTCGCTTCGATGTTGAGCACTATCTCCACGTGCGGGTATTCCTGGCGGAAGTTTCTCAGCAGCCCCGGCAGCCAGTGGTAGCTCGTGTAGCACTCGGTGCTGAGCCGGATCTGACCGATTTCGCCACCCATCAGCTCCTTGATTTCGGCCTGCACCCGGTCCAGCTCAGCCAGAATGGTGTGCGCGGCCCGCAGGAGCTTTTCGCCGACGGGCGTGAGCACGAGCTTCTTGTTGATGCGGTAGAAAATCTGGGCGCCGAGCTGCTGCTCGGCTTCCTTGAGCTGGTGGCTGAGGGCGCTAGGCGTCAGGTGCAGCGTGTCGATGGCCTTGGCGAGGCTGCCGTCTTCTACAATGGCCCGCACGAGGCGCAGGTGTCTTATTTCCATGAGGGGTAGCTGGTGCGCAAATGTAAACCGGCCAGCTCGTGAGTTGGGCCAAGTTCGACCTTGAAATTTCTTCACCATGAGGCTGAAAACGTTTCGCTTTTCTGGCGTGAGCGGGTCCTTCACCTTTGTGCCAGTTCAAGTAAACGACTTCCCATATGCTTCAGACCCATGCTCCTCCGGCCGGCACTCCTGTTTCCGGCAGTGCCTTTTCAATCAGTCTCCCATCAACCTCTGAATTCAAGATCATGAAAGCTTCCTTCCTACTAGGCGTATTGCTGCTCGCCTCCACCACGGCCTCCTTCGGCCAGCGCCTCACCGCCCACACCAAGTGCCAGCTGGCCCGCATCGAGCAAACCCTCGGCGACTACCTGCTCGGCCGGGCCCGCTCCGATTCGGTGGCTGTGGCCAAAAACCTGCTGCCCCAGGCCCAGCTGCTGAGCGTGCGACGCGGAGCCCTCGTGGCGCAGCCCGCCCAGGCCGCTCAAACGCCGCGGGCACTAGGTAAAATCGTGTTCATCGACGTGCAGGGCACGGCCGCCATCGCACGGGTAGAAAGCGGCGAGGCTGGCCAGTCTACCGTCGATTTTCTGGGTCTGCTCGAAATAGATGGCGCCTGGACCATCGTGCAGCAGGTTCGCTCGCGTGGTGAGCAAGCCGCTCTCACGGCCAACTAAAGCATTCTTCCAAACAGTGTGCTGACCTAAAGCCCTACCTAGCCCAGGGTTTAAACCCTGGGCTATGGAGTGGTACGGCACAGACTTGCAAAACTTGCAAAACTGCTTTAACTCTTCAAACCTGGGCCGCCAGCCCGTTGCCGAGCCGCTGCACGGTGAGGAGGCGGGGCAGATGCCGGGCCGGAGTCTTTTGCGCCAAGTAGGTGGGTGCGCGAAAGCCGGTCAGTTGGCGGCTCATGGTTTGCTCTTTTACTCCGGGCCTGCGCGGCGCCGGAGTCGTCGCCCCGGCGGCCGCTTCATTGCGGTGGTCGGGGCGATTGGGCGTTGGGCCGACCGCGTCGCTGCCGGGTGCGCAAGCGGGCCGCGCCGCCTATATTTGCCGTGGAGCCGCTGCTTAGGAAGCCTGTTTTGGGCGCTATTCCTCCTGCTTTACGGCGCTCCGCTTCCGCATGCCGCTTTCTGGAGTTTCGAAAAAGAGTCTGTGTTGTTGTTGCCGTTTCTAGCCCAGCCTGCTCGGAATGGTGGCCGCGCCACGTGTCTTTCGTCTCTACAAGCTTCTGCATGCCCGTTCCCGTCACAACTGCTGCTACGCCCGCGGGCCTGGTCCGCGGCATTCGCCGCTGGGACTTCGTGGCCCTTATCATCAACATCACCATTGGGGCCGGCATTCTGGGGCTGCCGTCTAAGCTATACGCGCTGGTAGGGGCTTACAGCCTAGTGGCGTACGGGGTGAGTGCGGTGGTGGTCACGCTCATTATTTTGTGCTTCGCCGAAGTCAGCAGCCGCTTTAGCGGTACGGGCGGGCCGTATTTGTACGCCCGGGAGGCGTTTGGACCGTTGGTAGGTTTTGAGGTAGGCTGGCTGCTGTGGCTTTCGCGCCTGGCTAGCTTCGCTTCCATCTGCAACTTACTCGTGAGCTACGCCGCCTACTTCTGGCCCGCCGTGGCGCAGGGTTGGCCCCGGTTTGGGCTGATGGCGGCGTTGGTAGGCGGGCTGACGGCCATCAACTGGGTGGGCGTGCGGACGGCTTCGCTGGTCAACAATCTGTTCACGGTGAGCAAGCTGCTGGTGCTAGGCTTGTTTGCGGTGGTGGGGCTGTTTTTCGTGGACTGGCAGGCGTTTTCGTTTGCCGTGCCGCCCACCTATACCAGCTTTTCCGGTGCCGCCTTGCTGCTCATCTTCACGTTCTCGGGCTTCGATGTGGCCGCCATTCCGGCCGGCGAGATTCAGCAGCCGCAGCGCACGGTGCCGTTTGCCTTGTTCACGGCCATTGCCACCGTGGCGGTGCTGTTCGTGGCGGTGCAGGTGGTGTGCATCGGGACGCTGCCTGGCCTGGCCACCTCCGAAAGGCCGCTGGCCGATGCCAGCCAGCAGTTTCTGGGGCCGGCCGGGGGAGCGTTTATTGCGGTGGCGGCGCTGCTGACGGCGCTGGGTACGCTCAATGCGCTTATGCTCACAGGGCCGCGTCTGCTGTTTGCGTTGGCGGAGCGGGGACAGATTCCGGCGGTGTTTGGGCGTTTGCATCCGCGCTACCGCACGCCTCACGTGGCCCTGCTGGTGTCGGCGGGCCTGAAGCTGGCGCTGGCCGTGTCCGGCACCTTTATTTACGCGCTCACGCTCAGCACCATCATCCGGTTGGCTTACTTTGCCCTGACTTGCGCGGCGCTGCCCGTGCTGCGTCGCCGGCACCCGGCGTCACCAGCGCCTTTCCAGGTGTGGGGCGGCGGGGCGGTGGCGGTACTGTGCGTGGGGCTGTGCCTGTGGCTGCTTTCCAACAGCGCCGCCCACGAAGCCCGCGACGTCGGTATTGCCGCCGTGGTGGGACTAGGTTTGTATTTTCTGACGCGCAAAAAAACCACCCCCGCCCCGCGTATTTCCCCGAAACCGTAAAACCTTAACTGCCAAAACGGGCGACTCCAACCCATCAGCACATCAGCACATCAGCACATCAAGAAATCAGCACATCAACCAATGTCCCTTTCCCTGCCCATTACCACCGTGCCCGTTCGTACTCCGCAGCGGGTGGCCGAAATTTCCTGGTTTGATGACCTCTGCGGCGGCGACACGCAGTACCTGAGCGTGCTCGACGGCGCCTACCGTAGCTCCTGGGCCCACTGCCGCGACATCACACTGCGCGCCGAGCAGTTGGGCTACTCTAATATTCTGCTCCCCACTTCCTACACCGTGGGTCAGGATGTAATGACGTTTGCGGCGGGTATCGCCCCGCAGATCTCGCGCATCAACCTGCTCACGGCCATTCGCACCGGCGAAATTCACCCGCCCATGCTGGCCCGCGCCCTGGCCTCGCTCGACCACATGCTCGAAGGCCGACTCACCATCAACATCATCAACTCCGACCTGCCCGGCCTGCGCGAAAACCCGGAGCTGCGCTACCAGCGCTGCGCCGAGACCATCGAAATTCTGCGCCAAGCCTGGACGCAGGAGCGCATCGTGCACAAGGGCGAGCTCTACCAGTTCGATATGCCTTCGGACCCGGCCAAGCCTTACCAGCAGAACGGCGGGCCACTGCTGTACTTCGGGGGCACTTCCGAAGGCGCCCGCGAGGTGTGCGCCAAGTACTGCGACATGTTCCTGATGTGGCCCGAGACGGAGGAAATGCTCTACGAAACCATGCAGGACATGAGCGCCCGCGCCACCCGCCACGGCCGGCAGATCGACTTTGGCCTGCGCATCCACGTGATTGTGCGCGAAACGGAGTACGAGGCTCGCGCCTACGCCAAGAAGCTGATGTCGAAGTTCGATGCGGTGAAAGGGGCCGAAATCAAGAGCCGGGCGCAGGATTCGTGGTCGATGGGGGTGCACCGCCAGAACCAGCTGCGTGAGCACGCCGACATGGAAGGCTTCGTGGAGCCACTGCTCTGGACCGACATTGGCAAGGCCCGTTCCGGCGCTGGCGGCGCCCTCGTCGGCGACCCGGACCAGATAGTGGAGAAAATCAACCGCTACATGGACATGGGTTTCCGCGCCTTCATTTTCTCCGGCTACCCGCTGCTCGACGAGGCCGACTACTTTGCCCGCTACGTGCTGCCGCGCCTGCCCAACGTATCCATGCCGCGGGAGCAAGGCCGCATTCCGGCCACCACGCCGGTTACGCCCCTGACGACGGCGCCGCTGAAGTAGGGCAGGAAAGAGGAGCGTTCCGCAGAGGCGTTAGCCGAAGCATCTCGCGTGCTGACGTGGCAGAGTTTTAATAATCTTACAGGCTAGCCCCAGCGGGGCGACATATCGGTAGCCCTGGTGGCCCGAAATATTGTTTTAAAGCCCCCTCGGGGCGACACAAACCGTTCAACGATTTAGTGTCGCCCCGAGGGGGCTTTATCTACTGTTACAGTAGTTCTTCTACCGATATGCCGCCCCTCCGGGGCTAGAGCATATGCCGCAATACCGGCTCGTTGGGTTGTAATTGTTAGGCGCCAACCACTTCAAGCAAACATGAGCTTCGTTGCCGCTTGTGCGTGGAATACCAGGTATGACGTTGCCACTAAACAACATCAGCAACGACATCAACCACCCCGGCCTTCGGCCACCCCTCCTTCAAAAAGGAGGGGAGCTAGTTTCTAGCCATAGCGCTGGCTCTAACTGTGGCCTTCTCTGAATAACAAAAAGCCCCGCTACCTCACGTGGCGGGGCTTTTTGTTATTCAGAGAAGGCCTATAAGTTGCCGCGGAGGGCTTGTTCGCGCTCTATGGCTTCGAAGAGGGCTTTGAAGTTGCCTTTGCCGAAGCTCTTGGCGCCTTTGCGCTGGATGATTTCGAAGAAGACGGTGGGGCGGTCTTCGACGGGCTTGGTGAAGATCTGGAGCAGGTAGCCTTCATCGTCACGGTCGACGAGCAGGTTGAGGGCTTTGAGGCTTTCCAGCTCTTCGTCGATGTGGCCGACGCGGTCCAGCAGGTCGTCGTAGTAGGTGGCGGGCACTTGCAGAAACTCTACACCACGGCGGCGCAGCTCGGTTACGGTGGTGCGAATGTCGTTGGTGATGAGGGCCATGTGCTGCACGCCGGGCGAGTGGTAGAAGTCGAGATACTCTTCGATCTGCGACTTTTTCTTGCCTTCGGCGGGCTCGTTGATGGGGAATTTCACGAAGCCGTTGCCGTTGCTGACCACCTTGCTCATGAGGGCCGAATACTCGGTGGAGATGTCGTCGTCGTCGAAGGTGATTAGCAGCTTGAAGCCCATCACGTCCTCGTAGAACTTCACCCACTGGTTCATTTCACCCCAACCTACGTTGCCCACGCAGTGGTCTACCACTTGCAGGCCCACCGGATTGCCCTGCGGAATGCCGCTGGATTTGGCCACGAAGCCTGGCAGGAAGGGCCCGCTATAATTGCTTCGGTCCACGAAGGTGTGGATGGTTTCGCCGTAGGTGTAGATGCCGGCCAGCGTTACGGAGCCGTGCTCATCCTTGATGGTATAGGGCTCGAAAGCAGGCTTGGCGCCGCGCTTAGTGGTTTCTTCAAATGATTTGCGGGCGTCGTCCACCCATAAGGCCATCACCTTTACGCCGTCGCCGTGCTGGGCCACGTGGCGCGTGATGTCGGAGTCGGGGAGGAGGGAGGTGGTGAGCACGAAGCGGATTTTGTTCTGCTGCAGCACGTAGCTGGCCCGGTCGCGGACGCCGGTTTCGGGGCCGGAGTAGGCCACCAGCTCAAAGCCAAACGCGGCCTGGTAGTAGTAGGCCGACTGCTTGGCGTTGCCGACGTAAAACTCGATGTAGTCGGTGCCGTTGAGGGGCAGAAAGTCCTGGGCGGGCTGAGCCTGCACGGCGGGCGAGGTCATGGTTTCCATGGGCGGAGAAATTGCGGGTGGGAGGTGGATACGTGGGTAAAAATACAGTTTCAGGGGAAATCATTCCCGCTCCACTGTTTTTCGATTATGGCTCTCAATAGTGGAAAGTGGGAGCGAGGAATGGTGTTTCGTGACAGTCGAGGACTGTTTCACCTTAGTCAAGGGGTGTTTTCGATTGGTCGAATGGTGTTTCCGATTTGCCAAGGGGTGTTTTCAATTGGTCGAATAGTGTTTCCGATTGGTCAAGAGGTGTTTTGCTTCAGTCAAGGGGTGTTTCGTAATGGTCGAATGCTGTTTTGCTGTAGCCAAAGGGTGTTTCATGATGGCGGAATGGTGTTTTGCTTCAGCCAAGGGGTGTTGCAGCGTAGTCGAAGGGTGTTTCGTGACCGTCGAGGAGGGTTTGAGGGTTACCGAGGGAGAAAACTAAACGCTCACGAAGGCTGAGGCGCTGATTTGCGGCGGCCTCCTAGCTGCGCCACCAGAATGCCCGTGAGCACCACGGCCCCACCGGCCAACTGTGGGGCCGTAACGGTGCCGCCGTAGGTGAGGGCGATGAGCACCGAGAAGACCGGCACCAGATTCATGAACAGCGCCGCTTTATCGGGGCCGATGTGCACGAGGCCGCGGTTCCAGAAGATGTAGCTGATGGCGGTGCCGAAAGCGCCCATCACGAGCAGCGGCAGCCAGAAGCCGAGCACCGGAAACGTGGCGTAGGGGGCGGCCAGCAATGCCGGCGCGGCGGGCACGGCCAGCAGCAACAGCCCCAGCAACGCTGTAACGGTGGTGGTTTCGAGGGCGGGCAGCGTGGGCAGAAAGCGCCGCACCGAGACGTGGTTGAAGGCAAAAGCCAGGTTGGCGAGCAGAAACCATAAGTCGCCGCGCGAGAAGCTGAGGCTGCTGAGCGTGGCCCAGCTGCCCTTGGAAATAACGATGAGCACGCCCGCCAGGCTAAGCGCCGCGCCTAGCCACTGCCGCCGCGTGAGGCGCGTGCCCAGCATGCGCGTAGCCAGCAGCATCGTCGTGACGGGGTTCAGGCCGATGATGAGCGTGGCATTGACGGGCGAAGTGTACTGCAAACCCTCAAAAAAGGCGTAGTTGAACAGAAACACCCCCGAGCCCGCCACCACGACTATTCCCCACCAGTGCGCCCGTATTCGCGCCCACGACCAGCCGCCAGTCGCCATTACTATACCCAGCAGCACCGCGCCACCTACCGCGTAGCGCAGTGCGGCCCCGGCCAGCGGCGGCACAAACCGCAACACCGGCACGGCCAAGTGGAAATTGAGTGCCCAGGCAGCAACGGCCAGCGTAACCAGCGCGTAGCTACGACCAGTGGATGATTGATTCATGCTTCCTTCGTAAAATTGGGGCGGCAGCGGGAACCGCGCACGAAAATGCAACGAATCCTCTCCACCTTTGTAGCCACACCCATTGCTTAGCCCCTATGAACCTGGAAGAGCTGAACCGCGCCCTCGTTACGCTGATCGAAAAGAAGAAAGCCCTGCAAGACATGTCGTACGATGATGCCCGCTACGACGATGTGGAAGAGGAACTGCACGATCTGGAAGACGATTTCAACGATGAGTACGGCGCGTTCTTAGAAGCTGCCATCGAGAAAGTTCACGCCGATATCAAGTCCGATACCGACGTGCTGCTGCCCACGGCTTACTTGCCAGTTACCACCACCAGCGGCATGCCCTTGCCCAAGGAAGGCGTATGGGTGGACTCCGAAAAATACCCCGGCAAAGAAGCCCGCCTCACCCTCGTTCCCAACCCCACGCGCCTCGTCATCACGGTAGGCAAAGCCGTGCAGCAGGAACTCTGGAAAGCGTAGATTTTAAATGAAGAATGGGCCGTTCAACGACTACTAGCGTTGAATGGCCCATTCTTCATTCTCAGTCTGGGTTATTAAACGACTCAATTCTTCCTTCCTCATTCTTCATTACCCATAAGATGCTTTATCGAATTGCTGAGGCGGGGGATTGGGAGCAGGCGCAGCAGACCGGCTTTTTCGCCAGCGCCGATTTGGCGGCGGAAGGGTTTATTCATTGTTCGGAGCGTGGGCAGGTGTTGGAAACGGCACGGCGCTATTATGCCGGCCGGCAAGACCTAGTGCTATTAGAAATAGACGAAGACGCGCTGGCGGCCGCTGGAGTGCGGGTGGAGCGGGAGTGGGTGGAAAGCCGGCAAGAGCATTTCGCGCACGTATTTGGGGCAGTGCCACGGGCCGCAGTGCGCCGCACGTGGGAGTTTGGCACAAATAATGTCGGCGAATTAAAGCTTCCTGCTGACCTCTAGAAGGCTATGACCGGCGGGTAGCTTTTGCCTTAATTCTCCCCGCCTGATGAAAGCACTTCGACTCTTATTTGTGCTGGCTGGTATGGCTACGGTCCCGGCTTGCGTCCCCTCTTACGTATCGGTGAAGCCGGAGAAAGGCACCGGAGTCTGGCAAGAGGGCTACGAACAAACAACTGCCGCTCAGGATAGCTTGCTGACCACCGTGCGGTTTGTGCGCTACGAGCTTGGTACGTTGGTATTTAACGTTAGCATCCAAAATCAGTCGGAGCGGCCGGTGCTAGTGGCGCCGGCACAGTTCATTTACGTACCGGAACGCACGGGCAAGGCAGTCCCGAAAGGCACGTACATGGACGCTGTTAAGGCCGTAGACCCGGAGCAAAAGCTGGGTGCCTTGACTACCGCAGTGGCCTACAATATGCAGGAGGCCCAAAGCTGGATAGCGCCGGCGGGCTTTCAGGAGCGAACCTACTATAACACGGCTGCTTTGCAGGCGCAAGGCCAGAGACAAGAAGTGGAAGCCCGGCTCCTGCGCAAAACCACTCTGGCTCCAGGGCAAGGCATCCAGGGCTACGTTTACTTCCCGCGCACCGATGCGGCGGATATCCTGCACTTTTCGCTAGCGCTGCGTCCGCAACCCATAATCATTAGCTACAAGCAGATGCATAGTTCCCGCCCCATCTATTAACGCATTCCTTCACAAAAGTGGAGGCTTCTGCCAGGTGAAGGACGCAAATCGCCTTTGCGTGTTCCAATATCAATTTCCCTTTCTTCCTACTTATGCTTCGTTCTCTACTTCACTCGTATCGTTCTGTTTGGGCGGCCGCGTTGGCGTTACTGCTCACGGGCTGCGCCCCATCTTACTACCTGAAACTAGCTCCCGGCCAGCTCACTGGCGATTCTGAGTTCGGCGCCACCATCGGGCTAGCGGAAGCCGATAGCTTGGAGGTGCGCGTTGGGTTGGGGCGCTACGAAAAAGCAACCGTCTCCTTCTACGTCGACATTCGCAACGGCTCCGACCGGCCCGTGCTAGTGGCACCCGAAACGTTTTGCTACCTGCCCACGGTGCCGCAACCGGCCGTCGCCTCGGCCAGTGGCGCCGTGTCCCGTACGGCCCCCGTGCTGGCCATTGACCCGGAGCAAAAGCTGCGGCTCCTAGCTGCTCGCCAGGCCGCGGAAGAAGCAAAAGCATCGAAGGTGAGCTTCTTTGAAGTGTTGACAGCTGTTTCTCACGTGGCCGAGGACGTGTCGAGCATCAAAAAGAAAGAAACCGCAGAACAGATAGCCGAGCGCGACCAGCGCCATGCCAGCGACAATGCCTACTTCGATGGGCAACGCGCCGACCACGCCGCACAGGCCGACGCGCTGTACGAGCAACACGTCACGCAGCACCAGACCCTGTTGCGCAAGCACCTGCTGGCCCCCGGTGAAAAGCTCACGGGCTTCGTCTACTTTCCTCTTAATAATGCCGCTACTCACCTGCGGGTAGTGGTGTACCTGCGGGAGCGACCCTACACGTTCGACTTCGACCAGCAAAAGCTTGGTAACAAGTGAACTAACTGCTCCTAATAACACAAAAAAAGGCCTCCTGTTTGACGTGGAGGGCCTTTTTTATATTATCAAATAACTTTAATGTTGTGCCGTATAGTGTCATTGAATAATTTTGGTGTATTATCACTTATCCTATTACTATGCGCTCATGAGGATTTGTGTACTGATATTATGCTGGCTGAGCATCAGCCTTGTTGGGTTGGCTCAAAACCAAAAGGTCACTCCGCGAGCGCAGCGGCTGCAACAGCAACTACGCCAAGCCACCCGCGACACTACGCGGATACGGCTGCTACTTGCGTTATCAGAGGACTACCAGGAGCATGATACAGAACAGGCTCTGCGCTATTGCCTCGAAGCCGTAGCGCTAGCCGAGAGGCATAGCGGGACCCTGCAACTTGCAAGAGCACTTGGCCGGTTAGGATGGGTATACGCGAACCGGGGTGAGTATAAGCTCGGCTTACAGTACATACACCGAAGCTTACGCGTAGCGCAAGCAGGCAAGCACAAGGTAGCAGAAATGAATGCCCGCCACGGCCTGGGTTCCATTTATTCAGACCAAGGCAACTATCTGTTGGCGTTGGAGTACCTTCTGCCCGTGCTGCGCTATTACGAAACGCGACCCCAATATTCCCATAGCTATGCCTTGGCATTACACGCAGTGGGCGGCTGCTATTTCTATAAAGGCAACTACCAAAGGGCCATCACTTATTATCGGCGGGCAGAGGGCCTACTTATTAAGTCCGCCGAGAAGGATGGTTTAGACCATATTTATCTGGCCCTCGGGGCTTGTTATATAGAGGAAGGCAACCTAGTCGAGGCAGAGCAGCTATCCAGGAAAGCGCGCCAGCTATTTGCGCAAGACAACAACCGGATTGCTGAGGCAGTGGCCTTGTTCAACCTAGGTGAAATCTACCGGCACCAAAACAAGTTGAAGCTGGCTCGCCAGCATTACGAAGAAGCAATAACTATGGCTACTCGTACTGCTGATATAAGCACAAGTATTAGTGCGGGTATCGGCCTGGCTCGGGTGCAGATACGGGAAGGACAATATGCTCAGGCCCGAAAAAATATCGATCAGCTTCTAATGCAAAGCCGCCGCAACCATATTTTGCCGTCGCTGCAGGAGATATACGAGGTGAAAGGCATCTTGGCAGAAGCGCAGGGAAACTATCAGGAGGCCCTCACTTTTCGCAAGCGGGAAGCCCAGCTACAGGATTCGCTGGTGGGTGCTAAAAGCGGTGAGAAAGTGGCCTTGCTCCAAACTAAATTCGACAATTACTCCCGCGAGCAGCAGGCGCTACGCCAACAACAGCGCATCCGGCAGCTTCAGCAGCAGCGTAAGATCAGCTGGTTATGGGCCGGACTGGCGTTGGCAGTAGCCTTGGGTGGCAGCGTAACGGGCACGCTCTGGCTACGGCATCACCGGCTGCGGGCCCAGCGCGCCCTGGCCAAACAAGCCACCCGCCAGGCCACGCTACGCGCCGAGCAAGTACAAACCCAGGCGCAGCTCCAACAAGTGCGCCGTCAGCTCGACCTCAAGCACCAGGAGCTGGCTAGCTTGGCGCTGAGTATCACGCAGAAAGGCGAGTTTCTGGATGAAGTGCGCAAGCAGATCGATGGCATTTCTCAGCAAACCGACGATGCGGCCCGCCGTCAGTTGCAGCAGCTGCGGCGCAATATCAGCCAGCAGGCAAACAGCGAAAACGACTGGGCGCATTTCACGGTAGCTTTCGAGCAGGTACACCAAACCTTCTTTGCTACCCTGCGCCAGCGCCACCCCGACATCACGCCGTACGAGTTGCGGCTGTCGGCGCTGCTCCGGCTCAATCTGGCCTCGCGCGATATGGCCGCCGTGCTCGGTATTTCGGAGGACAGCGTGAAGAAGGCCCGCTACCGTTTGCGCCGCAAGCTAGGCTTGGAGAGCAATACCAACCTCATCGATTTCATGATGAGCATAGAAGATGGCTCCGACAGCAATTCATTGGAAGAAAATGAGGGACCAGGCAGAGAAGAAAAGCCGGATTCGGAGGAAGGGAAGATGTAACCAGGTAATAGGAGCGGGTGATGTCCACTGCTCCCTAGAAAGTGTAGGGCACGGGAACGGTTGATAAGACCTTTGCCCGTTGCATTACTGCTATCAACTCAATAAGCGGCCTGCCCCCAGTAAGCTGCTCGTCAAAGTCGATCCTAATGTACCCGCCGGCTTCTTGAAGGCGACTGATGAGGCCATCTCCGCGCTTCAGCAGGCAAAACTTCCAGCTGAAGTCCCGGCGCATCAGCCCCAGTGCTTTCGCCACGCAGGTTTGTCTTCGGAGGGAGCATAACCCGGGCTACGACCGTAGCCAGCATCATCGTGCGCGAAACGAGCTGCCGCATCGGCTCTGCCACAGCAGCTACACAGGGGAGCAAGCAGCATTCGCGACAAGACGGTACTAATGACGAGCGGGGTGCTTGGCCAATGCGGCGGTTATCTGATTTATTCTCTCTGTTACGGAAGTGTCGCCGCGGATTTCGAGGGTGGGGCAGGGCAGCTGGCGGAGCCACATTTCGTGGGCTTGCAGGGTGCGGCCCCGCGCGGTGCTGTCGTCGTAGCCGGCGGCCCAGGCCAGAAACTCTCGAAACTGTTGCTGCCGAATAGGCTCTTGCAGGGTTGCGGCTCCGTACCGCTCATATTCCCGGGCCTCCAAGCGGGCCAGCCGCACGGCGGGCGGCACCCACAGAAACACCGCCAAATCAAACTGGCCGAGAATTGGTAATTCCCAATTGATGATGGAGCCGCCCAGTATCCAGTCGGGCTCTTGCGCAAGGGCACTTAACAGCAAGTAGTTGCGCAGGGCTGGTGGGCGCCGCTGCGTGAACGGCTGCGCTGAGGCTTCCCAGTAGAAATCGTCGGAATCCAGGTAAGCACAGTGCAGCACTGGGGCCAAAGCCTGTCCCAGCGTGGTAACTCCCGACCCGGAAGCGCCGAAAAGGTGCAGCTTCATGGCTGAGTAATGAGACGTGAGTACGGAGTAGTTAGATTTTGTAAGTCCATTGATTTTTGGCAGACAGCCTTATGTCTCAATACTCACTATCAACGTCTTAGAGCGAGTTTGCGGTTGGTGTACGGCGTGTAGCGCGAAGCTCCGGCTTCGCGTATCGTTGAACGACAAGCGTTGTTATGGTGCGGACGAGACGCGAAGCCAGCACTTGGCGCTACTGCCGCCAGCTAGTACCCCAACCCAATAACTGAATACTTCAGGACTATCGCACGGCGGCCTCTTGGAAGCCCCGGCGGGGCGACATATTGGTAGTGCAAGGTTGTAGTGACGGACCAAACCCCGGCGGGGCGACACCTGCTAAGATGGTCTGAGAGTGTCGCCCCTACGGGGCTTTGGGGCACATTAGCGCAGCAGATTACTACCGATATGACGCCCCTCCAGGGCTAAAAAACGAACCTGGGTGCGTAAATCCTCATATTACACCAAGTCGGCCAGCTCCAGCCACCGCTCGCCTTTGGTGTCGAGGTCGTGGTCGGTGCGTTTGAGTTGGGCGGCCCAGTCGGCTAGCTCCTGATGGTTGCCGGCGCCGGAGTTCAATTTCTCGATGAGTTGCTGCTTCTGCACTTCGAGCTGCTCGATTTCCTTTTCCAGCGTCTCGTATTCCTTCTTCTCGGCGAAGCTGGCCTTGCGCTTGGCCGATGCCGCAGCGGGCGCTGGCGCGGCCGTAGCCGCCGTCGGGTTCACCGACTTCAGGGCCTTGGCCATGTCGCGGGCGGTGGTGTCGGCTTCTTGCTCTTGGAGCCACTCGCGGTAGTCGGTGTAGTTGCCGGGGAACTGGCGGATTTTGCCGCCCGGCTCCAGCGCAAACACCTGCTCCACCAGCGCGTCCATGAAGTAACGGTCGTGACTCACGATGATGAGGCAGCCGCGGAAGTTGAGCAGGAAGTCTTCCAGAATATTGAGCGTCACGATGTCGAGGTCGTTCGTGGGCTCGTCGAGAATGAGGAAGTTGGGGTTTTTGATGAGCACGCGCAGCAGCTGCAAACGGCGCTTTTCGCCCCCGCTCAGCTTGCTCACCAGCGTGTACTGCTGGGCCGGCGGAAACTGAAAGTGCTGCAAAAACTGCGAGGCCGTTACGGTGCTGCCATCGGCCATTTCCACCACTTCGGCCACTTCCTTCACAATGTCGATGACGCGCTGCGTGGGGTCGAATTCCAGCTCCGCTTGCGTGTAGTAGCCAAACACGGTGGTCTGGCCCGCATCCACGATACCGGAATCGGGAGTGAGCTGCTTAGTGAGGATGTTGAGCAGCGTGGTTTTGCCCGCGCCGTTGGGACCTACCAGACCAATCCGGTCCTTTTTCTTGAAGACGTAGCTGAAATCGTCGAGCACTACTTTGTCGCCGAAGCGTTTGCTCAGGTGCTCTACTTCGATGATTTTACCACCCTGGCGGGTGGTTTTCACGCTTAGCTCCAGCTCGGGCCCTTTGATTTTGGTGCGGGCTTTTTCCTGCGTTTCGTAGAAGGCATCGATGCGGGCTTTCTGCTTGGTGCCCCGGGCCTGCGGCTGGCGGCGCATCCATTCCAACTCCTTGCGCAGCAGGTTGCGGGCCTTCTCCACCTCGACGGTTTCCATCTGCTCCCGCTCGGCCTTCTTCTCCACGAAATAGGCGTAGTTGCCCTGGTAGCGGTGCACGCGGCCGTTGTCCAGCTCCACTATTTCATTGGCTACGCGGTCCAGGAAGTACCGGTCGTGCGTCACCATGAGCAGGGTGAGAGAAGGAGAGGCCAACCGGTTTTCCAGCCACTCGATGGTAGCCAGGTCCAGGTGGTTGGTTGGTTCGTCGAGAATGAGCACGTCGGGCTCTTCGATGAGCACGCGGGCTAGGGCTACGCGTTTGCGCTGCCCGCCGGAAAGCTTGCTCACGTTGCGTTGCAGCAGCTCGCCCAGAATACCCAGTTTGCCCAGAATCTGCTGCACCTGCGACTCGTAGTCCCAGGCATTGTAGGCGTCCATAAGCTCCATCACCCGTTGCAGGTCCTGAGGCTTGTGGTTGGGGTCGTTTACCACGTGCTCGTAGTCGCGGATGGCGGCTAGCGTGTCGTTCTGGCTGGCGAAGATGGTTTCTTCCACCGTCAGGGCCTCGTCGAACACCGGCTGCTGGCCCAGGAACGCCACGCGGGTTTCTTTGCGGGTGCTTACCGTACCAGTATCAGGCGGCTCCAGGCCAGCCAGAATGCGCAGCAGCGTGGTTTTGCCCGAGCCGTTGATGCCCACCAGGCCCACGCGCTGGCCTTGCAGCAAACCAAAGTTCAATTCCCGGAAAAGCCACCGGTCGGCATAGTTCTTCGAAAGATTCTCAGCGGAAAGCAGATTCATGGGTGCAAAGGTAGATCACGGATGATCACGGATGAGCACGGATTTTAACGGATTGCACGGATTTTGTAGCTGGCGCGGACATCATCTTGCCTGATACAACACCACAAAAAAGTACTTGCTAAGGATTTGCTATTTGGCAAGTCCTTCTGGTTTTCAATCGTCCACAAAATCCGTGTAATCCGTTAAAATCCGTGCGAATCCGTGATCAGATGACCCGGATGCGGTCCACGTGGAGGTCGTCGCGCAGGATTTCGAGGCCTTTGTAGGCGAGGGGGCGGCCGGTGTTGTGGGTTAGTTCGCCGCCGTCGGCGTGCAGGTGGGCTACGTCGAGGACCAGTTGGGTGTACTTTCGCTCGCCTAGTTCGATGGCGACTGGGCGGCCCTGGGCGGAATCGAAAGCGGCCAGCGCGTGATCAATTTCTTCCAGAATGGTACTCATGGCGGTGGTAGAATAGCGCATTAGAGGCGGAAGATAGGAATTTGAAAGAATTGTAAAATTTTGTCGTTCATTTTCTTTCTAGTGCGCCCCACTACAAGTCGTGGCCGTTCCGCTGCTTCCTCGTTACTTCGCCGCTACTATGACACCTGACCTCATCACTCGCCCCATTGGCGTTTTCGACAGCGGCATCGGCGGCCTCACCGTGGCCCGCGCCGTGGCCCGCGTGCTGCCTCACGAGCGGCTCGTCTACTTCGGCGACACCGCCCACCTGCCTTACGGCGACAAAAGCACGGCCGCCATTCAAGCTTACTCGGTCAAGATCTGTGATTTACTGCTCAAGCAGCACTGCAAAGTGATTCTGATTGCTTGCAACTCGGCTTCGGCGGCGGCCTACGAGCTGGTGCGCGAATACGTGGGCTCTAAGGCGCGCGTGCTCAACGTTATCGACCCAATTGTGGCGCACGTGGGGCAAGCTTACGCCGGGCGCACGGTGGGCCTGATCGGCACGAAGCAAACGGTGAACAGCAACGTGTACCGCAAAAAAATCGACGACCTCGACGCGGAAGTGGAACTGCGCAGCCTGGCCACGCCGTTGCTGGCGCCCATGATAGAGGAAGGGTTTTTCGATAATTCCATTGCCAGCAATATCATCGAAACCTACCTCACCAACCCCATCCTGACTAACATCGATGCCTTAGTGCTAGCCTGCACGCACTATCCGCTCATCAAGAAACAGATTGCGAATTTTTACCAAGACAGCGTGCAAGTGCTAGACGCATCCGACGTGGTAGCGGCCCACGTGAAAAAGTACCTGGAGGAAAATCAACTAGCCGCCCAGCCCGGTCCCGTTGCGCCCGCCCACCACTTCTACGTCTCCGACTTCACCCGCTCGTTCGAGGAAAGCACACGCATCTTTTTCGAGCAGGAAGTGCATCTGGAGCACTACCCGCTCTGGGAGTAAAGGTGGGCCGATAGTAATGAGCCGTCCTTAAATCTGGCCTAGCCCGCGCACATACGCCTGCACCACGGGCAAAAACAGCGGCACGGCGGCATTGAGGTAGGCGCGCTCGGCGGCGGTCCAGTGGCGTGGATGGCCGAACACGCAGGGCTGCAAGATGCCCCACAACTGCCCGCCGTCGGTGATGTGAGCGTGGACCAGAGCGCGGTGGCCGAAGGTGCGGCGCTCAAATTCCTGGTTGAGCACGTCGGGGCCGGCTTCAGTTACGTCGTCTACATACACGGAAGGCTGGGTGGCCAGGGCGGCTCGAAAGAGCGGGTCTTCTTTGGGCAAGTCGCCGGTGTCATCCTGCCAGTCGTGGCGCGGGTCGGGTACGGCTTCGTCTAAGCGCCAGACGAAGGCAATGCGCCCGCGGCCCCGCGCCGGGTCGCGGACGTAGAGGAAGCAACGGTCGGCGCGCAGGTGCGGGCCTACTACATCGAGGGCGCGCTGTAAAGCCTCGGCGGGCGGTGTGGCGGCGGCTAGTACGGCGCTGAGTTCAGAGAGGGGCGTGGTGAGCATGAGTTTCGGCGGAGAGATTAGAATAATAGGGCAGCAGGGCTGCCAACGAGGACTAACGCGATGCACCTTGGTTGGTTGACGCGGTAGCTGCCACGAAAGCCACGGAATTACGAAGGTTTCTGAACTGCACAGGCGCGGCGGCAGCCACGCAACAGAGCAAGCGGGTCGGAGCAAGCAGGCCGCCAACAACTGGATGCCCTCTGGCCCGGCGCCGACGAAAAAGAATTTTTTCGGGGCGGGAGCAGCGCCATCTACTAGAATGAGTGCGGGAGACTGGTCGGAGAAACTGGCGGAACGGTCTAGGAATGTGGGAGGTTGGTAGATGGTTTTTCGGGAGCAGAAGGCGAGTGGATAGGTTTGAGCGAGTGAAGAAAAAAGCCCGGCTGGCGGGACCATGCAACCTGGCGGCTGGGCTTCAAGCTCCTTCACTTACCTTACCAATCCCCCTTCCTGTATGAACAAACCCAGATTTCTGGTGTGGCTGCTGCTAGCCATGCTGAGCCTAACCGCCTGCGACAAAGACGACGAAAACCCCGACGATGACATCATCGGCAACTGGACGAAAAGCTCCCAGTTCGAGGGGCTGGCCCGCAGCGGGGCCGTCACGTTCACCATCGGCGACAAAGCTTACGTGGGCCTGGGCACCGATGGCACCGACCGGTTTCGGGACTTTTGGGAATACAATGCTGCTATTAATACCTGGCGGCAGATTGCCGACTTTCCGGGCGTAGCGCGCTACCAGGCGGCGGCTTTTGCGGCCGACGGCAAAGGCTACGTGGGCACGGGCTACGACGGGGCCAATCGGCTCAAAGACTTCTGGGAATATGACCCCAACACCAACCGCTGGACGCGCAAGACGGACTTTGCCGGCTCGGCCCGCTACGCGGCCGTGGGCCTGGAAATAGGTGGTAAAGGCTACATCGGGACCGGCTACGATGGCAACTCCAAGAAAGACTTCTGGCAGTACGACCCCGCCGCCGACCAGTGGACGCAGAAACCCAGCTTCGGCGGCGACAAACGCCTGGGCGCCGTGGCTTTCAGCATCGACGGTACCGGCTTCATACTCATTGGCTCCGACAACGGGCTGGCCAAAACGGATATCTGGGCCTACGACCCCGCTACCGAGCAATGGACCGAGCGGCGCGAACTGGAAGACAACGATGATGAAGATTACGATTACAGCGACGTGCCGCGGGCCAATAGTGTCGGCTTTGTAGTCAATGGCCGAGGCTACGTAACGGTAGGCTCCAACAACGGCAACCTCGCCACCAGCTGGGCCTACGACCCCGCCGCGGATACCTGGGAGCAGAAAAGCGCCTTTGAGGGCGCTAGCCGCACGCTGGCCGTAGGTTTTGGCCTCGGCGACCGGGCCTACGTCGGAACGGGAGTATCGGGGACGAGCCGGCTGGACGATTTCTGGACGCTGGCGCCGGATGAGGAAGATGAGGACTAGCTGGCTCCGCAATGCTTGGCGGCCAGCCAGCCGTTGGTGGGTGGGTGGTGCCCTTCTCATCGGGCTGGCCAGCTGCGACAACGCCACCGAGCTAGGTACCGACCTGCCGCCGACGGACAACATAACGGGCACCACCTACATCGATACGCTAACGGTGCGCACCGCCACGGTGCTCGTCGATTCGGTGGCGACTTCCAACACCGACTACTTGCTGCTAGGGCGCTACGCCGATAGCCGGCTGGGCACGCTCACGGCGCGCAGCTACGCCCGGCTAGGGCTAAGTGGAGCGGCTTTCGAGCCCGCCGCCAGCATGGTGTACGACTCGCTGGTGCTGGTGCTCATTCCCGATGCCTACCGCTACGGCGACACCACCCGCACCCAGGAGCTGCAAGTGCACCGTTTACGCGAGACGCTGCGCGCCAACACCACCTACTACGCCTTCAACTCCCTCAGCTACGAGGCTAGCGCGCTAGGTACCTGCCGCTTTCGGGCCCGCCCGCGCCTCGATACGCTACGAGTGAAGCTAGACGACGCCCTAGGCGAGGAACTGCTAACGGCCAGCCGGCGCCGGCAGCTCACCACCAACGATGAACTCGCCGCTTTGCTGCCCGGCCTGGCTTTATCGCCCGACGCCACGGACGACGCGGCCGTGCTCCGCTTCAGCGCCACCAATGGCGCCACGGCGCTCCAACTCTACTACCACGACCCTGACCAACCAACTACGGCCCTGTCGTATGCCTTTACGGTAGCGGGTGGCAGCCGTCATTTCTACCAGCTGCAAGCCCTGCGTAATGGCACCCCGCTCAGCAGCCTGAGCTCCTATTTGCAAGCCTTGCCCAGTGCCCGCACGGCCGCCGAGGCCTACATTCAGGGCGGCTTGGGCTTGAAGATGAAAGTGGAAATTCCGTATCTGCGGAATCTGAACGAGCTGACCGGCACTTACGTCATCAACTCGGCTCTGATGAAGCTGGAAACCGTGCCAGCGGCGGAAAACCGGTATTTCTCGCCGCCTGCCAGTCTCGATATTCAGGTGGCGGACCGCAGCAACCGAAGCCTGGGCTTGCTCACCGATGTGAGCGGCAACCAGATTACGGCGTCTTACGTCCGCAACCTGTCATCGAGCACCAACCTCGACCAAGGCAGCTACAGTTTCTCCCTGACGGCCTACTGCACGGCCGTGCTCAGCCGGCAAATCGACAACAACGGCGTGCTCCTGGCTCCGGGAAGCTTGACCACACCCGAACAAGTGGTGCTCGGCGGCAGCGGCAACCAAACCCACGCGCCTCGCCTGTCCTTATATCTGACGCGGGTGCTCTAACAATTCCAAGCCGACTTCCTACCCGCTGCGGGCCGACAAAACCTGGTTTCGTGGGCTCGTAGCGGGATTTATGGATTGTTGTTGAGCCAGTTCAGAGCCAAGTTGAGAAGTGCCTTCGGTCGATTCCCAGATAGTGATAGAAGACCTCACGCAATCTTATACCGCGGCATCAACTCCAGAAAGGCTTGGTTTTGATTCGCTGAGGGGGAACGTGCCATTGTTTGCGCAGCAGCTGATGCAGTTCGACGCACCAAAGCTGCGGGCCGCCGAGGTAAAACAAGCAGCCCTCCATAGTTGACGTTAGGCCTTGGGCAGTCAAGCTGGCTAGCACCTCGGTGGGCGAGAGTTGGTCGGCTACGGCGAAGTGTAGCGGGTAAGTGCCATTCACATCCGGGAAACAATCGGCCTGGGTGTGGGCGTGAACGAGGCTGAAGACGGATTGCGGGAGCAGCAGCGGGCGTCGCAAGGCGTATAGGTGAGCCAGGGCCGAGACATCGCCGACCAAGCAATAGGAGAGGGCCGTGGCATCGAGTACGAACTTGCCGCCCGGCCCGTGGAAATGCACTTCGTCGCCGGGGCGGCAGTGCTGAGCCCACCGGGCCCCGGGGCCGCCGGAGAAGGTGCACACGGCCAGCTCTACTGTGCGAGCCGCGGCGTCGTAGTGCCAAATAGAGTAGGTGCGCTTGCGCAGGGCCGCCTCCGGTCCGCTCAAATCGAAGAATACGTTGAGCGTTTGGCCGGGCGTGTATTCCAAGTCCGCCAAATCGGGGCCCTGGAGCGTGATGCGGTAAGCATGGTCGGCAATATGCTGGCTGCCGATAAGGGTGGCCCGCTTAAGCACTTGCTTCGCCAGAGAATTCAGTAGACCCATGAAGGGAAGGGTTGATAGTAGCCCGGACGCCGCGCTTGCGGCTGCTGACGAATCAACGGCTTCTATGTTTTATGGCCTCATTCTCCAAGACATATCTGGCCTGGAGTAATACGGTTCTCATTCCCGGTAACAGGCGAAACTTAGCGCCATAAGCAGAAGGCAAACTCAGATTCTTCACTCCGTTCAGAATGACAGCTTGGGCTATTCGTAGCGAAGCGCGTCAATGGGGTTGAGGCGGGCCGCTTTGCGGGCTGGGTACCAGCCAAAAAACACCCCAATGGCTGAGCTGAATAAAAAAGCCAGCGCCACGGAAGAAGTGGAAACGGTTACCTCCCAGCCGAGCGCGCTGCCCGCCGCGTAGGCTATGCCGGTGCCCAACGCTACGCCCAGCAAACCACCGAGCACGCTCAGCACCACGGCTTCAATCAGAAATTGGAGCAGCACGTCACCGCTCTTGGCCCCAATAGCCAGCCGAATCCCGATTTCGCGGGTGCGCTCCGTGACGGAGACGAGCATAATATTCATGATGCCAATGCCGCCCACCAGCAGCGAAATACTCGCAATGCTGGCCAGCAAAGCCGTGAGAGCCCCGAACACACTGCTGGCCGTGTTGCTGATATCGGACTGCGTGCGCACCGAAAAGTCGTCTTCCGCGTCCGTGGCCAGCCGATGCCGCTGGCGCAGTAACTGCTTGATGGCGGGCGTGGCCTCCGGGATGCGCGCTTCAGTTTGGGCCGAAGCGTAAATCTGCTGCACGGAGGTACCAGCCAGCATTCGCTTCTGCACCGTGCTGAACGGGGCCAACACTAAATCGTCCTGGTCGCCGAAGGTGCTTTGGCCTTTCTCGGTCAGCACCCCAATCACTCGCACCGGAATGGTGCCCAGGCGCAGGCTTTGGCCCACCGGGTCGCGGCCAGCGCCGAACAGCTCCCGCGCCACGGTGGCCCCAATCACGCACACTTTATCGGCGGTTTGCTCGTCGCGGGTGCTGAAACGGGTACCGCGTTGCAACGCAAGGCTGCGAATGTCGAAGTACACGGGGTAGGCGCCGTAGACGGTGGTGCGCCAGTTGCGGCCCGCCGCTACGGCTTGCACGCTGGTGCGGGCCAGGGGCGTGGCGTGGCGCAACGCCGGTATGGCGCGAGTCAGAGCGTCGGCATCGGCCTGGGTGAGCGTGGCGGCCCCGCCGGCTTCCTGGCGCACGCCGCCCTGGCTGGGCGCTTCCGGCGTAATGGTGATGACGTTGGTGCCCAGGCTGGCTATCTGGTTCTGAATGTTGCGGCGGGTGCCTTCGCCAATAGCCAGCATGGCAATGACCGCGCCTACGCCAATGATGATGCCGAGCATGGTCAGCAGCGAGCGGAGCTTGTTCTTGCTCAGCGAGCGGTAAGCTATTTTCAGCAGATTGAGCAGGTTCATGCAAACAGGGTTGGGCCCTTAGAGCAAGGGAAGAATGATTCGTGCCTGTCGTTCGGCTTGCTCCCCGGCCCGGTCCGATACACCAGCTGGCACCGACCGGTATAGAGACAGAAGGACGAGCCGGAGCCAGGAAGCGGCGCCGAACAACAGGGCTTGGCGTACTACTTTTCCATCGGCAGCTGAGCGAGGACCTGGGCGGCGCTTTTCTTGTCGGCTACCGGCGCGTCAGTCAACATCTGGCCATCCCGAAAAACCACCTTGCGGTCGGCGTACTCCGCGATGTCGTCTTCGTGCGTCACGAGCATCACCGTAATGCCCCGCTCGGCGTTCAGACGCTGAAAAATGCCCATCACCTCCACGCTGGTGCGCGAATCGAGGTTGCCGGTGGGTTCGTCGCCCAAAATCAGCACGGGGTCGTTGATGAGGGCGCGGGCAATGGCTACGCGCTGCTGCTGGCCGCCGGAAAGCTGGTTGGGCAGGTGGTCGGCGCGGGAGGCCAGGCCCACCGCGTCGAGGGCGGCTAGCACTCGTTCCCGCCGCACCCGCGCCGAAAGTCCGCCTTTGTACAGCAGCGGCAATTCGACGTTGTCGAAGGCCGAGGTCCGGGCCATCAGGTTGTAGCTCTGAAATACGAAACCCAGTTGGCGGTTGCGCAGTACGGCCAGCTCGTCGCGACTCTGGCGCCCCACGTCCTCCCCATTGAGCAAGTACTGGCCGCTGGTGGCCACATCGAGGCAGCCCACAATGTTCATGAGCGTGCTTTTGCCCGAGCCGCTGGCGCCCATGATGGCCAGCATCTGCCCCTCGGGTACGTCCAGGTTCACGCCCCGCAGCGCCCGCACCGTTACGTCGCCCATTTGGTAGGTTTTGGTGATGCCTTGCAGGCGCACAATCGGTCTGATTTCCATGCTTGGAGTGTATGGGCGGCTGGTATCCGGCCCCACGCCAGCCGCCGATGCCGATGCATGAGCGGTTTCCATTGTTCTATCGTTAAGAGAAAAGGATTGAAATGCTCGGCTGTTGCCGAGGCACACGAGCAGGAAGCCCATAGTCAGCAGATTTCACCACGGAGAGTGCGAGGGAAAATTGTCTACAACCTGGGGCCTCTGCCGCCATTACCGCCGCCCGGAGGAGGCGGTAGGAAACTGGTGGACGCTTTTTTGGTGGCCTCCACGTTCTGACCCGTTACCACTTGCTGGCCGGCGCGCAAAGGCCCGCTCACCTGCGTGTACACGCCATCGGAAGCCCCCACTCGCACTGGCACGGGCCGTAGCGAATCGTCCTGGAGCACCCACACCGTGGCCGCGACGCCCGGCTGCGGTTCGGCGGCGGGCGGGGCGGCTGCTTGGGCAGAGCCGAAATACTCGGTGGGCGGCCGGAAAGCCAGGGCGCTGGCGGGTACGGTGGGGGCGGCCGGATGCTGCTCGGTGGCAATGGTGAGGCTGGCCGTCATGCCGGGCAGCAGCGTCCGGTTGGGGTTGGGCACGGCCACGATGACGGTGTACGTCACCACGCTCTGAACCACGGTGGGCTGTAAGCGAATCTGCTGCACGCGGCCCTCGAACGTGCGGCCGGGGTAGGCATCCACCTCAAAGCGCACCGCCTGCCCAATTTTCACTTGCCCGATATCGGCCTCATCCACATCGGCTTCCACCTGCATCTGGGTGAGGTCCTGGGCAATGGTGAACAAGGTAGGCGTGTTGAAGCTGGCGGCTACCGTTTGGCCCACGTCCACCTGGCGGTTTACCACCACGCCCGCAATTGGGGCCGTGATGGTGGCGTAGCTCAGGTTGATGCGCGCCCGTTCCCGCTGCGTCTGCGCCGACCGAACGTTGGCCAGCGCCGCTTGATAGTTGGTCTGGGCGGTTTCGTAGTCGGTGCGCGCGAATACTTTGTTGTCGAACAGCTCCTTGGCCCGCATAAACTCGCGCTGGCTCTGCCGGGCCTGCACCTGGGCTTTCTCCAAGGCCGAATTGGCATCAACCAGGGAGGAATATAGAGCCGTTTTGTCCAGCTCGGCAACCACCTGCCCCCGCCGGACTTGAGAGTTGAAGTCGACGTAAATGGCGGAAATAACCCCCGATACCTGCGTGCCTACCGCCACGGTGCGCACGGCCGTGAGCGAGCCGGTGGCCGTTACGGTCAGGTCCAGCGGCTTTTCCTGCACGGGCGCCGTATACCACACCCACGGGCTCCGGGGCGGCGCCAGCAGCTTCGGTAAAAACAGCGCCGCTCCTACAAGTACCCCCAGCACCAGCAATATCCAGGTTCGGCGTTTGAGACCTGGTCGGCGGGCGGCGGGCGGCTCGGGCTGCTCTAGGCTGGTAGGCTGCGGGGCGGGTGGCACAGAAGCAGAAGGAACAGAGGTCGCAAAGGTGTTGACCGGTGTCATTGCTACAGAGGTTTACCTTGGTTTCAGGAAGCTGTGAGCAGGCAGAGGACCTTCACAGTTAGTTCCAGAGGTGCTTTGTTGCTAAATATGGTTGCCATGTCCGCAGGCGGTGCAGTAGTACGATAGGCACAACCGCTACGGTCAAGCCCGACAGCGTGAATACCTGGGTTTGGTGTCGCATAGCCAAAAAAATAATGAACCCCGCACGGAAGCCCAGGGCTTGAAGACTGGCAGAGGTGCTGTTTGGGAAAGTCTCGGCCCATGCGACTTTCCCAGGCAGCGGTGGAAGGGTTATGGCACCACGACCAGCGTGCCGCGCATAGCCACCGGATGCACGTTGTCCACGTACGTGTACATTCCTTGCGCTAAGTTCACGGTCAGCTCATGCACTCTAACCCCTGAGTAGGACGCGGTACCCGCTACGAAATCTGCGCCTTGAAGCCGGGTTGCGTTGCCTCGATACACCGAAAAGCTGAACACGAACGGCTGACCGTTCCGGTTGTCGAACTGCACCCGTAGCGGCGTGTTGGCTTTGGCAAAAATTGAATCTATGGCAAAGCCATCTACGTTCGGACGGAGGACGGTGCCATCGGCCTCCCGAATAACGTCATGAAGCATGTAGACACTGTTGACTGGCTGCTGACGAGAGCCGGCCGAACGGGAAGGAACCCGGGGAGCCCCCACTGCGCTACATACGCCAAAGGCGTTGAAAGTTAGCCCAGACTGACTTAAAACAGATTTTACTTCGCAGCCGGCCTGGGACTGCGCGTCCCGGGCATACCCTACATCTGCCCGGTAATGGCTGAACTCGTTAATGTTTTCAGCAGTGGCCGCTAAGCCCTGGGGGGTATTCTGTCCGGCATCTAGGTTGCTTAGGTACTGGTCTTGGAGCGCCTGAACATATTTCGCGTGTGCCGCAGACACAGCCGCCGGCTCGGCTACGTCCCGAAGCTCTTCGTATTGTTTGCGGTACTTCTCCGCTTCGGCTAATATTGCTTCGCGGGCCGTTGCATAGGTAGGTCTTGTGCTGCTATCAACGGCAATGCTATTGTTCATCAGCGTGGTGTAGGCTTCCAGGGTCAGGCTTTCGGATTCGTTGTCATTGTCTGAGCAACCAGAAAATCCTGCGCCGAGGGCCACGGCAACCAAAAAGATGAGCGGGGTTTTTGAAAGTGCTTTCATGAGTTTAAGATTTGAAGTGAATGGATTTGCATGAGTTTATGGTTGTTCATCTCTTGCATGGTGTGAAGTGCCAACTATCAAGCGGGGGCGGCCCGTCAAAGAGCAAGCGGTTTGCCTTGGTAGAAATCCAGGACTTTGGTGCGGAGCACGTATTCATATTTGGCCTGGGTCCAGTCGGATTGGGCGCTGGCGAACTTGTTTTTCTCGATCAGCAAATCCTGAGCGTTGGCCGCCCCGAGCCGGTATTTCAGCTCCATGTTGCGGTAGGCTTGCTCCTGGTAGCGCACCTGGTCGTGGGCGGAGGCATACCGGCGGCGGGCGGCTTGCAGGTCGTTCTGGGCCTGCTCTACGTTCTTGCGAAGCTGGTTGCGGGTGTCCCGTTCGTCGAGGGCGGCCGAGGCCAAGGCTATTTCCGCCTGCTGAATGGTGCGCCGGACTTGCAGGTTGTTGAGAATGGGAATACTCAATGTTACGCCAATGGAAGGGCTGAAATTGTCGCGAAACTGATTGCCGAGTGCGTAGCTGCCCGTAGTGGCCGTTGTGACGGGTACATTGGAGTAGACCGGCATGTTTAGGTCGCTGTTGAGGTAGCCCACCACCTGCTGCTGGTTCACGGTTTGGTAGGTGTAGAGGCTGCGGGCGGTGGAGTAGGTGGTGCTCAGGCTGCCGTTCAGTGAAATACGCGGCAGCAGTTGGCCCTTAGCTGCGCGCACGCCCAGCGCGGCGCTTTCAGATCGTAGGCTGTTCCCGAGTACCTGGGGCTGAGTGCGCAGGGCCGTTTCAAACAGCTGGTCGGTGCTGACGGGCTCGGTTTCCGGCGGCTCTGGGAGGCTCGGCTGTTCGATGGCAAAGTCGCGCCGGGCGGGTTCTTCCAGCAGTTGCAGCAGGGTCAGCTTGTTGGTAGCTAGGGTGTTTTCTGCAGTGGTGAGGTTGAGTTGGTCACTGGCTAGCTGGGCCTGCACTTGCAGCACGTTGTTTTCGGGCACGCTGCCGGCCGCCAGCAGCTGGCGGGTGCGCAGGAGCTGGGCCTCGGTTTCGGCTTGTTGCGTGCGGGCCGTCTGTACTTGCTCCTGCGCCTGCAAAATGGCCACGTACGCCTGCGTGACTTGCAAGGCCAAGTCGCGGCGGGTAGTTTCGGCGTCGAGCTTCGTGGCCTCCAAATCTTTGCGGTATTGCTGAATGGTCCGCTGTATCTGCCCGCCGTTGAACACCGTGACCGAGCTATTCAAGCTAGTGCTAACGCTGCCCACGTTTTGATCCACAAACTGGTTGCTGCCAGGGTCGATGCTGCGGCCGCTGCTGTAGTTGTAGCTGCCGCTGCCGTTGAGGGTGGGGTAGCGGTTGGCGCGGGCCTGCGTGAGTTTGGCTTGGTTGGAAGAGGTGTTGAGGTCGGCCCGCTGGGCCGAGACGTTGCGCTCCTGGGCCAGCCGGATGCATTCTGCCAAGGTATAGGGCGCGTGCGGTAGTTGATTTGCTAGCGCCGGCCCGCGCTGTTCGGCCTGCCCTAAACTGGCGGCTGGCAGCAGCACGAAGCGCACCAGCAGCCACGCTTTTCTCGGAAAAAGGAGGTAAGTTTTCATCGGTTTTCGTCCGGTTCGGGGAGCCGCTGGCAGCGGGGCTGGCAGCAACGGAACGAAAGTATCTTGGCAGGTGCAGGCTCCGGAAAAAGTATCTACAAACGCCGCGAAAGGCTAGACGGAGGGCCTCACCCCCCGCAAATGCTTTATGCGCATTACCTAGGGGAGAGGGGGAGCCTGACGCGTTGCTCTATGTAATACTTTCGGCTGGCGCCTCAAGGGTTGCTACCTCGCTTTTGGAGGAGTATGAGGAATATTAGGCTGTGGGTGCTAGAGTTTTTAGGTGAGCTGTTCAACAAAGCAAATTTGAGCTTTATAGCAAAGTCACCCGCTGTTTTCTGCCTGACCTTTGACAGAAAATTAGAGCACTAGAAAACACTCTAATACCACAGTAAAGGGTAAAAACCCACACCTCAACATGAATAAAACAGTGCTGATTACTGGCGCGTCTTCAGGAATAGGAAGGGCCGCGGCCATCAAATTTGCTGAGCAAGGCTGGAATGTGGTAGCCACCATGCGTAGCCCCGAGAAAGAGCAGGAACTCACGCAGCTTGAGAATGTATTGGTTGCCAAATTGGACGTGCAGCAGCCCGCCACCATCGCAGCCGCTCTGGAGGCGGGCATTGGTCGTTTCGGCCAGATAGATGCCGTGGTGAATAATGCTGGTTACGGCCAAAACGGGCTGTTCGAGGCTATTTCACCGGAAGATATTCAGCAGCAATTCGACGTGAATGTGTTCGGCGTCATGCACGTGGTGCGAGCTGTATTGCCTCATTTTCGCCAGCGGAAATCGGGGCTGATTTTGAATATTAGCTCGGGGGCGGGCCGCTTCACGCTGCCGCTTCTTTCCTTGTACGCCGCCTCCAAGTTCGCGCTGGAAGGCTTTTCCGAGGCTCTGTCGCACGAGCTGGCGGGGCTCAACATTGTGGTCAAAATCATAGAGCCGGGCGGCACCTACACCAATTTCAGCAACGTGGCCCGGGAGCAATTTGCTCACAACCCAGAGCTGACCGACTACCAGCCCTTCACGGAAGCCGCGGGCAAACTATTTACCAGCCTCATGGATTATGGCCTGGTAACTGCCGCCGATGTGGCGGACGTGATTTACACGGCTGCCACGGACGGAACGCCCACGTTGCGCTACGCCATCGGTAACGAGGATTTCACTCGCCGGCTGGCCGCGCAGAAGCAACTGCCCGACCAGGACTACATCGATTCGGTGCGCCAAGGCTACCTGCGGTTTTTACCGCAAAATTGAGGTAGTATCAACCTGGCTTGGCGGCCCGCCCGCTAGGCTGCTTGCAGTAGACCTTCACCCTCTCGGCCCCCGCCATGACAGCGCCAAAACCCACCTCGAAACAGCCGTCAATTTTGTATTCCTGCTACACCAGTCGGAGCCGGGAGGGCGAGCAGTTTGTGGAAGAGCACCTGCTCAGCTACCAGATAGCCGGCACCCTCATCACCAACGACGGTACTAGCGAGATGGTCTTCCACGCGGGCGACTTGCGACTTATCAAACGGAACCACCTGATCAAGTTCATCAAGCAGCCACCCGCAAACGGCGAATACAAGTCCCTATCCGTCTCCCTCGATCAGGAAACCTTGCGACACTTCAGCTTGGAATACGGCTACCACGCCGGCAAGCACGTTGCCAGTGCGGCCGCGATTGTGAAACTGGAACTGACCGCGCTCTGCAAAAGCTACCTGGACTCGTTGCAGCCCTACGAGCACCTCGCGCAACCCGGCAACGAGGCGTTGCTGGCCTTGAAGCAGCGGGAGGGTATTATGCTGCTGCTCAAGAGTAACGCGGAACTACAAGACGTCCTGTTCGACTTTTCTGCGCCCGGCAAAATGGACCTGGAGGCCTTCATGAGCCGCAACTTCCGTTTCAATGTGCAACTGCATCGTTTCGCCTACCTCACGGGACGCAGCCTCGCCACCTTCAAGCGGGATTTTGAGAAGATATTTCGCCTCTCACCTAGTCGCTGGCTCCAGCAGCGTCGCTTGCAGGAAGCCCATTACCTGATCAAAGAAAAAGGCAAAGCTCCCTCCGAAGCTTACTTAGAAGTAGGGTTCGAAGACCTGTCGCACTTCTCGTTTGCGTTCAAAAAGATGTACGGCATAGCCCCCTCTAGGATTTGAGCCTCACCCTCCGGCCCCCGCAAACGCTTTATGCGCGTTACCTAGGGGAGAGGGGGAGCCTGACGACAAGCAGCGCAGTGCTTTCGGCTGACGCCTCAAGCACTGCTACCGAAAGGAAGAGAAATTTGGAATATAGAAAGGGTCAACGGTTTACTAGCCGCTGACCCTTTTGCTCTTTTAATCGTCTGATCCGTCTGGCTCCCCCTCTCCCCTAGGGGAGGGGGCCGGGGGGAGGCTACCCCATATTCCGGGCCTCAATGGTGCGGTGAAAAGCTTCCGTATAAGCCTCTCCGACCGGAATAATGGCCTCGCCCAAATAGATGCGGTTCTTCCGAATCGAGTCTATCCAACTTAGGGCCACGATGTAGGAGCGGTGCACGCGCACGAAATCGGGAGTGGGCAGCCGCTCCTCAAACGTTTTGAGTGAGTTGAGCGTGAGGATGGGGCGGGGGGCGCTGGTGTAGATTTTGATGTAGTCTTTCAAGCCCTCCAGGTAGCGAATGTCGCGCAAGTCGATGCGTTGGGTGTGGTAATCGGCCTTGACGAAAATGAAGTTTTCGGCGGGAAGTGGAGTGGCCGCGGGAGCAGGCGGTTGGCTGAGCCGGTCCTGGGCGCGTTGGGCCGCCAGCAGAAACCGCTCGAAGGGAATAGGCTTCACCAAGTAATCCACGGCGTTGAGTTGAAAGCCCTCCACCGCGTATTGCTCAAAGGCAGTCGTGAACACCACCAGCGCCTCGGGCCGCAGCGTGCGCACGAATTCCACACCCGTCAGATCGGGCATCTGAATGTCGAGAAACAACAAATCCACCGGCTCGCGGCGCAGCACTTCCAAGGCTTCGATGGCGCTGGAGCAACTCCCCACCAAGTGCAGAAACGGCACCCGCGCCACGAAGCTAGCCAGCAAGCGGCGGGCCAGGGGCTCATCATCAACTAACAGGCACCGGATCATCTTCAAACGTGAGTGTGAGCGTGGCGATAAATTCGTTGAGCGTGTGGTCGAGTACTAGGTCGTAATGGTTGGGGTAGAGGCGGCGCAGCCGTTGCACTACATTTTGCAGGCCCACTCCGCCCGGCTCTGCTTCCGCTGCCTCGATGGAAGGCTCAAACTGCCGGTTACGGACCACCAGTTGCAAAAATGAGTTGGTGACGAGCAAGTGAGCCTTGATGTACGAGGCGTGCTGGTAGCTGATGCCGTGCTTGAAGGCGTTTTCAATAAAGGGAATCAGCAGCATTGGCTCCAGCAAATGACCTTGCAAATCACCCTGCACCGTGAATTCGATGGGGACTTGGTCGGGATTGAGGCGTAGGCGTTGGAGTTCCACATAGTTGCGCAGGTATTCCACTTCGTGGGCCAAAGGCACGCGCGGCGCGTGGGCCTCGTAGAGCATGTAGCGCATCAGGTGCGAGAGTTTCAGGATGGCGGCCGGCGCATCGTCGCTCTTCATCTCGGCCAGCGAGTACACATTATTAAGTGTGTTGAACAAGAAGTGCGGATTCACCTGTGACTTCAAAAAAGCCAGCTCGGCCGCTAGTCGGTCGCTGTGCAGCTGCTTGCGAAGCTGCTCGCTCTGAAACCATTCCCCCGTAATGCGCATGCCGCTGCTAATCACCCAGGTCAGCCAGAATACCAGCATAAAGATCCAAAAAGGGTCTACTGGCGGCTCCGGGCCGGGGGGCGGGCCAGGAGGCAAGCTAAGAGTCAATACCACGTAGTGCCGCAACACGGCCGGGGCAACCGCTATTGCCAAACAAAGCAGCAACAACGCAAAATATCTTACAAACCGGCGCCGCGCCAGCAAGCGCGGAATCAGGACCCAATAGTTGAGGTAGAAAAACCCCGCCAGCAGCGACACCGGCCCCACCATCGGCACGACGTTGAAACCAACTGGTACCGTAATAAAAGCCAGCGGCAGAAAGGCCACGGCCAGCCACGCCGCGACGTGCAGCACCACGCGCAGTACGCGCTGGTAAACCGGACGGGGAAGGGTAGGTACACGCACTGGAAACAGCCGAGATGACGCGAAAGAGCTTATAGGCAAGGTAGCCATTGCAATGGTTGATTGGAGAAAACAAAAACGCAGAAAATTGCCGGAGCTCCCTGCGTTTCTAAACTAGAGCCCGCGAATTGCCCGCCAAGCCAGTAGTAGCGCCCGCATGGCGCCGCCTGCGCTATTGGCCCGGCTGCGGCCTGCTTTTCATGAGGGCCTCTTTGTTGGTTTGATAGGTGGCGTACTGCGTAGGCGTCAGCACCCGCTTGTAACGAGCATCGGTATCGGCATCAATCCGCTCCATGGCGCTCTGCATCTGCGACCGGTCGCCGCTCTTGCGGAAGGCTTCCATCTGCTGGCGCTGATTTTTCTGAATCAGCGCCACCTTCTTTTCCTGGTCGGCAGTCAGGTTCAGATTGGCGGTTAGTTGCTTCATGGCCTTTTGCATATCGCCCCGACTGCCTGGGCCTTGGTGCTGAGCGGGCAGGGTAGTAGCCGCAACAGAAAAGGAGGTAGTAGTGGCTGCCCAAAGAGCCAGCCAAAGCAGGTGCTTCTTCATGGAATTTCGCGTTGAAAAGGTGAAAAAAGAAAGGAGTACCAACCGCTACGGTAGACTCCACGGAGGGCGTGGGTGAATAGCTTAGGGAGCAGAAGTGCTTGACGATTCAAACCTAGATTACTGCACCGGGCTGGCCCATTATCATCTGCCAACTCCTCCAAAACCTCGACCACCAACTCAAAAACCTGCTCCTGACCAATACTCCTCCGTTGTGCGTGTCGTCGTGGCGTGTCCTGTGGCGCCGGCTCAAATACCCTTCCTCTAGGTTTACGCGTACTTTCACTTTCCACCTGATCCGGGAATTTTGGATTGCGCTCCAACCGCCTACCTGAAATTGCTGTATCCTTCGTTCTAAGGTTTCAAACCCCACCACCGCCCGCAACAAGCATCAACCATGAACAAACCCTACTTCCGTCTCGGCGACTGGCGCCGCAACGTGCTGATGATGGCGGCAGCAGCCAGCTTAGGCATTGGCCTGCCCGCTTGCTCCGGCAGCTCCGACTCCGAAAACACCAACACCGAAGGCGACTGGAGCAGCGGCAACGGAGAAACCTACTCCGAAGGCGTCATCACGGAAATGACCGAGGTGCAGCCTGGCCAGTGGAAAATCACGGCGGAGCGCCCCGCCGGCAAGGAACAAGTAGCCGCGGTGCTCAAGCACTTCGATGGTAAAGTAGACACGCTGCAAGGCCAGGCGCTCCAGCAGCAGATGCAAGACTACAGCCGCGCCAACCCCGAAAACCGCGTCGGCGGCACCAGCATGATGGACGTGCTCATGTGGGGCGGCATTGGCTACATGGCCGGCCGCTTCCTCACCCCCAACGTCGGGGCCTACGCCAATCCTGGCCTGATACAGCAAAACAACGGCTGGCGCAGCCGGGTCGCGCAGGAAAGGGGGCAGGGCCGCGGCTTCTTTGGGCGGGGTTTTGCCGGTAGCCGTGCATCGTCCTCGGTGGGTATTCGCCCCAGTACCAGCGTTACGCGCTCCACGGGGTTTGGCCGGAGTAGTGTGCGCAGCAGCGCGCCATCTGGCCGCAGCTCCGGTTTCGGGAGCCGCGGTGGCCGCGGCTTTGGCGGCTAGTTTTCAATGAAGAATTGAGAAGGAGGGATGAAGAATTGCAGGCTTGCGCTTTCAGCAGGTATGATTCAATCCTCCGTTTTTCAATTCTTCATTCTTATATTCCTCATTCAAAATAGATGATACAGCTGTTGCCGCTTTCTGGGGATGTTGGGCCTGCCGTGCGGGGTTTGGGGTGGGACTGGGCACTCGAAGATGCCTGCGTCAATTACGTGGCCCGCGAAGCCGTACAGCTGCCCGAAGCTGAAGCCGATGCCCTGCTGCAAGCCGCCGACACGCTCTACGACTTGCTCGTGCAGTCCATCCCAGACCCGATTCCCGACGACTTGCTGCGCCTGTTAGCCATTCCCGAAAACCTCTGGCCCGCCGTGCGCCACTCCTGGTCCGACGACCGGCACTGGCACCTCTACGGCCGCTTCGACCTGGCCCAGACGCCCGATGGCCCCAAATTGCTCGAATTCAACGCTGATACGGCTACTAGCCTGCCGGAAACCGCCGTGGTACAGTGGGCCAGTCTCGTGGCCGCTGGCCAAGCCGAAGACGAGCGCCAAGTCAATGGCTTGTTCGAAGGACTGCAGAACCAGCTCGCCGAGTGGCGGCAGCGCAACGACGACCTGGAGCCGACCCTACTACTAGTGCACCTGCCCGACAGCGCCGAAGACGCCGCCAACTGCGCGGTAGTGGCCGAAGCGGCGCTGGCCGCTGGTTTCGAAGCGGCGCACGTCTGTTCCGTCGATGCCATGCAGGTGGCGGTGGTGGGGGAGGAGCGAGGGGCCTGGGCCGAATTAGAACCCAGCCAGTGGCAGCGGTTCGGCTTTGTGTTCAAGCTGGTGCCTTGGGAAATCCTGGCCGAAGAAGAACCTGACCTAACCGCCGACCTCACTCAGCTTCTTCAAAGCCGAGACCTTATTATTGCCAATCCGGCTTACACGCTGCTGTTTCAAAGCAAAGCTATTTTGGCTTGGCTCTGGCAATGCTACCCTCAGCACCCGCTACTGCTCGAAGCGTCTTTGCAGGACCTGACCGGCCACTACATCCGCAAGCCACTCCTAGGCCGCGAAGGCCAAAATGTGGTGGAAGTCAACGGCACCAACTCCGCCCAAGCCATTCCCGGCGATTTTGCGCACCAGCCGCAGGTAGCGCAGCGCTACGCCCAGCTGCCCCAAGACAGCCAAGGGCGGCTCTACCAAGCCGGCGTATTCTGGGCGGGCGCAGCTTGTGCCATTGGCTTTCGGCGCGAAGTAGGCTTCATCACCAACCTCTCAGAATTTGTGCCGCACGTATTGTAAGCGGCAACCTGATTTGGGTTACTCTGAACTGTGCCAGTCCGGTAGGGTAACGTATTATTTATATATTATGCAAGATGAAGTATATGGCGTGTATAAGGATACACCTAGAGGGGAGAGGGTATTATCTATTATTATTCTATTAAGCTTAAAATGGGCAAAAGACCTTCCTGCTATCACAAGAGTGCTAAGCTGAAAAGCCACATCATGAAATTTACGTAGTTCGAGGTATACCCTCTACATATGAACGAGTTCAACGCTCTAAGTTCTGCCTCGACTGTACAATAGGATCATATTCGCATCAAAATACTTTAAAGCACTGATGTACAGAGGCCATTTCTGCACTTTATTAAGTCGGTTTATAGTTCGTAAGGTTATTTATTCAAAAAATAGACGCAAATTTGCAGGGCCAAAGTAAACATAGATCGAAAATGATATTAGGGACGCGTCACCAGCAAGCTGAGCTTTACCGATTCATCGGCAACCGAGCCTGTATAAAAATTCTGGCATGGAATATGAACGGCCCGCAGCGCAAAATTGAGACACCCCTTTTGGTTATTATTGGGAATGTTCAATTGTAACTGAAAAAGGTAATCATCCGTGGTTTCTTTTTCTACGTAACTGCAACCTGAATCTTCACCTCAGACCTAAGGTCTGTTTTCCTTCGTCTCTCCTGTCGCACCCTTTTACTCTTTTCATACAATGAACCACTCTTACCTGCGTACCACGCGCCGGACTCTGAGGTCTTATTACCAGTTGCTGCTCTTGCTGCTGCTGATAGTGCCAGGCCTGACTCAAGCGCAGAGCTTCACAGAAACCTTCGACGGTGTTGCGGCCTTCGAAACAATTCCCGCTGCGAATACCCGCGGTGCTTTTGATCAAAGCGGCACACTCACTTACGACGGTACTGCCATAGGGGCGCCAGATAATGCCAGTTCTTCTGGTTATAGCGGTGCCTCAGGGGAGCGCTCCATTATATTTGCTGATCCTGACGGCACCGGCGGAACAAGTGTTGATGTTTCTAAAACCTACACTTTCATCGTTCAGGGCATCAACACTACTAGTCTAGGTAGCCGCCAGCGCGTTTCTTTTGGTTTACGCGTGCCTAGCGGTAGCACCACTAGCGACTTAATTCTGCAATACCGCGATGCGAATGATGCAGGTAGCACCTTTCAGAGTCTGCCGTTTACTTTCCCATCTGCTACTGTTGCCACTTGGCGATTGGTGAGCATTGATGCAATGCTTCCTAGCACTACCAATTTGGTTCTGCAGTTCACTCGCCAGAGTGGTAATGGTACCCGTCAGTACCGCATCGATGACCTTATAGTACGCCAACTGACTCCCACCCTGACTGCTACTATTAACAGCCAGATCTTCCCCAACACGCCCGTGAACCAACGCTCAGTAGCGCGAAGACTCACTGTCACGGGAGTTGACTTGACAACCGACGCCGTCGTAACGGCTTCCGATGGCTACCTCGTGCGTATCTTAGGGGGTAGCACCTACAGCCAATCGGTGACCATCGCTCCCAATGCCAATGGTAATGCATCCGGGATAGTGGAAGTGATTTTCGCCCCTACCTTCGCTAGTGCCCCCGGCCCTTATCCCCAAACCGTCACTGGTGAACTGAGTGTATCCAGCACCGGTGCTACTACGCAAACTGTTGATGTAACTGGCCAGGCCACAACGCCGCAGGCCACACTCACTGCCAATCCGACTTCGCTGGCATTTGGTACGCAAATAGTTGGTACAACCTCAGCCTCGCAGCCTTTCCAACTTGTAGGCCAAGACCTGATAGGCAACGTAACAGTTACGGCCCCAACTGGCTTTGAAATTCGGGTAGGTGGTAATCCTTTCTCTCCTAACCCACTAGTGCTGAATAGCACCGGTGGTAGCCTGAACGTGCAGATAGATGTGCGTTTTGTGCCAGGTGCCACGGGCGCCATTACCGGCAACGTGGTGGCTACTGGTAGCGGCACCGCGCAGGCCACGGTAGCAGTAAGCGGTTCGGGCGCTCCCGCCCCTTCCACTCCTACCATCAATGCTGCGCCCACGGCTCTTGATTTCCAGACGGTAACCAACAGTGGCTCGGCCCAGGTACAAACGTTTACGGTGAGCGCTACCAACCTGAGCGGTCCGCTAACGCTGACGCCTTCCAACGCCAACATTCAGCTTCGGAACGCTACCGCTGGGGGCAGCTTCACCGACATGCCACTGGTTATTCAGCCCAACCCTTCTGGCAACATCACCAACCAAACTATTGAGGTTACCCTGGTGCCAACGGTAGGCGCAGGCCCGTTTAGCGGTAACATTGCTCTGACCAGCACTGGCGCTCCGCAGGTGAATGTGTCTGTTACGGCCAACAACCCAAGTGGTAGCATTTCTGATATTTCGCTGACCAATGCCATCCTACGCGAATTCAGCACGTCGCCGGGAGTGCCATCTAACTTTCAGTCTTACAACGTGTCGGCTGATAACCTGCTGCAGGATTTGACCATTACGGCACCACAATTCTTCCAGATATCACTAACGCCCGGTGGCTTTGCCGCCTTGGGTACTGCTACTGGTAACTCTATAACTCTGAGCCGTAATACAACTCCTACAACGCCTTCAGAGAACGGCGACGTACCGCTCACTACGATCTATGTGCGCTACTTCCCCCCTGCAGCGCAAACCAACCGTGGCCAGGTAGTGTCCAACAGCAGCGCGCCTGCTCGAACGCAATTTGTATCGGTAAATGGTTCGAGCGAGCCGGAAGTAAACGTTCGAGGCACGTTCACCCCAGTCGTAAACCAAGTAAAAGGTACCACGTCGGCTGGCCAGTCGCTGGTAATCGTAGGAGCTCGTCTTAGAAATCCGGTAACAGTACGAGTGCCGCAAGATCCGGAGCCTCCCACTACGGCTTCGCCTCTGAATCCTAGCCGCACGCCACAATTCCAGATTTCACGGACGGCGGACTTCTCTGATATTGGTTCGGCAGCCAACCCTACTGGCTTCCTGTTAACCATTACGCCTGACGCCAATGACAGTATACCCCGCATACCTTTGTATGTACGCTATACCCCTACCCGTGTAGGTACCACCTTGGCTGACTTACTATTCCGCACGCCGGACCTGAATTCCAATGTCGAATTCAACCGCGTGCCCAACGCCCGTTTGCAGGGTAATTCCATTGACGTAGAGCCTACGCGCCAGTCGTCGGCTACTGCTGGCCGTTCAGCTGATGGTACCAGCGTAACTATTAATTTCACACAGGAGGACGGATCGGCATTCCCGGGTAATCCAGAAGCAGCCGGGTTCGGTGAGAACCGCATCATCATCGCCAGCACCAGCAATACGCTGCCGGTGGCTAACTTCCCGCAAGACGGTAATGCCTACAACCCCAACAGCGTGTACGGCGGCTCAGGGGCATCTAGCATCAATGGTAACTTCGTGGTGTTTGCTAGCTCGGCTACTACGGCAGTTATCACTGGTCTGAACCCAAGCGTCCAGTATTATTTCTTCACTTTCGAGTATAACAACGACCAAGTAGGTGGCGCTGAAAACTATAAGACGCCGAACCTGCCGATAACGGTACTGCCGCCCGGCCCGCTGCCCGTGGAACTGGTCAGCTTCACGGCGCAACTACGTGATAGCAAAGTGCAGTTGAACTGGGTAACGGCTTCGGAGAAAAACAACCGTGGCTTCGAAGTGCAGCGCAGCCAGGATGGGCGCCAGTTCTCGGTGGTTCTCTTCAAAGAAGGCCGCGGCACCACTAGCTCCCGCACCAGCTACGATGCCGTAGATGCCCAACCGCTCCCCGGCGTGAGCTACTACCGTCTCAAGCAAATTGACAACGACGGCACTTCGGCGTACTCGCCGGTGGTAATCGTGCAGAACGATGGCCTAGCGAAGGCTAGCTTCTTCCCGAACCCAACCACTGGCAGACTCACTATCCTGTTGCCCCAGGCCCAAGCAGCCAAGGCTCAGCGCGTGCGTATCCTGGATTTGACTGGCCGTGTGGTGCGCGAAGAGGCATTGCCTAGCAATGGCGAAGTAGACCTAAGCGCCTTGCAAGCTGGCACCTACGTGGTAACAGTAGGTACTGGCAAAGAGCAAGTAACGCAGCGCGTAGTGAAAAACTAAGTCATCTGGCTTTAGAAGCCATTTGTATTGAAAAGCCCCCTGTGCGAGCAGGGGGCTTTTTTTATGCTCAATAAGCTTAACCATTCAGTAATATTAAGAAGTTTGTACTCAACTTTGATATAGTTGTATCTTTGAGGTTGAAAAACCCAACCTTATCCAGCCTCTTCACAACTTGATTGCATGGCAGTACTTTCTACTATCTCTTCAACTAATCGTTTTACCTTCTTGAGGGGGGTGTTATTTGGGTTAATACTGCTGAGCCCACTTGTGGGATGGGGGCAGGTAACACTGACAGGTACGTCCTATATTGAAAACTTCGATGGCATAGCTAGCGGCTATCCTGCCGGATGGAGTGGGCGCGTGTTAGCCTCATCCACCACTCTTGGGTCCGTAAGTACTTTCAGCGCTCCCGCAAATACCTGGGTGTCCCCTGCAGGGAACTTTAGGAATGTAGCTTCTGCAGACGGGCTAAATGGTGGGTCATCAGTAACTGTACAAAATACCTCTACTGATAGGGCGTTCGGTCTAAGGCAAGTAGGAGGCTCTGGAGGGTTTGATCCTGGCGCCGCATTTGTGCTTCAGATAGCAAATACTACAGACATTACAGGTCTTGCGGCCAGCTTTAAACTGCAATCTTTAGATGCTTCTTCTCCTAGAACTACCACATTTGCGGTTGATTACGGCATCGGAGCCTCGCCTAGCAGCTTCACTACGGTTGCTGCAACTGGAATTGTCACTACAGGCAACTCAACATTTTCAAATAATAATGTCACTGTGAACTTCGGCTCTGCTTTGGATAATAAAGCAGGTCCTATTTTTATTCGTATTGTCGCATTAACTGGGAGCACCGGCAGCGGTAATAGAGCTACCAGCGCGATTGATGATTTTCAGCTAACATATACCAACGGTGGTTCTGCAAGTCCCACCATTAGTAGCTTTACACCTACTTCTGGGCCAGTTGGTACTGTGGTTACCATTTTTGGCAGTAACCTGGCTACGATTACGGCAGTAACTTTTGCTGGAACGGCTGCTACCAACCTATCCGCAACTGCCACGAGCGTTATGGCTACTGTTGGGGCAAGTACGGCGTTGGGTGCGGCAACAATAGTCCTGAGTGATGGTACTACTGCGTATACTGCTCCGGGTACATTTGAAGTAACGGCGCCTGCACCCGAAATCAACATCAAGCAGGGAGGAACTAGCATTGCTACGGGAGGTAGCTATACGGGCTTTCCCAGCACTCAAGTAGGTAACACTGCCACTCAAACATTTACTATCGAGAATACAGGCTCCGCGACTCTTAACCTGGGGGCTTTTATAACCGCTGGGGATTTTGCTGTAGAAGGAGTGCCGCCCACGGCTATTGTAGCGGGTAGTTCCGCAACTTTCGATGTGCAATTTGCTCCCACGGTGGCGGGTGCGCGCACTGGCTCGGTGTCTATTAGTAACAATGACGCTACTGGTAACGAAAACCCTTACATTATCAACTTTAGCGCACTAGCTACGACTGCAATAGCTGCAGAACCAACTGTGCAAGCTTCGGTATCTGCCACGAATGCTACTGTCACTACAGCAGACCTGACCATAGGAGGCGGAGCAAAAAGGCTAATTGTAATTCGTCCAACGTCTGCCACGAATGTGGTGCCAATAGATCGTACCACATACACCGCTGCCACTGTCTATGGTACAGGAACTGCCACCGGGACAAACAACTACGTAATAGTAGCAGATGGTACCACTACTGCTATAACCGTAACCGGGCTTACAGGCAATACTTCTTATACAGTGCTGGCATACGCTTACAACGATAATAACACCGCAGGGCAGGAGAACTACCTCAATACTACGCCCGGTACGGCTACGTTCAACACGCTACTCCCACCAGCAAGTACTTACACTTGGTCAGCAACAGGAGGTACTGGTAGCTGGAATACGAACACTAACTGGGCTCCGTTCCGCAACACTCCTCAAAGCAACGATATACTAGTATTCAACGGTGCTATTACTCCTACGGCCGTCGCTAACTTAGATTTTTCCGCTTCCCAAACGATTGGGCAACTACGCTTTATCAATAATGTCAATGCTACGCTGACTCTTCCTGGTGATCGGACGCTTAACATCAGTGGTAATCTACCAGATGCTGACTTTGAAATCGGGAATGGTTCCGTAGCGAAGTTTCAGAACAACGCAACAACCGGAGCGCGCGACTTGGTAGTACAGTTACAAGCAGGCCAGACTGGCCGGGTTGCCGGGCGACTGGAATTTGACGGTAACTCTTCTCGAAACGGCGGACACAAACTCACAGCGCAGGGCACGAATGCAGTTGAATTTACGAGTACTGGTTACTTTTTAGCAGGTCCTTATCTGACAGGTAATCCGTTCGGTACTAATAACAGTGGAGCTAATTCTATCGTGTTTCGGAGCGGCTCTACGTACGAGCAGATGGGTGGGGCAAATCCATTCGGTTTGTCTGCCCCAGCCACTGCCGTGGTATTTGAGAGTGGTAGTCGTTATTACATCAATGGCCTAACAACCTCAACTAGCATCAACGGGCGAACATTTCCGACACTAGAGATTCGGCAGCCCTCCGGAAACAATACCCTGTCTGATATACGAGGTGGCTCAGGAGTGGCAATCCTCAATGATCTCGTTATTCAAAGTGGGACGGTTGGCCTGAACCTCGCCTCCGTGTATATCGGAGGAAACCTAACCGTAAATGGCGGCCAGCTCACTTTTGATGGGGCTGGCGAGGTTGTGTTCAATGGCACTACTCCTCAGCTTATCAATGGTACGGGGACTAATCCCATCCTGATAGGACCAGTTGTGAACAATACTCAACTTAGGATATCAAATACCAACGGGTTGACAATTAGCTATCCAGTTATTTCGGATGGTGATCTGGACTTCGAAGATGGTAGGATAACCACGTCTTACACCAATGGTAGCACATCTACGAGTACTCTGCAAATCGGCGAGCTTGCTTCTATTACCGGAAGTAGCCCTACAAAATTTGTAAATGGTCCTCTATCATGCTTAGTGACTTCGGGCGGGGGCACCGACGTCACGTTGCCGATTGGCAACGGCAATGCTTTCCGTCCTGTGCGGCTGCAAATCTCGGCACAAAGCAATGACGTGATCTATACGACCGAACAAAAGGATGCTACACCCACAAATCAGCCTTTGTTGGGCGACTTAAAGCGAGTATCCAAGATTCGTTATTACACTATCACCCCGAACGTAGCACCTAGTAATTTCTCCGGCCAAATTACCTTAAGCTTCGACACTGACGACCAGGTAACGGACCCAACTGCGGCCAGCTTCGTCGTGGCAAAGAACAGCGGCAGTGGTTGGGAGAATATTGGCCATACGGCTCACATGGGAAGCCCCAACGGAGGTAGTTTCGTGGCTGGTTCACTTACTTCCGCCCCCTTCACCTCATTCAGCAATTTTGCGCTGGCGAGCACCGAGGCAGATGCCACGCAAAACCCGTTGCCTGTAGAACTGGTCAGCTTTACGGCCGAGCGACAGGCGGCGGCGGTACACGTGGCTTGGATTACGGCTTCGGAGCAGAATAATGCCCGGTTTGAAGTGCAGCGCGCCACTACTGATAAAGAGTTTGGTACCATTACCACGGTAGCTGGGCAGGGCAATAGCAGCCGCCAGCACAAGTACTCCGTGTTGGACCGGCAGCCCTTGGCTGGCCTGGCTTATTACCGCCTGCGCCAAGTGGACGTTGACGGCAAAGTTGCTTTCTCGCCCGTGGTGGCGGTGGCAGCAGGCAGGGAACTAGCTATTTTCCCAAACCCAGCTCATACGGAGCTGCACGTAGTGGCTCCGGCGGCTAATACGCATTACCGCGTGCTAAATTTGCTAGGCAGCGTAGTGCTAGAAGGACAAGCTCCCGACGGCACCGTTACTCTCAACGTACTGGGGCTGCCCGCTGGTCTTTATCAACTAGAGATAACCTCCCCCACGGGCCACGTGGTACGCAAATTCACCAAGCAGAACTAAGTCAAGCCTCTGGGCCGAAGAGTTTCGAAAAGGAGCGCCTCCCGCAAGAGGCGCTCCTTTTTTGTGTTGCTGCGCCAAGTTCATGAAGCATCTATCTTATTTACATAGGACTTACGCACGTAAGGGCATCGTCTATTTATGGCAATGTTGCGTGGGCGTGCTGACGACTGAACCCTGCGACACACTGCGCCTGCCACTGCGAAACACTGCGAGAAACGAGGTCTGGCCGGCAAGTGCGTAAGTCCTATCAAAGAGCACCAGAGTTGCCGCCCGCGGAACAATGGCTGATACAACACGCTGATGTATAGGCTGGCAACGCGCTAACTGGCCGCCTCGCGCATTCTTTTACGCACGTTGCCCACCGCCTCCCTAACCATCAACAACGTTTAATTTACCCGCTGGCGCGCCACTTCGCTGGGTGCGTAGCCGAAGTGCTTGGAGAAGCTGGTGGAGAAGTGCGCCGGGCTGTTGAATCCCACCTGATAGGCTACTTCGCTTACGGTAGCTACCTGCGCCAGCAACAGCGCGTGGGCGCGGTGCAGGCGCGTGCTGCGCACAAATTCCGTGGCCGACTGGCCCGTCAGGGCCTTGAGCTTGCGGTGGATTTGTGTACGGCTCAATCCGACTTCCTCGCTGAGCGTTTCCACGTTGAATTCGCCGTTGTCGAGGTTGCGTTCCACGGCCTCTTGCACCCGGCTCAGGAAGGCTTGGTCGAGGGAGGGTAAGTGGGCAATGGCCGTGGCGTGGGCATCGGCGGGCATAGCGGCCTCAGAGGTAGCGGCGGCGACTACGGTAGGGTAGCGGGCTTGCAGGCGGTGGCGCAATGCCAGCAGATTGCGCACCTGCGCGACCAGCTCACGGGGGTTGAACGGTTTGGCGAGGTAGGCATCGGCGCCGGTTTCGAGGCCAGCCAGCTTGTCTTGCGCGGAAGCTTTGGCCGTGAGCAAAACGAGCGGAATGTGGCTGGTGCGCACGTCCTGCTTGAGTTGCTGGCACACGGCGTAGCCATCGAGGCCGGGCATCATTACGTCGCTGATGATGAGGTCGGGGATTTGCTCCTGGGCCAGGGCTACGCCGGCCAGGCCATCCGGGGCGGCCAGTAGGCGGTAGTTGAGCGGCGCCAGCGTGTCGAGAATGAAGCGGCGCACATCGGCATTGTCTTCTATCACCAGCACCACATCGGCATCAGCAGCAAAATCGTCGGTTCCGGCTGGTTCCAGCTGTCCGTCCTCGACAGCCACCCGCTGCTCTCCAAAGGGCCAAGCGGCGGGCAGGCTGGCCGGGTTAGCTGCTTCGGTTGTTTCCGTGATGGGGCGCTGGGGTAGCTGCACCGTGAAGGTTGTGCCCACACCCAGCTGGCTGCTTACCCGTACCTGGCCGCCGTGCAGCTCCGTCAGTTCTTTCACCAGGGCCAGGCCAATACCCGTCCCCGACCGGGCGCCGCTGGCTTCGGAGGGAGTAGCTTGGTAGAATCGGTCGAAGAGGTGGGCCAGATGGGTCGGCGCGATGCCAATTCCGGTGTCGCGCACGGTCAGCTCCACGTAGGGCAGTTCCACGGGTGAGTTGCTTTGGGTGATTTCCAGCGTCACGGAACCTTGCGGGGGCGTGAAACGAAGCGCGTTGGCAAGCAGATTGGTTAGAATTTCCTCTAGCTTACCGGCATCAAATACCAGCATCAGCCGTGGCATTTCGGCTTCCAACCGCAGGTCAATGTGCTGCGTTTCGGCCAGCGCCGCAAACGATTCCAGCACTTGACGGGCAAAGCTTACGACGTCTCCCGGACTAGCTTGCAGCCGGAGCGCGCCAGCTTCGAGCTTGCTCAACTCCAGTAACTGGTTGATGAGCCGCAGCAGCTTGCGGGCATTGCGCAGCACCAACTGGCCTTGCTGCCGCACGTGCGTGTCGGTGGGGGTGGTGGCAAGCTGCTCGGCCGGCCCTAGAATGAGGGTGAGCGGCGTGCGAAACTCGTGGCTGATGTTGGTGAAAAAATTGGTCTTGACCTGGTCCAGCGCCTGTAAGTGTTCCAGGGCCAGGCGCTCTAGCTTCAGGTCGCTCTTGAGCCGCTCGCGGGCCTGCGTGTAGGCGCGTACACCGTAGAGCACGGCCGCAAAGGCCCCCGCGTAGAGCAAGTAAGCCCACCACGTGCGCCACCAGGGCGGCCGAATGGCGAAGGCAAACGTGGTCGGCTCCGCGTTCCAAAAGCCATCGTTGTTAGCTGCTTTCACCTGGAAGCTGTAGTCGCCGGGGGGCAGGTTGGTATAGGTGGCCGACGTAGCCGCCAGTGGGCCGGTCCACTGCCGGTCGAAACCAGCCAGGCGGTACCGGTAGCGCACTTTACCAGGGTTGGTCAGGCTCACGCCCACAAAGTCGAAGGTGAGCTGGTTGAGGTCGTGGGGCAGGGTGAGGCCGGGGCTGGCCACGGTGTCGCGCATGAACACCTGCAAGCCGGTGAGGTGGGTGCGGGGCGCGGCGGTGTTGGACTGGGCCTGTTCCGGGTTGTAGCGCATCAGGCCCCCGACGGTGCCCACCCACAGTCGGCCGCCCTGGTCGAGCAGCACGGCATTCTGATTGGTTTCCTGACCCAGAAAGCCTTCTTCTTTGCCGTAGCTCACGGCCCGTTTAGTACGCGGGTCGAAGCAGTCGACGCCAAGGTTGGTGCCCACCCAAACCCGCCCTTGCTGGTCGCACTGCACGAAATAGGGGTTGTTGGACTGCAAGCCGGTTTCGAGGCCGAAGCCGTGCAGGCGGCGGCCGTCGTAGCGGAGCAGTCCGTCGTTGCCGATGCTGCCGAGCCAGAGGTTGCCCTGGGCATCTTCGGTGATGGAGCTGATATTGAGCCGCCCTTTCCCATCGCTGCCCACCCGCCGGAATTGGTCGTGGTCGGAGTCCACCTGAATTAGTCCGTTGGTATCGGTGCCGAGCCAAAGACTACCCATGTGGTCCTTGAATACCTTCCAGACCCGCGCCGAGCCTACTCCAGTGCCCAACCCGTAGAACTTGGTAGCGCCGGTGGCCGGGTCCAGGATGCCCACGCCCGCGTCCAGGGTGCCCAGCCAGAGGCGGCCGTGCCGGTCTTCGTTGATGTGGACCACCCGCTGGGTGGCCAGTTCGGCATTGCGGGGCTTGTGCCAGCGGCTGGTGGCGGGGTCGTAGGCTAGCACTCCTTCGCCGAGAGTACCGACCCAGAGCGTGCCGCGACTGTCCTTGAACAGCGAGTGAACGAAGGTGTCGGGGTGGGAGCCGGGCAGGGGCAGGCGGCGGAAGCGCTGGCCGGTGGCAGCTCCGGGCCGGAATTCGGCCAGACCCGTGCGAGTGCCCACCCAGTAACGGCCGGGAGCCACTTCCAAAATACTGTACACTTCGGGGTTGACGAGGCCGTCGGCGGTGGAAAACTGCGTGAATCGCTCGTCGGCCAGGTGCTGGGCCAAGCCCCCGTTATGCGCGAGCCAGAGGTTGCCCTCCCGGTCTTCCAGCACGTCGTTGATGCCGTCGATGAGGGTGGGGGTGGCACTGGCGGCAAAGCAAGTGAGGGTGGAATCGAGGCGGCTTACTCCACCCACGGTCACAACCCATACCCGCCCGCGCCGATCCTTGTGCACGGCCCGCACCCGATTGTCGCAGAGGCCGTCGGCGGTGGTATAGCGGCGCAGCTGCCACGGCTGGCCTTGTCCGCCCGAGAGTCGCAGCAAGCCTTGGTTGGTAGCGCACCAGTACCGGCCCTGGCCGCCGTCGGCTATCTTGCAAACGGGCTGCCGGCTGAGGGCGGCGGGCAGGCTGGGAATCGGCAGCGCGCGGTTATTGGCCGCATCAATAGCCACGAGGCCCACCGAGGTAGCGGCCCAGTACGTGCCATTGGGCCCGCGCAGCAGCTGATTGACAGAGTCCGAAGGCAGACCCTGCTGGCGGGTGATGCGAATTATACGGCGCTGCGGACCCTGCCCGGTTACCCGGAAAAGGCCCGAGCCATCGGTGGCCACCCACAGCGTCTGCGAGCCATCAGGGACGATCTGGCGCACCTGGCCGCTGGCCGTAAGCCCCGGTAGCCGTTGCGCCCGGCCATTCCGGTAGTATGACACGCCCGCGTAGCGGTGCCCAAGCCACAGCGTGCCATCGGGGCTTTCGGCTACGGCGGTTACGTGGTTGTCCGGGAGGCCGTGGCGGGAATCGAGGGTGGTGAATTTCCGACCATCAAACCAGCACACGCCGCTTTGGGTGCCGGCCCAGAGTTGGCCTCGTTGGTCTTGGCACAAACCGTACAAGGTGCTTTGGGGCAGGCCATCAGCGAGGGTATAATGCCGCAGAGCCAGCGTTTGGGCCATGCCTGGCAGCCAAACTGTCAACAGCAGTAACAGTGAGCAAGCCGCTTTCATAGCTCGAGCAGGAAAATACCACATCATCGACCCATGCATACCGTTGACATCAAAGTAGATACAAGGCAAAATAAGGTAAATCCTGGGATTATAAGGTGACAGGTTTGGGGGTGACAGGTGAGGCGGTTATTATTGCGGCCTCACGACCCTTCGTATCTGCCGCTCCTTCGCCCAGGGTTTTAACCCTGAGCCACGAAGGCAAAGGCGCTACGGATGAAGTAATGAGTTTCAGGTAAACGTCCCTGCTTTTATCCATAAGATTCCCAGGACTATATACCTGTCACCTACTCCCCTAATCACCTACTCACCTAATTACCCAAGCACCTCTTATGAGGCAAAGGGCCTATATTCGCCGCTAGTTCGGTGATGGGGTGCCACCATGAACCGCCAGAGCCTAGCGGCTTTGTGCTGATGACTCCTGGGTTTGCCACGGCCTCGCGTTGGTGAGGCGTGGTATGGTATCGGCTTTTACCCTGTTGCTCGTGGCTCCTCGTCCTTCTCGTTTCTTGCGGCCCCTGCTGGCCCTCAAACAAGCGCCGCAGCTGTTGTTTCTGGTCCGCTGGCTGCTGATTTGCGCCGTGGTGGCGGGGCTGGCTGGTTCGGCGTCGGCCTTCTTCCTTGTCGCGCTTGACTGGGTTACTGCCTGGCGAGAAATGCACCCTTGGATAATCTGGCTGCTGCCAGTGAGCGGCTTCGTGGTGGGGGGCAGCTACCATTACCTGGGGCAAAGCGTAGTGAAAGGCAGCAACCTCATCCTCGACGAGATTCACAATCCGCGCCAAGTCATTCCGTTGCGCATGGCCCCGCTGGTGCTGTTTGGCACCTTGGCCACGCACTTATTTGGCGGCTCGGCTGGCCGCGAAGGCACCGCCGTACAAATGGGCGGCGCCCTCGCCGACCAACTCACCCGCCTGCTCGGCCTGCGCCCCCGCGACCGAAAAATCCTGCTCATCGCCGGCATTAGCGCCGGTTTCGCCTCCGTGTTCGGGACGCCGCTGGCCGGGGCCGTTTTCGGGCTCGAAGTGTTCCTGCTAGGCTCCATCCGCTACGACGCCATCTTGCCCAGCTTCCTGGCCGCCATCGGCGCCGACCTCGTGACGCGAGCCTGGGGCGTGGGCCATACGGACTACCCACTGCTCGACGTGCCGCCCATTACGCCCGGTACGCTGCTGCTCACGCTGGGCTGCGGCATTCTGTTTGGACTTACCGCCCGCGGCTTCGTCGGCCTCACACACGGTATCACGCGGCTGTTTCAGGGCATTGCCTATCCGCCGCTGCGCCCGGTGGTAGGCGGCGCGCTGGTGGCGCTGGCCGTGGCGGCGCTAGGTACCACCAAGTACATTGGGCTGGGTATTCCGACCATCGTGGCCGCGTTTGAGGCGCCGCTGCCGCCCCAGGATTTTCTGTTGAAGCTCTTGCTAACGGCCCTCACGCTGGGCTGCGGCTTCAAGGGCGGCGAAGTGACGCCGCTGTTCTTTATTGGCGCAACGCTGGGCTCGGCTTTGGCGTTGGTGCTGCCATTGCCGGTGGCGTTGCTGGCAGCGCTGGGCTTCGTGGCCGTGTTTGCCGGAGCGGCCAATACGCCGCTGGCCTGCACCCTGATGGGGCTGGAACTGTTCGGGACGCCAGCTGGCGGATATTTAGCGCTGGCCTGCGTGGCGGCCTACCTGTTCTCGGGCCATACCGGCATCTACTCCGCTCAGGTTGTCGGGCGGGCCAAACACCTGCGCTTCGGCCGGGAGCAGGGCCAGCCACTCGGCAACATCCCAGCGCACCGCCAAACCCGGCCAACAGCAACAGGCCCGGAGAGCCGCGACTGAAACGTCACGGGCTTCCGAACCTGGTTAGATTACTAGAGCGGTTTCGAAGTCAGTGTACGGCGGAAGAGGTAGGGGCTGGTGCCGCCTCGGCGTATCCTCCTTCCTCAACTGCTCTAACTAGGTACGGCGCGGACTGATTCCGCCGCTGTGTACACGCATGCCGAAACTGCTCTAAGATGTACTTGCAGACCCCACCCCCGTCCCCTCCCCTCCGGGAGAGGGGTGCGTTCTGAATAAACAACGACAGCGTTGCGGACGTCTGGCACCCCTCTCCCGGAGGGGAGGGGACGGGGGTGGGGTTAAACGACGGCGCTTCTTACTACCTACTACCAACTTACTTCCAGCCACCTCCCAATGCCCGGTACACGTTGACCGTGGCATTCATTTGCTGCATCTTGGTTTCGATCAGGTCAAACTTCGATTCGAGGGCGTCGCGCTGGGTGAACAGCACTTCCGTGTAGTCGGCTCGGGCGGAGCGGAAGAGGCTGTTCGAAATCGTGTTGGACTGATTAAGCGCCTGCACGGCTTTGGCTTTCTCTTCGTAGCTTTTTTGCAGGTTGCCGATGCTGGCCAGCTGGTTGGCTACCTCCACGTACGCGTTTAGAACGGTCCGCTCGTACTGATAAATCGCCTGGGTTTGCACGGCATTGGCCGTGCCGTACACCGCTTTGATGCCGTTACGGTTAACCAAAGGAGCAACCAAGTCACCCGCCAACGAATACATCATGGATTCGGGCGTCGAGAGCAACATACCGGGCTTGAACGCCTCAAAACCCGCGGTGCCCGTGATGCGCAACGCCGGGTAGAAGTTGGCCCGCGCCACTTTCACGTCCAGCTTAGCTGCCGCCAAATTCTGTTCGGCCTGCCGGATATCCGGCCGGTTCAGCAGCAACTGCGAGGGCACTCCCGCCTGAATGGAAGTAGGTACTAAGTCGTTGAACGAGGCGTCGTCGCGGACGATGGGGCGGGGGTAGCGGCCGACCAGGAAGTTAATCCGGTTTTCGGTTTCCGTGATGCGCTGCTGAATGTTGAATTGCAGGCTGCGGGTGTTGTGCACCTGCGCCTCGAAGCGTTGCACCGCCAGCTCCGTCACCCGGGCCGATTCTTTCTGGAGCTTCACCAGTTCCAGCGCGTTGGTTTGCAGCTCGATGTTCTGCTTGGTAAGGGCCAGTTGGTTGTCGAGAGCCAGCAATTCGTAGTACGAGTTGGCAATCTCGGCAATGAGGTTCGTCACCGTGAAATTCCGGCCTTCCACGCTGGCCAGGTAGCGCATGGCCGCCGCGTTTCGGGCATTGCGCAGCTTGTGCCAGATGTCCACTTCCCAGCTGGCGAAGGCGCCTAGCTGGTAGTTGGCCAGCGGGTCGGGCGTTGGCTTGTCGGGCTTGATATTGATGGCTTCCTCCGTAGCGCCCCGGAGCGTATACCGGCCTGGGCGCTCCGCCTCGGCCTTGGCCCCCAGACCCACGAAGGGTAGATACTCGCCTTTTCGGATTTGCACTTCGTTGCGGGCAATCTGGATTTCCTGCAACGCGATGTTCAGCTCCTGGTTGTTGCGCAGCGCGGTATCAATGAGGGCCGTCAGGTTGGGGTCGGTGAAGAACTGCTTCCACTGCGTGCGGGCCGTGCTGGCCGTATCCTGGGCGGTGGCGCTGGTATAGCTGGCCGGAACACTGCGGTTCACTTTTCTCTCCACCAACTGCGGCGTTTTACAAGCCCCAACCGCTAAGGCCAGGCAGGCGGCGCTAAAACCTTGGTAGATGCGTCTCTTAAGCATAAGGCTCCGTTTCTTCAATTAGTACCCGCGGCTCAACGCCCTCGGTTACCGGGTATTCGTTTTCGTCCCGAATCAACTTGCGGCCTGCTGCCAATGTCCCGAAGATGTAGTACAAGCCGGGAATGATGATGACCCCGAAAATGGTACCGAACAGCATCCCGCCCAGGGCCGAAGTGCCAATAGTGCGGTTGCCAATAGCCCCGGCCCCCGTGGCCAGCACCAGCGGAATCAGACCCGCGATGAAGGCGAAGGAAGTCATCAGGATGGGGCGGAAACGGGCCTTGGACCCTTCAATGGCCGCTTCCAGCACCGACATGCCTTGCTCGTGCTTCTGCACGGCAAATTCCACAATCAATACGGCATTCTTACCAAGCAAGCCCACCAGCATCACCAGCCCTACTTGGGCGTAAATGTCGTTGGCCAGGCCCAGCAGTTTGAGCAGCAAAAACGACCCGAACACGCCCGTCGGCAGCGACAGTATCACCACCAGCGGGAGCAGGAAGCTCTCGTACTGCGCGGCGAGCACCAGGTACACGAACACCAGCACGATGGCGAAGATGACCACGGCTTCGTTGCCGCGCGACACCTCGTCTTTCGACAGGCCGCCCCAATCAATATCGTAGCCCCGGGGGAGGGTTTTGCTGGCTACTTCTTGCACTGCTTTGAGGGCTTCGCCGCTGCTGTAGCCCTCGGCCGGACCCCCGCGAATGGAGCCGGTGGTATACATGTTGTAGCGGTTAATCTCGTTGGCGCCCTGGGTCTTCACGATGCGCATGAAGGCCGAAAAAGGCACCATCTCGTCGCGGTTGTTTTTCACGTACAGCTGCATGATGTCCTGCGGCAGCTTGCGGTACTCCGGCGAAGCCTGCACGAACACCTTGAAGAAGCGCTGGTACTTGATAAAGCCCAGCTCGTAGGTACTACCCACCAGAATCGAGAGCGTGTTCATGGCGTTGCCGATGCTCACGCCTTTCTGCATCGCCCGCTGGTTGTCGATCTGCAACTCGTACTGCGGATACTTCGCGCTGTAGAAGGTAAACAGGCCCGTTAGCTCCTTGCGCTTTCTGAGTTGGGCCATGAAGTCCTCGTTCACCTTTTCGAGGGCCTTGTAGTCGCCGGTGTTGGTTTTATCCAGCAGTTGCAGCTGGAAGCCGCCCGCCGCGCCGTAGCCGGGTACTGCCGGTGGCTCGAAAAACTCGATGGTGGCTCCCGGAATTTCGTGCGCCTTTTTCTCCAGTTCTTCAATGATTTCCGTGACGGACTGCTTGCGCTCCGACCACGGTTTGAGGTTAATCAGGCAAGTACCGGCGTTGGAACCCCGGCCTTCCGTGAGTACCTCATAGCCCGCGATGGTCGAAATGTTTTCGATGCCGGGCACTCCCTTCGATAGCTGCTGCAAACGCCGGGCAATGTCGTTGGTGCGCTCCAGGGTGGAGCCAGGCGGCGTCTGCACGATGGCGTAAATCAAGCCCTGGTCTTCGCTCGGAATAAAGCCGGAAGGCAGCTTAGAGCTGATGCCGAATATGCCCAGACTGAACGCCAGGAACATTCCAAACGTGACCAGCCGCCGGTTTACGATGAGCTCCAATAGGCCCGTATAGCGGCCCGTAAGCCGCTCGAAGCCCCGGTTGAACCAGTCGAGGAACCGGTTGATGGGCGTTTTCTTGCGGGGCTGTCCGTGCGTGTTTTTCAGCAGCATGGCGCACAGCACCGGCGTCAGCGTCAGGGCCACGACCCCGGAAATCACGATGGACGAGGCCATCGTAATGGAGAACTGCCGGTAGAAAATGCCGACCGGGCCGCTCATGAAGGCCACCGGAATAAATACGGCCGTCATCAGGATGGTGATGGCGATAATAGCTCCGCCAATCTCGCCCACCACTTTTCGCACCGCGTTGTACGGCGACAGGTGTTCTTCCTCCATTTTCACGTGCACGGCTTCCACCACCACAATGGCGTTGTCGACCACGATACCAATCGAGAGTACCAGTGCAAACAGCGTAATCATGTTGATAGTCAGCCCAAACGCCTGCATGGCCACGAAGGCCCCGATGAGCGATACCGGTACGGCCAGGATGGGAATCAGGGTTGAGCGCCAGTCGCCGAGGAAGATGAACACCACCAGCGCCACCAGAATAAAGGCGTCCCGGAGCGTGTGAATCACGTTTTCGGTGGATGCATCCAGGAAGTTGGAAACGTCATAGCTGATTTTATAGTCCATGCCCGGCGGCATGGTCTTCTTCAGCTCGTCGAGCTTGGATTTTACGCTGGCAATAACGTCGCTGGCGTTGCTGCCGTAGGTTTGCTTGAGCACGATGGCCGCCGACGGGTAGTCGTCGAGGTTGGAGTAGATGTCGTAATACTCGCTGCCCAGCTCCACGTTGGCTACGTCTTTGAGGCGCAGCACTTCGCCGTTCGGGTTAGCCCGGACAATGACGTTTTTGTACTGCTCCACGTCGTTGAAGCGGCCCTGGTAGGTTAGCACGTATTCCAACGCTTCGGCTCGCTTGCCGTCGCTGCGGCCGATACGACCCGGCGAGCCAATAACGCTCTGGTCGTTGAGGGCTTCCATTACTTCGTCGGCCGAAACGTTGTAGGCGCGCATCCGGTCGGGCTTCAACCACACCCGCATGGCGTACTGCCGGCTCCCCAGAATGCTGGCCTGCCCGATGCCGTTGATGCGCTGGATTTCGGGCAGCATGTTCACGCCGGCGAAGTTGAAGAGGAACTTCATGTCGGTGTTCTTGTCCTTGCTGTACAAGTTCACGTACATGAGCATGTTGGGCACGATGCGGTTCACGATAACCCCTTCGCGCTGCACAATCACCGGTAAGCGGTTCAGCACCTGGGCAATCCGGGTATTCACGTTCACGACGGCCTGGTCGGGATTGGTGCCGAGGTTGAACACCACCTGGATGTTGGCTTCCCCGGCGCTGGTGGCGTCGGAGGTCATGTATTTCATGCCTGGCACCCCGTTCACGGCCTGTTCCAGCGGAATCAGCACCGATTCGGTGAGCACCTTGGCGCTGGCCCCCGGATAAGACGCCCGCACGATAACCATGGGCGGCGAAATCTCCGGGAACTGGGAGATGGGCAGCGTCTTGATGGCAATGAAGCCCATGAACATGATTACCACCGAAATAACGATGGCAAACACGGGTCGACGAATGAATTTAGCAAACATATGTCTTGCTGTTGTGGCGTGCCGACTCTACTCGGAGTACACCTTGAGGTGAGGAATTACCGTTTTCGGATCTTCGTAGGTGTAGCTTATCTTATCACCATCCTTCACCTTGCGCAGCCCTTCCAGCAAAATCTTGTCGGTGCCCGACAAGCCCTGCTGAATGGCGTACAGGTCCGGCATTTCGGCCCCAATGGTGATTTCCCGCTGGTGCACCACGCTGTTTTTGTCTACCACGTACACGTATTTTTTCTCCAGGACTTCGAACGTGGCCTTTTGCGGGATGATGAGGGCTTTTTTGAGCGGCACGGTCATGAGAATGTTGCCGGTTTCGCCGTTGCGCAACAGCCCTTTGGGGTTGGGAAAAGTGGCCCGGAAGGGAATGTTGCCGGTTTCGTTGTTGAAGTCGGCCTCAATGGTTTGCACCACGCCCGGATACTGAAACACCTCGTTGTTGGCCATCAGCAGCTTCACGTTCTGCGCGTCGCTGGATGGGGCGTGGGTTTTGTAAGACAGGTACTCGGCTTCCGGCACGTTGAAATACACCCACATTTTGCTGTTGTCCGACAGCGTCGTCAGCAAATCACCCTCATCGACCAAGCTGCCCAACCGGCCCTGGAAATGGTCCATGATGCCATCGAACGGCGCCTTAATGGCCGTAAACGCCAGGTGCGTCTGGGCCAGGGCTACCTCCGCGTTGGCCTTGTCATATTTGGCTTGGGCCAGGGCCAACTCGCTCTTGGATACTACGTTGTTGTCGGCTAGCTTTTTGGTGTTCTGGTATTCCAGCCCCACGAACTTGGCTTCGGCCTGCGATTTTTGCAGTTCGGCCTGATAGATCAGGGGCATGATCTGAAACATGAGCTGGCCCTTCTTCACCGACTGCCCTTCGTCGACGTAAATCTTTTGCAGATAGCCTTTCTCTAGTGCCCGGAGCTCAATGTGCTGTATGGAATGGATCTGGGCCACGTATTCTTTGGTAACCGTGGTGTCCTTCTTCAGAGGGCTGGTAACCAGAAGCTTGATTTGCTCTTCCTTTGCCTCTTGTTTGTGCGTGCAGCTCGTACCGCAGTACAAGACACCGACGCTCATGAGCATGAGCAGGGACCTTCTTTTCATAAGAACTGTGCTGGTGATCCTAGGAGATGTTGTGTAAGAGAAGTGCGCGGGATGGGGTGCGTTAAGCGCCGGCATCAAGCACTGTAGCTGGCTGTTTTTCTGAGGGTTGGCCCGTTGATCGTGCGCAAACGGTAGGGGCGAAGCCTAGAGAAATACCAGCGTTGCAGTGCTTGTAATGGCTGCAGGAGCGACACAAAACACTCACCTGCACATGAAGACGGTATGAAGCAAGCAGCCCAACCATTCAAAAATTCTTTTTTGTTGAACGAGGCTCACCTGGCGTAGAAAACCGCGCAGAAAAATAGCAGAAGCACTGTTTGCAGGCGGGCTCCCGACCACGCTCCAATACCAATCAGGCCGTTACCAGCTGCGGCTTTTCGGTGTAGATTTCGCCGGGTTCGGCGTGGTCGTCCTGGTGCAGGCTGCGGTAGGCCCGCTCGAAAATCAGCGGGAAGATGAACAGCGTCAGTACCGTGCCGGTAATCAGGCCGCCGATAACTACAATGGCCAGCGGCTTCGACGTTTCGGAGCCGATGCCGGTGCTGATGGCGGCCGGCATCAGGCCGATGGTAGCCATTAGGGCCGTCATCACCACCGGCCGCACGCGGGTTTTCACGCCGTCGAAGATGCTCTCATCGAGGCTCATTTTCCTTAATAGGTTCTGCTTGAAAACCGAGATGAGAATCACCCCGTTCTGAATGCAGATACCAAAGAGCGCAATGAAGCCGATACCGGCTGAAATCGAGAAGTTGGTGTGCGTGATGAGCAGCGAGGCAATGCCGCCGATGATGGCGAAAGGCACGTTCAGCAGCACCAGCCCAGCGTCTTTGAGGTTGCCGAACAGAATGAACAAAATGAAGAAAATCAGCCCCAGCGAAATAGGCACCACCTGGGTGAGGCGCTGGGTAGCGCGGCGCTGATTCTCGAAGTCGCCGGTCCACTTCATGGAGTAGCCCTTGGGCAGCTGCACCCGTTGCCGCACTTTCTTCTGCGCCTCTTCGATGGTGGAACCCATGTCGCGGCCGCGGATGCTGAACTTCACGGCCGAGAAGCGCTTGTTGTCGTCGCGGTAGATGAGCGAAGGGCCGGTGACGGGCACGATGCGCGAGATTTCCGATATCGGAATCATCTTGCCCGCCTGCGTAGGCACCATCAGCTGGCCGATCTGGGCTGGTGTCTGGCGATACTGCGCCTCGTAGCGCACCCGCACCGGAAACTTCCGCTCGCCTTCGTAGAGCTGGGTGGCCTGCTTGCCGCCCACGGCCATTTCCAGCACCGCGTTGGCGTCGGCCTTGCTCACGCCGTAGCTGGCCATCAGCTGCTCGTTCAGCTCCACGTGCAATTCGGGCTGGCCGATGTTGTGCAGCAGGCCCAGGTCGTCGATGCCCTTCACCTCCTTCAGCACGTTGTACACCTCGCTGGCCTTGCCCTCCATCAGCCCCAAATCGGTGCCGTAAATCTTCACCGCAATGGAGCCCTTTACGCCCGAGGCAGCTTCCTCCACGTTGTCCATGATGGGCTGCGAGAAGTTGAACACCACGCCGGGGAAGCGAGCCAGCTGGCCTTTCATGTTCTCGATGAGCGCCTCGCGGTAAGCGGCGTGCTTCATTTTGTCCTGCACTTCCTTGGTGTGCTTGATCTGCACCAGAAACTCGTTGTTATAAAAGCCTGTGGGGTCGGTGCCGTCGTTGGGGCGGCCGGTCTGGCTCACCACGTCCGACACTTCGGGGTAGGCCAGAAACACCCGGCGCATCTCGTTGCAAAGCTTGTTCGACTCGTCCAGGCCGATGCTCAGCGGCAGCTGCGCCCGCACGTAAATGGAACCCTCGTTCAGCTCGGGCAAGAATTCCGAACCCAGGAACTTGAAGGCGCCCAGACCAAGGGCTACGGCGGCCGTGGCAACAAGCAAACTCAGGGTCTTACGACTGTACGTGAGGCGAAAGAAGCGCGCCGCCCCGCGGTTGATAGCGCGCACGAAAAAGTTGTCTTTCTCCCGCACGTTCTGGTTGAGCAGCATGGAAGCCAGCACCGGCACCAGCGTGAGCGTGAAGACGAGCGCGCCAAGCAGGGCGAAGCCCAGCGTCCAGGCCAGCGGCGAGAACATCTTGCCTTCCACTTTTTCGAACGAGAAAATTGGCAGCAGGGCGGTGATGATGATGGCCTTGGAGAAGAAAATAGCCTTGCCCATGTCGCGGCCCGTTTTCTTGATCAGGCCCAGCTTGGCCAGGTGGTTGAACCGCTCCATGCCCACCTTGTGCGCCTTGTGGTCCAGGGCCACAAAGAGCCCTTCCACCATCACCACGGCCCCGTCGATGATGATGCCGAAGTCGATGGCGCCCATCGAAAGCAAGTTGGCCGACATGCCCTTCAGGCGCAAACAGATGAAGGCAAACAGCAGCGCCAGCGGGATAATCACCGACACAATAATGGTGGTGCGCCAATCGGCCATGAACAGGAACACAATCACGGTCACGAGCACGATGCCTTCGAGCAGGTTGTGAATCACGGTTTCGGTGGAGAAGTCGATGAGTTGCTGCCGGTCGTAGAAGGTCCTGATCTGCACGTTGTGGGGCAGAATCTTCTCGTTCAGCTCGTGCACTTTCTCTTGCAGGCGGGCAATTACCTCCGAGGGGTTTTCGCCTTTGCGCATCACCACAATGCCTTCCACTTTGTCGTCTTCGAGCCCGCGGCCCACCTTGCCCAGGCGCGGCAAGGCCGATTCCTGCACGACGGCCACGTTCTTGATCAGAATCGGGGCGCCGTTGATGTTCTTGATGACGGTGTTGTTGATGTCGCCGATGTCGTTCAAGAGCCCAATGCCGCGCACCACGAAATTCTGCTGGCCGGCATTGATGACGTCGCCGCCCACGTTGATGTTGGAGCGCTGAATGGCCTCGTACACGTCGAGCGGAGTGATGCCGAAGGTTTGCAGCTTGGTGGGGTCCACGCTGATTTCGTAGCCCTTCACCTCGCCGCCGAAGCTGTTCACGTCGGCCACACCGGGCACGGCCTTCAGGTTGCGCTCAATCACCCAGTCCTGAATGGTTTTCAGCTCGCGCGCCGTTTTGCCTTTGCCATCCAGAGTGTAGCGGTAGATTTCGCCGGTGGGGCCGTAGGGTGGCTGCACCTCGGGGTTGATTTGGTCGGGCAAATCCACGCCGGCCAGTAGATTATTCACCTGTTGGCGGGCGAAAAAATCCTCCACGCCGTCGTCGAAAATCACCTTCACCACCGACAGGCCGAAGAGCGACGTGCTGCGCACCGAAGTCTTCTTCTGCACCGGGTTCAGCGCAATTTCGATGGGCGCCGTTACAAACTTCTCAATCTCCTCGGCCGAACGGCCCGGCCACTGCGTGATGATGGTGATTTCCGTGTTCGTAACGTCCGGAAAGGCCTCGATGGGAGTGTTGCGGTAGCTTACCACCCCGGCCACGATGACCACCACGGTCATCAGAAACACGAAGCCACGGTTTTTGAGCGAAAAGGCGATGATGCCTTGGATGAACTTGTTCATTTTCAATGAATCAATGAGGAATGAACAATGAGCAATTGGCGGACAATGAAGGCAATAGCCAACCGGAGCAAGGTCTTTGAGACCTTGCTCATTGTCAATTGATCATTGACTAATCTAGTCGTTCAGCTGGTTGTACAAGAGCAGCTGGTTTTTAGCGATAATTACGTCGCCGGACCGCACGCCCGACTCCACGTAGCTCACGTCGCCGACGGTCTTGAGCACGTTTACCTCGCGGGTATCCACGTGCTGCCGGTCGCGGTACACCATCAGGAAGTTGCGGTCTTTGTCGAAGATGACGGCCTTGGCGGGCACGGCCAGCAGTTGGCGGTTTTCCGTGTTGGACACCTTGATCTGAGCGTACATCTGCGGCTTGAGCAGGAAGTCGGGGTTCTTCAGCCGCACTCGCACTTTCATCACCTTGGCATCGGGGTCGAGCACGTTGAACACTTTGTCGATGCGACCCTGGAAGTGTTTATCGGGGTAGGCGAGGGTGGTCACGTCGGCGGCGTAGCCTTCTTTCACCTTCGAGATGTCCGACTCGAACACGTTGGCCATAATCCACACATCGTCCAGGTTGGCAATAGTGAAAAAATGGTCCACGTTGTCGTTGGTGTACTGCATGCTCTCGGTCACGTTCTTCTCCGTGATAAAACCCGAAATAGGCGCCCGCACGGCGTATTTACCGTCGGCCGTCACGCCGTACACGCCCAGCTGCTTACGCGACTTGCCCACGTTGCTCTGCGCTTTTTGCAGCTCTTTGCGAGCCAGCACCACGTCGCGCTCCGAGGCCAGCCCGGCCTGAAATTGATCTTCGGCTACGGCCAGGTTCTTGCGGGCAATATCGAGGTCGGTGCCGGCGGTGCTGCTCTGGTTCTGGAGGTCGGCAATCTCACCAGACCGCACGATGGCCAGCACCTGGCCCTTCTGCACGTAGTCGCCGAGTTCTACGCGCAGGTCTTCCACCACGCCGCCCACTAGCGGAAACACCTTAGCCGTCCGGTCGCCGTTGCTGGCAATCTGGCCGGAGAGAGTCAATTCGTCGCGTACGGGCTCCTCTCGCACGGTATCGAGCTTGATTTCGCGCATCATGGTGTCGGAGAGCGAGAAGCCAGCCTCGGCTTTGGGCGGAGTGGCGTCGGATTGGGTGCAGCCGCTGAAGCCGGCGAGCATGCTCACAAGGATCACAGAAGAAAGCAAAGAAGCAAAGCGGTTCATAGTCAGACGGAGAGTTGAAAGAAGCGGATTATTGGGCCGGCGCGAGCACCGGGCGGCCCACGGCGTAGTTGAGCTGCTCGTAAGCACGGATGCGGTTGTTGGTGCGCTGATTGCGCTGCAACAGGTTCTCCTTATAGGATTCGTAGAAGTCCAGAAACTCCACGATAGTGATGTTGCGGCGGGCATAGCTCTGCTCGATGCCGTCGATGAGCCGGTCGAAGTCGGCGGCGCCGCGGTCGGAGCCCTCGGCCAGCTGTTCGGCTTGGCGGGCCAGTTCATACGCCTGGTGCACATCGGTGCGCACTTGCAATTGCTGCTGCTGCACTTGCAGTTTGCCCCCCTCGGCCTGGGCGCGGGCCGTGCGGATGTTGCCTTGGTTGCGGTTGAAGATGGGCACGGCCACACCCAGCGTTACGGCGTTGTAGTTCGGGATGTAGGAGCCGGCGCGGTCGTACACGTAGCCCACCGCCAAGTCGGGCGTGGCCAGGGCGCGCTGTAGGCGCAGGTTTTCCTGCTGCTGCTGGGCCAGGGCCTGGCGGGCGCGTACATCGGCGCGGTAGGTCTGGGCCGAGTCGGCCAAGGTAGCCTCGGCGGGGGCTTGGCCGAGCGTTAGGGCCCGGATGGCCGCCACCGATACCTGCGGTTGGTAATACGCAGTGGCGTTGTCGGCGCGCAGCAGCACGTGCAAGTCGCTCTGATCCTGCGCAATGTCGATGAGCAGGTTTTGCCGCTCCGTTTGCAGATCAAACAGGAAAGCCTTGAGGCGCACCACATCTTTCAGGGCCACGTTGCCCTTGTTGAACTGGCTTTCGTAGAGGCCGATAGTGTGCTGAAACTCCGTAATCTGCCGGTCATAGACCCGCAACGACTGCTGCTTGAAGTACAAGTCGTAGTAGGTGGTGCGCAGCTGGAAGCGGAGCGTGCGGAGCAGGTCCTGGAAGTTGTACTGCTCGGCCAGCGCGCCTTGCTGCGCTACTTTAGTGGCCGCTTTGCGCCGGCCTGCCAGGGCAAACAGCTGCTGCACCTGCACTATGCTCTGCCCGGTCTTGCTGACGTCGAAGCTTTTGCGCGTCTGGGGGTTGTACGTGTTCTGCTCCACCGAAATGGTGGGATTGTCCCAGAGGCGGGCCTGCACTATCTGCGCCTCCGCGGCCGATACGCTGTACCGCTGAGCAAGCAGGTCGAGGTTGCCGCTGAGGAACTGGTTCTCGGCTTGGGGCAGGGTAAGACTTAGGGTATCGGCCGGCGCGGCGGCGTGGGCAGTGGCCGCCGTCAGCAGGAGGCTGGCGGCCAGGAACAAGAAGCGGAGAGGAGCGAAGCGCATGTGTCTGAATGATTGACCATGCAAGAGTACGCCCCCCGTATTAGGACTGAATTAGAGGAGGATTAGAAACGGATTAGAGACGATACTTTTATGAAAAATGCGCCTCTATCCGCTAAAAAAGCCCTTTTTTCAAAGCGAGAGGTTGCAAAAAAATGACGCCTTCTACCATCGAGCAATGGCCATCACGGTTTAGAACACCACTTCCACCACTGTTCCCTCGCCTAAGCGGGAGGTAATCAGCAGCTGGCCGCCGTGCAGCTCCACGATGCGGCGGGCCAGGGGCAGTCCTACGCCGTGGCCGCTCACGTGGCGGGCATTATTGGCCCGGAAGAAGGGCTGAAAAATCTGCGGCAGCGCCTTTTCTTCGATGCCAATCCCGTGGTCCTGCACTTGAATTCGGCTGTGCCCCTCCTGGTAATCGAAGCGCACCGATACCGCCTGCTCCGAGTACTTCAGCGCGTTGTCGAGTAGGTTGGTGAGGGCATGGCTGAGCAGGCGGCGGCTACCCCGGATTTCGAGGTGGTCTTGCTCGGCCGGCAGCTCGCCCAGCGTGATGTGCACGCGCTGGCGTTGGTCGGGCGCTACGGCTTCCCGCGCTTCCCACAGCAGCTCATCCAGCCGGATATCGTCGGCTTCGAGGGCGGCCGGGTCAGTTTGGCTGAGTTCGAGCAGGTTGTTGATGAGCAATTTGAGTTGTTGCAGCTCGTGCAAGACTGACGCCACGGCTTGCTGGTAACTCGCCACGTCCCGCTCGCGCGTCAGCAGCACTTGCAACTCGCCAATGGTGGCCGTGAGCGGGGTGCGCAGCTCGTGAGAAGCATTGCTGACGAAGGTGCGTTGGGCCTCAAACCCATCGGCCAGGCGCTCCAGCATTCGGTTGAAAGTGCCGGCCAACCGCGTAATCTCGTCTTGCTCGGGGCTCTTTCCTGCATCCACGCGCAGGTGCAAATCCTGCGTCGTGATGCGGTCCACTTGGTCGTTGACGGCGGCAATGGGCGCCAGCGCCCGGCCCGCGAAGATGCGGCCCGCCACGTAAATCACCACCAGGCTGCCCACGAAGATGCTCGTTAGAATGGTGGCTAAGTACTCCAGCCGGGCCTGGCCGGCGCGGTTCTCTGCCGCCGCTACTATGATGTATTCGCCCTGGTTGTCGCGGTAAAAAAGGCCTACGGCCTGGCGGGGACCAATATCGAAGAAAACTTCATTTTCGGCGACAATGCGGGCCAGCATCCGGTCGGAAATCCCGATGCGCCGGTCTTGCTCAATGAAGCGAGGCTGCCGCTGGGCATCATAAATTTGAAGCACTTCACCGGCGAGCCGATGCAGGTAGCGCCGCTGAAATTCCCGAAAAGCAGCGTTCCGCAGCTCGTCCTGCTCCAAAAACACGTAGCCCGTCACCTCGGCCCGGTCGCGCAGGCGCTGATGAAACTCCTCGTGGGTGTAGTCGGCTTGCAGAATGTAGACCACCGACATAGCCGCCAGCAGCAGCACGGCCACCAGCCCCAGAAACAGCCACGTCAGCCGGTTACGAATGGTCACGGAATGAGTTGGTTTAGCGCGTGAAAATGCTGGGCAAGGTGCCCTGCGTAGATGAGAGTTCGGTGAACTGCGGACGGCACCGGCCAGCGGCCCACGCGCGGCTTATTCTTCCGTGCGCAACACGTAGCCCATGCCCACCACCGTATGAATGAGCTTGGGCGTAAAGCCTTTATCGATCTTGTTGCGGAGGTAGTTTACGTATACATCCACCACGTTGGAGCCCGCGTCGAAAGACTCTTCCCACACGTCGCCCGCAATTTCGGCGCGGCTAAGGACGCGGCCGGGCTGGCGCATAAAAAGCTCCAGCAGGCCAAACTCCCGGGCCGTGAGCTTGATGGGTAGCCCAGCTCGGGTTACAGTTTTGGCGGCGGTATTCAGGGTAAGGTCGGCGAGCGTGAGGACGGCGCTTTTCACCTGCTGTGTCCGGCGGCGCGTGAGGGCGCGTACCCGCGCCAGCAGCTCCGAAAAATCGAAGGGTTTGAGCAAGTAATCGTCGGCGCCGCCTTCGAAGCCGTGCAGCTTATCCTGCGTGGCGCCTAGGGCCGTGAGCATGAGCACCGGCGTTTCCTGGTCTTGGGCCCGCAGCGCCTGGAGCACCTCCAGGCCGCTGGCGTAGGGCAGAATTACGTCCAAGATGATGAGGTCGTAGGAGTGGGCGAGGGCCAGCTGCCGACCAAAGCGCCCATCGTAGGCCACGCTTACGTCGAAGCCTTCTTCTTCCAGGCCCTGCCGGATGAAAGCAGACACTTTGGGCTCGTCTTCTACCAGCAGAATTTTCATGGGTGCGGCAAACTCTGGCTGCGGCTAGGGGACTCAGTGCCACGAGCAGTAACCGGAATAAGCGCAAGGTAGGCAGGTTTCCGCTTGCCACTCAAGCAAGGCGGAGCGTTGAAACCCGCGCCGCGCACCGTGCGAAGCGAAATTGGTACTACATCAGCATGATGCGTGATAACTCGCCCGCGGCGCGTGCCCCAAGCTGGCGGCGCCATCAAGTACGCGCTGGCGCAATTCTCCAGCAAGGGCGGCGTCAGCTACCGGCACTGGCTCACCACAATCTTGTTTTGCTTCGTGCTGAGGTACTTTCAAAAAATAATGAGAGGGCCTGTAACGAATCGGCGGATGCGCGGTACCCGACACCAAACGAAACGCGTGGCGAAGTCCCGAATCATACAATAAGATGGCCCAGATCATGAATTGGGGCGCGGCAGCAAATTCTGGCTGCCAATTTTGGGCGGTGGTTCGGCGGTTCCGATGGACTTGGGGCGCTCTGTTTCCGACATGTTAAACTTCCCCTTTTTTCAGCGGGCAAGGCAACTTCCTCGCCATAGCAGTCATCCTTCACCCAAACAGCTCTATTCTTAATTTGATGCATACTTACCGTCTTCTCGGCCTGTTGCTAGTGCTTTGCGCCTCGTTTCGGCCCGCTGCTCACGCCCAAACCCCGGCCGCGCCGGCCCCGCCCACCGGCACTGGTTCGCTGACTGGCGTGGTGCTCGATTCTTTGAAGAAAGAGCCCGTGCCGTACGCGACGGTGGTACTGCTGCCCCCAACCGGCAGCGACAAGCCAATAACCGGCGTAGCGGCCGACGACAACGGTCGTTTCGCCCTGACCAAACTGGCGGCCGGCCCAGCCCGCTTGCGGGTGAGCTACATCGGTTACGGCACCCAAACGCGCGCCGTAACCATCACGAGCGGCCCGACGGATGTGGGTGCTTTCCGGCTGCCGGTGGCCGGCACCGCTTTGGGTGAGGCGGTGGTAGTGGGCACCAAGCCGGTGGTAGAAGTGCGCCCCGACCGTATCGTATACAACGCCGAGCAGGACGTGACCAACGCCGGCGGCACCGCGGCCGACGTGCTGCGCAAGGCCCCGCTACTGGCCGTGGACGGCGACGGCAACGTGAAGATGCGCGGCTCGGGCAATTTCAAGGTGCTGGTGAACAACAAACCCTCGCCCACCCTGGCCCAGAACCTGGCCGAGGCGCTGAAAGGCATTCCGGCCGAGCAAATCAAGTCCGTGGAAATTATTACCACGCCGCCAGCCAAGTACGACGGCGAAGGCACGGCGGGCATCATCAACATCGTGCTGAAAAAAGGCGTGAACCAGGGCCTGAACGGCCGGGTGGGCGTGTCGGGTGGCAACCGCAACTCGAACGTCAATAGTGCCCTCAACTTCAAGCAGGGCAAGCTGGGCTTCACGTCGTCGGGGGGGACGGGAGGGTGGTACGGGCCGAGCGAGTTCATGCGCACGCGCTTCAACAAGCAGGACGGCTCGACGCTGAGCCAGCGCGGCGAAGGCAACTACGGCGGCCGGTGGTACTACCTGAATATAGGCCTCGACTACGACCTAAGCGAGCACCAGAGTTTGTCGTTGGCGGGCTCGACGAACCCGTATCACGGCCGCAACTATAATGACCTGCTCAACACGTTGGAAGGGGCCGATGGGACAACCAATCAGCTTTTTACCCGTGCCACCACCACCCAATTCGGCGGTTTCAACGGCGAACTGACGGGCACCTACACCAAGACCTTTGCCCAGCCCCGGCGCGAGTGGAGCGTGGTAGGCCAGTACGCCCGCAACGACGGCACGTTCGGCTATGATTTCGACCAGTACAACGATTCCTACGAGAACCTCGCCACCAGCCAGGCCGATTACCGGGAGCAAAGCCGGGGCCGCACGCCCGGCTCCGAAACCACCTTTCAAACCGACCTAGTGCAGCCTTTTGGTGAAAAGCAAACCCTCGAAACCGGCGTGAAGGCCATCTGGCGGCGCACTGGCTCGGTAGCCGACGTGGACAGCCTAGTGCTGGGCCAGCCCGATTTCGCGCGGGCGCTCCGCCGCTCCACCAATTTCAACTACGACCAGGACGTGCAGGCGGCGTACGCCACGTATTCGTTTGCGGCCAGCAAAAAGCTGAATTTCAGCGTGGGCAGCCGCCTGGAGCGCACCGCCCTCACGGCCGATTTCCGCACCACCGAAACCGGATTCAGCCGCAACTACATGTCGCTGCTGCCCAACGGTAACGCGCAGCACGCTTTCAGTGAAAACAACAGCCTGCGCCTGGCCTACAGCCGCCGCATCACTCGGCCCTACATCGACTACCTCAACCCCTTCATCGACCGTAGCGACCCGCAGAATATCAGCTTCGGCAACCCCGACCTCAACCCTGAACTCACGGATTCTTACGAGCTGAGCTTCAACACCAACGGCAAGGCGGGCTCGCTCAACATTTCGGGCTCCGTGCGGCGCACCAACAACGCCATCGAGTCCATCCGGGTGCTGGCTACCGACGCTGGTATTTTGGAAACTGCCCCGGGCGTGACGGCCCAGACTTACGCTAACGTGGCAGCCAACTCCTTCTACGAGCTGAATTTTTACACCTCGGCCAAGCCCGTAACGGGCTGGGACATCAGCGGCGGGCCCAACGTGCAATATGTTGTGCGCCGCAGCTCGGCGCTAGGTATTGAGCGGCGGGGCTTCACGGCCGGGCTGAATTTCAACACCTCGTACAAACTGCCCAAGAAATACACGCTGCAAGGGTTTCTCTACAGCTCGCTGCCCACCCCGGAACTGCAAGGCCGCGGCGCCGCCAACCTGTATTACCAGATGGGCGCCAAGAAAACCATCCTCAACGACAAGGCCGACATCGTCCTGAATTTCGGCTCGCCATTCAACAATTTCTGGCGCTACCGCACCACTACCGACACGCCGTTCTTCCGCGAAACCAGCGAAAACCGATCCTTTCAGCGTTCCTTTCGCGTCAGCTTCGTTTACCGTTTCGGGCAGGAGCAGCAGGGCAAGCAGCGCAAGTCCATCCAGAACGACGACAAAAAGGGCGGCGGTAGCAAGCAGGGCGGGTAGGGGCGGCAAACCAAAGGCTCGATATTGTTGCCTGTTGGTTTCGGCAAGGGCTTTTCTTCCGCGCTGAGCTTGGCTAACGCAGGTACAGGCGACGCAAAACGTCTTGCCGATAAGTGTTGCCCACCGGTACCTCGTGGCAGCCTATTCGCAGGCAGTTGCCAATCAGCTGCTCCACGCAGGCGGTGTTTACGAGGTAAGATTTGTGCGTGCGCAAAAACTGAGCAGCCGGTAGTTCACTTTCCAGGTGCTTCATGGTGTTGGCTGTGAGCAGCACGCGGCCCGAAGCTAAGTGCCACTTCACGTAGTTGCCGTAGCCCTCCACAAACAGCAGATCCGCGAAACGTACGCGCTCAGTGCCCGCATCCGTCTTGAGAAAGATGAAATCAACTGCTGTTTTGGGGCCTGTATGAGAGCAAAGACGAGTTGGGCCGCCCCATTGGAAAACAAGCAACCCGCGCCCGACGAAAAGTGCTGCACACGAAACTGGCTCGGCAGCAAGCTTCAGCCAAAAGACACTTGCAAACCGGTATCCAGCCTGATTCCGCCCACCAGGTACGCAGCATTTGGGGCGGAGTGGTGCAATGGACAGAGAAGAAACCTGCCCTAAAGCCCTAGCGGCCTGCTTTGCATTCGTTCCCTCCGCAGGTTTTTCATAGTTGGTTGCAACCAAGGTACCAGGGGCGCTTTCGGTGTGGGCGTTGATGTCCCTGTTACGGAGTGGGCTAGTACTTGGGTTTGCAGTAAGCCCACAAATAGGTACTACCAAACGTGTCAGTGAAGCAGGCCTGCTGTTGCTCCGCAGGTTCTTACCTGATTACGAAAGCGCAAGACGCCAAGCAACTGCCTCGCATAGAGCTGCATCTATAGTGGCGGTTGCGCAATAAACCGGGCCGCTAGTGTAATGCCCCCTGCCTTGTGGCTATTCATGCCTTGGCTGTCGCACTGTCTGGCCTCACCATATCCTTCCTCATCACGTCATACTTCACTCCGCAAGCGCATGGCTCTCAGCATTACCAACCTCTCCAAAACGTACCCCAACGGTACGCAGGCCCTCAAAAACGTGAGCCTGGACATTCCCACGGGTATGTTTGGCCTGCTCGGACCCAACGGCGCGGGCAAAAGCAGTCTGATGCGCACCATCGCCACCTTGCAGGACGCCGATACGGGCTCCATCCGGCTCGATGATATCGATGTGCTGCGCGAGAAGGAGGCTGTGCGGCGGGTGCTGGGCTACTTGCCGCAGGAATTTGGGGTGTACCCGAGCGTGAGCGCCGAAGAACTGCTCGACCATTTCGCCACGCTCAAAGGCATTGCCAACGGCAAGGAGCGCAAGGAAATGGTGGCGGCCTTGTTGCACCAAACCAACCTCTACGAAGTGCGCAAAAAGCACGTGGGTGGCTACTCGGGCGGGATGAAACAACGTTTCGGCATTGCGCAGGCCCTGCTCGGCAACCCCCGCCTCATCATCGTGGACGAGCCCACGGCCGGCCTCGACCCGGCCGAGCGGAACCGCTTTCACAACTTGCTGAGCGAGATTGGCGAAAATCTGGTGGTCATCCTCAGCACCCACATTGTGTCCGACGTGTCGGACCTGTGCCGCCATATGGCCATCATCAACAAGGGCGAAGTGCTGCTCACCGGCGACCCGCTCACGGTGATGAACAACCTGCGCGGCAAAATCTGGCGCAAAATCATTGAGAAAGCCGAACTGCCGGCTCTGCAAGCCAGCCAGCAAGTCATCAGCTCGCGCCTGTTCGCGGGTAAAACGGTAGTCCACGTCCTAGCCGATTCTGCGCCCGACAGCGGCTTCGAAGCCGTGAACCCCGACCTGGAAGACGTCTACTTTTCGGAAATCAAGAACTACGAATTGAGAAGTAAAAGTGGGTCGGTGCTGGCCTAACGCTGCCGGAAGTGGTGCTAGGTCCTGCTGACACAAGAAGCCTCTTGCCGGCGCGATAGCCAGGATGCTGTATCAGCACCATCGCGCTAGTACAAGATGCTGCGCTTCCGCAAAACAGCCCAGAGCCTCTAGTGTCACGCACAACGACCAATTCTTCATTCCTAATTCAACATTCTTAATTCCCAGAAGATGTTTCTCCCCATTCTTCTTTTCGAGCTGAAGTACCGCCTCAAGCGGCCCGCCACTTGGATCTACTTTTTCCTGCTGCTGCTCATGAGCCTTTTGCTCGTGATGGCGGCCGGTGGAGCCTTTGGTACGGGCGTAAACATTGCGCTCGGCGGCGACGGGCAGACGGTGAAAATCAATGCCCCGTACTCCCTCAACATCATCACTGCGGTTCTGAGCGTATTCGGCATCATCATCGCCTCGTCACTGATGGGCAACCCCGTGTACCGCGACTTTGAGTACCGCACGCACTCGTTGTTCTACACCACGCCGCTGAGCAAAATTGGCTACCTGGGCGGGCGTTTTCTCGGCTCGTACCTGGTGGCGGTGCTTGTGTTCAGCGGCATTGGCATAGGCGCGGCGCTGGCCGGCGTAATCCCCCGGGTGGAGGCTGACCGGTTTCTGGCGGTGGCACCGGCCGGCACTTACGTGTGGCCTTACGTGGTGCTGGTACTGCCCAACCTGCTGTTCATGGGCACCATCTTCTTCACGATGGCCACGCTCACGCGCAACATCCTGAGCACCTACATCGGGGCTGTACTGCTGCTGGTGGCTTATCTGATATCTACGGCTTATCTCAACGACCTCAAAAACGAGCACCTCGTGGCGGCCCTCGACGCTTTCGGGCTGGCAGCTGTCGAATTTACGACCCGCTACTGGACGCCCGCCGAGAAAAATAGCCTGCTGCTGCCGCTCTCCAGCTACGTGCTCCTGAACCGGGCCGTTTGGATGGGCCTTGCGCTGGTACTGCTGGCCGTGTGCTACGTGCGGTTCCGGTTTTCTGCTTTCGCCTCCGAGAAGCCCGACAAGAAAACCCGCCGTGCGGCTGCCGACGAAGCAGCGGCCGACGTGGCCAGCCCCCTAGCTGGGCTGGGCGCCCGCCTCGGCGGGGCCCTGGGCGTAGGGCCGGGAGCAAGCCTAACGGCGGCCATGCCTGGTGGCCTGCGGCTGCCGCGCGTTACGCAGGTGTTTTCGGGGGGCATGAGTCTGCGCCAGTGGTGGAGCCTCACCAAGCTGGAGTTTCGGGGCATCGTTCGCAACCGCTACTTCGTGGCCATTGCCGGGGCGGGCGTCATTTTCCTGCTAGCTAACGCCTCGCAAGTAGGCAAAACCTTCGATACGCCCACTTACCCCGTCACGAACGAACTGCTCGTGGTTGTCACGGGCACGTTCTTCCTGTTCTTCCTGGCTATCATTATCTTCTACAGCGGCGAGCTGGTGTGGCGCGAGCGGCAAGCCGGCGTGGCCCAGATTGCCGATGCCGTGCCCGTGCCGAGCTGGGTGCCGTTTATGAGCAAGCTGGCCGCGCTAGCACTGGTGCAAGTGGTGCTGCTGGTGATAGTGATGCTCTGCGGACTGCTCATCCAAACTTTCAAAGGCTACTTCAACTACGAAATCGGCCTTTACTTGCAGGCGCTTTTCCTGTACCAACTGCCGTTTTTGCTGCTGATGTGCGTGCTGGCTATGCTCACGCAGGTGGTGGTGAACAACAAGTACCTAGGCTTCTTCGTGATGGTAGCCTACTATATCTTCAACATCTTCCGGGGGCAGATGGGCCTTACGCACCGTCTCTTTGGCTATGCTGGCAGTTCCAGCCCCGGTACCTACTCGGCCATGAACGGCTACGGCCATTTCCTGCCCGCTTTCTGGTGGACCAAGCTGCTCTGGGCCGGTGTGGCCATTCTGATGGTGCTGGCCGCCAATCTGCTGTGGGTGCGCGGTACCGATGCCACGGGCCGCCTGCGGGAAGCCCGCCGCCGCTGGAGTTCCGGCAGCACCGCCGCGCTGGCGTTGGGCCTGGTTATTAGTCTGGGGGCCGGAGGTTTCATCTTCTACAACACCAACGTCCTCAACGAGTACCGTACGCCCAAGGATCAGGAGAAGCAGCAGGTAGCCTACGAAAAGCAGTACCGCCGCCTCAAAGACGTGGCTCAGCCGCGCATCACGGCCGTAGACCTGAACACCGATATCTACCCCAGCACACGAGCAGTGCGGTTCCGGGGCCAGTTTACGCTCGTCAATAAGCACCAGCGCCCCTTGGACACGGTGATTGTGAACTTGCCCGTCGAGCAGCACCCGCGGGTGCGCGCCCTGGCCCTGGGTGCCCCCGGCCAGGCCACACTGGCCCTGAACGACACGGTTTTCGGCGTGCGCCTGTACCGCCTGGCCCAGCCGCTGGCGCCCGGCGACTCGCTGCTACTCACCCTCGACCTGTTTTACCAGGAGCGCGGCTTCCCCAACTCAGACTCCAACACCGACCTCGTTTACAACGGTACATTCCTCAACAACGGCTACCTGCCGGGTCTCGGCTACCGTGAAAATGTTGAGCTGTCCGACGACCAGGACCGCAAGAATTATGGCCTCAAGCCCAAGCCGCGCATGGCCAACGTCAACGATCTGAAGGCCCGCCAGAACACTTACATCAGCGACGACGCCGACTGGATTCGGTTCCGCACCACCGTTAGCACCGAGGCCGACCAGACGGCTATTGCGCCGGGCTACCTACAGAAGGAGTGGGTGAAGAACGGCCGCCGCTACTTCACCTACGTGATGGACCGGCCCATGCTCAACTTCTACACCTTCCTCTCGGCCCGCTACAAAACCTACAGCGAGAATTGGGTCGATTCGGTGGGCGGGCGCACCATTCCTATCACCATCTACTACCACCCCGGCCACGAGTACAACCTCAAGCGCATGGCCGAGGGCGCCAAGGCTTCGCTGAGCTACTGCTCGCGCAATTTCTCGCCCTACCAGCATCGGCAGCTGCGCATTCTGGAGTTTCCGAAGTACCAGCAGTTTGCCCAGAGCTTTGCTAATACGGTGCCTTTTTCCGAGGCCATCGGCTTCGTGGCCGACGTGGACGACAAAGACCCCGAGGACCTGAACTACCCATATTATGTATCGGCGCACGAGGTGGCGCACCAGTGGTGGGCGCACCAGGTGATTGGGGGCAAGGTGCAAGGCAGCACCCTCATGGTGGAGAGCATGGCCGAATACTCCGCGCTCATGGTACTCAGCCACCACAACGGCCCCACCACCATGCAGCGCTTCCTCAAGTTCGACATGAACCGTTACCTCTCGGGTCGAGCTTTCGAAAAGAAGAAGGAAGTACCGCTGGCCTTGGTTGAAAACCAGCAGTACATCCACTACCGCAAAGGCTCGGTGGTGATGTACGCGCTGCAAGACTACCTGGGTGAGGCCCGCCTGAACGCGGCGCTGAAACAGTACGTAGCCGCCGTTGCCTTCCAGGAGCCGCCCTATACGCACTCGCCCGAGTTTGTGAGCTACATCCGCCGCGCCGCCCCCGATTCGCTCCAACCCTTTGTCACCGACTTGTTTGAGCGCATCACTCTATTCGACAACCGCGTGACGACGGCCACCAGCAAAAAGCTGCCCGACGGCCGGTACCAAGTCGATTTCACGGTGAAGAGCGCCAAGTTCTACGCCGACAGCCTCGGCAACCAACGCCCCGCCGACCAAACCCGCGACGCGCTGCCGGTGGCCATCTTCCCCGAACTCGGCAAAGACAAAAAACCCGTGCCGCCGTTGGTACTGGAGAAGCGCCGCCTGCGCGCCGGCGACAACAGATTCAGCTTCGTGGTGAGCAAAAAACCCGCTTCCGTGGCCATCGACCCCTACCACCTCATCATCGACCGTCAACTCGACGACAACACCAAGGACTTATAGTCTTTGGGCTGGTAACTTTCATAGAAGTACCAAAGCGCCCCGGCCTGCAAAGCTGGGGCGCTTTTAATACATTTCTGGAAGGAGTAAAAAATAAAATAAAGTGATGAAGAAAAAATCAATACGCACATTGGAATTTCCAACTGTCGAGAAGGCAGTAAAGGAATTAGGATATACTATTCGTAAAGGAAAACTGCCAACTGGTAGAGGAGAATCTGTTTGGTGCCTGTTGGATGAAGTAGGTGAAGCGGTGCTGTACGAGAACATTGAAAAAGGGAAAGAACCCTTCAAACTGGTACAGTTAATAGTTGAGTGGTATGCTAAGGGGACGTCAGAACAAGAGTTTAAATTGGTAGGAGTAGCCAGGTGAAAGGCAGCCGGACTGCTATAATGCGCCGAATGCACCTGCGAACCCCTAGCAATAGCTTGTCCGGGATATGCGGGAAGAAAAGGCTGCGACCAAGTGCCGTGGCGCACACCAGCGCCTGGCAGGTGCAGGCTCCCAGGCTCCAATAGAAGTTGAACAGCTTTCAGAACGTGACGATGACGTTCACGCCCAGCTGGCCGCTGCGGAAGGTTACGTCGCCCACTTCATCGACGGTGCCGGTGCGGGAGGCGGTTTCAAACTCGGTTTCCAGGCTCACGCTGTACTTTTTGAGGAGCCAGGAGTAGCCCAGGCCCGCCATCAGCGAGGTGCCGATGGCATATTGGTGGCGGTAGGAGTCGGTGTCTTCCTGGAGGCGCTTGGTGGTGAGCTGGCCGAAACCCACGCTGCCACGGCCATAGAGGCCTTTATTGAACTGCTTGCTCAGGCCGTAGTACTTGGCGGCCAGGGCCACATTGTAGTAATTGAAAATGTAGTCGTCGCCGAAGTCGCCTTCCTGGGGGGCACCGAATGAGCCGGAAATGCGGGAGCCTACGCCCAGGCCCCGCCACTTCTCGGGCGCCACGTAGAAACCCACTAAGATGTTGTTGCCGGTGCCGGGCTTGGCGCTGCCGCCCAGGGCCTGCGTGAGCTTGGCGCGCGTGTTGCCGAAGTACAGGGTTTTGTTGATGCCCAGGCCTACTTCGCCGTAGATGGGTAGTTTCCGAGTCTGAGTCTGAGCGTGTGCGGTGGAGCTTAGGGTTAGGGCCAGAACGGCGGGTACGCAGAGGTTTTTCATCACGAATCGGAAGCCGGATTGGTGTGGAGAAGCTTCGAGACAAAGGTGCCCCGGTCCGGCGGCCGAAATCGTTGATTTGGGTTAAGAAAGCCGCCGGTTGTTGTACAGGCGTTTGCGGATGCGGCTCAGGCTTTCGGGCTTGAGGCCCAGGTGCGAGGCAATGTAGTGCTGGGGCACGCGCTCTACCACCTTGGGCCGCTCGGCTACTAGGCGCAGGTACCGTTCCTCGGGCGTGAGGTTGAGCAGCGCGTCGTTGCGAGTGCGCAGGCCGCGAAAAGCCTGCTCGGCCATGAGCCGCCCAAACCGCTCAAATACCGGCCGTTCCTCATACAGGCGGTAGAGCGCCGCGTGGGGCAGCAGCCACACGCGGCTCGGCTCCAGGGCCTGCACGTTTTGCGTCGAGGGCCGCTGGTCGAGGAAACTCTCGTAGTCGGCGTACCAGCCGTGCTCGAAAAAGAACTGGCCGGTGTGCTCCTCGCCATTGACGTTGTAGAAGTAGCGCAGGCAGCCGCTTTCGATGTAGGCCACGTGCCGGCAGATGTCGCCCTCGCGCAGCAGCAGCTCTTTTTTGCGCAGTTCCAGTGGTTGCAAAGCTGCGGCAAAGGCTTGGTAGTCGTCTTCCGTGAGCGGAATCAGCTTGCGGAGCTGCGCGTGCAGGGCTTCGTGCGGAGGCCGGCCGGTGGGGTTCATGGACAATGGGCAATGAGTAGTTATCAATGAGCAATGAACAATTTCCTAAAGGTCTTCGCCCGCTAATTGTTCATCGACAATTGCTCATTGCGCCGCAGAGTAGCAGGCCGGGCCGGGTTTCGGCCGGCTCCGGCTTTCTTAACTCAGATCAACGATTCTGGGCGGAGGGAGGGCTGACCTTTGACATGTTCAAACGGCACATCAACCCTTCCCTTTTCACAACCATGAAAAAGCTCATTACCGCCGCCACCCTTTGCCTCGCCGCCACCGCCGCTTACGCTCAAACGGAGAGCAAGCCGCGGAAGGAACTGCCGTATGGCAACACGTTCACGCTAGGCGCCAAGCTGGTGCAGCCCATTCTGCTGGGCGGCTTCAACATCAACGGCGTGTACTACGCCAAAAACCGGCTCACGCTGGAATACTCGCACGGTGGCCTCCTGAAGTATCCGAGCAGCTTCAGGGACAGCGAGCAGAAGGCGCAGGGCGCTACCATTAAAGTACCGTGGACCACGGGATTTGGCGTGGGCTACCGCCTGGCTCCCACCCTCGACGTACGCATGGAGTTCAAAGCCCACCGCTACAACGTGACTTTCGATGATACCAACGCGAAGGCTAAGTATACGTCTTATACGGTGGGCCCCGGCGTCTACTATCGTCGCTACCTGGGCAAGAAAACGGGCTTCAACGTGGAGGTATCCACCCGCTACTGGTACGATGTGGCTACCTCGCTCAAGGATGATAAATTCACCTTTACCGATAATAACGACGTGACTAAAACTCACGAGGCCGTGAAGGCAGGCCTGAGTTATAATCTGGGCATCGGCTATACCTTCGGACGGAGTAAATAGAATGAGTGAATGAGTGAATGAATCTTCCTGAACGCCTAAGCTGGCAATTGTTCATTGTTCATTGCCATACGTGCCGGTTTGCCCAGCGAATAAGCGGGCGGACTGGCACGTATTGGATGAGCCGCAGCGCGGCGGCATGTCGGTAGCAGCAAGCACGCTATTAAGAACAAAGCCCCGGCGGGGCGACACCTACGTTTGGTGCCGCCCCGCCGGGGCTCTCCATATATGCTGTCAGCAACAACCACCGATATGTCGCCGCGCTGCGGCTTACGCTGGTTGCTGACTAGTTTCTCCTATGAGTTTTGCAATGCTTCGTTCTGCTCAATTTTTTGGCGAGCTGAATGACTGGCGTAAGTTGATTTTCAATGAAGAATGAGGAATTAAGACAACCCAGTATCGGGAGGTCGGCGTAGCCATTCTTCATTCCTAATTATTCTTGTCCAGCGCCAGGCGGGCTTCTTCTAGGTCCAGTTCGTTTTCGATTTTGCGGAGCACTTCTTCGCTGGTTTTTGACTCGCGCCGCAGCTGATCCAACATATCCCGCTCGAAGCGGATAACGGCTTCCTGCAGCTGCTGGAATTGGGTGAGCGGCTTTTCGTCGAGGCGGCTGGCCTGGATGCCGGCGGCGCGGTTTTGCAGGCGGTGCAGCCGCAGCTCGTAGCGCGTTTTCATGCGGTTTAGAACTTCCTCGGGCGCTTGGCTGGCGGCGGTAGGGCTGGTTAGGTAGGTGGCAGTTCGGGTGGCCAGGAGCATGCGTAGCTCCTGTTCCTCCCGCTCGGCCTCGCCATCGGCCTCAATGCCGAGCCACCGAATAAGGAACGGCAGACTGAGACCCTGCAACACGAGCGTAGCGAAAATGACGATGAAGGTGATCAGCAAAATAAGGTTGCGCTGCGGGAAAGCCGCGCCCGAAGGCAGCGTGAGAGGCAACGCCAAAGCCGCCGCCAACGACACCACGCCCCGCATGCCGGTCCAGGCCACCAGTGTAGTAAGAGCCAGCGGGGGGCGGGTTTCGCGCGTGCGGATGGAGCGGCTCAGCCAGCGCGGCAAGTAGGTGCCGGGGTACACCCACAGCAGGCGCCCCACAATTACGGCCAGGCTGATGAGCCCACCGTAGCCCAGCAAGGTCCAGAGCGAAGCTGGCCCGATGCCTTGCAGAATGGCTGGTAGCTGCAAGCCGATAAGAATGAACACCACGCCATTGAGCAGAAACACCACGGTATTCCAGACGGCATACGTTTGGAGCCGGCTGGCGTGCGTGAAAATCTGGGCGGAGTGCCGGCTCAGGAACAGTCCCGTCGTGACGACGGCCAGCACGCCCGACACGTGCGCCTCTTCGGCCAGTAAGTAGGCCACGTAGGGCGTCAGGAACGTGAGGCTGGTATCGACCACCACGTTGTGGGGAGAAATCCGGTGAATCCAGTACAGCAGCCAGCCCAGCAGCCAGCCAATGACGATGCCCGCGCCGGCCACCCACAGCAACTGTCCGCCCGCCTGCCAGAGCACGAACTGTCCCGTCAGCACAGCCGCCACGGCGTAGCGGTAGGCAATGAGGCCGGTAGCGTCGTTTACCAGGCTCTCGCCTTCCAACACGGTAGTTACGCGCTTGGGCACGGGCAGACCTTTGGTGGCGGCAGCGGCGGCTACGGCATCGGGCGGCGATACAATGGCCCCGAGCACGAAAGCAGTGGCCCAGTCGAAACCCGGCAGGAAATAATGGGCCACCACCGCCACCAGCGTCGTGGAAAACAACACGCAACCCAGCGCCAACAAGCCAATGGGCCGGCGTGCCGCCTTGAAATCGGGCCAGGAAGTTTGCCAGGCGGCGGAGTAGAGTAGGGGCGGCAGAAACACGAAAAACACCAGGTCGGGCTCCAACTGCACGTGGGGTAAGCCGGGTATCAGGCCCAGGCCACTGCCCGCCAAGACCAGCAAAATAGGGTAAGGAATCTTCACCCGGTCGGCTACTTCGGCCAGCGCCGTGATGACGACCAGGATGGCAATAATGAGTTCAATCTCCCGCATAAGCCAAGTATAGTCGATTTATACCAACCCCTGCAAGTGCAGGCGCTTGGCTCAAACAGAACTATCACTCGGCCAGCGAGGCGGAATCGTAAATTTAATGCGCGGTCCGCTCGAAAATGCCAGCCACACGCAGGCTCGTTTGAACTGTCCGTAGCGGGTGCCATAACGTCTGGTGAGTGGGGTGACGCCCATGCGGAGGGCCAACATTGGAATGCGGCCATGCTGGAAAGTCAGGAGAAAAGCTCGCTTCGACGGAAAGTGAGACAAGACTATTCCCGCGAAAATAAATAAGCGGTGCGCGCTGGCCGCGAGGCTAGCGGCTGGTCCAACACCACTTCTACCGTGGTTGCGGGCCGCGGTTCGGAGCGCTTAGGCGCCACCCGGCCGGGCAGCACCCTAACTGGCTTCGTAGCAAATTGGACGGTTACGAGGCTGCCCGGCCGGAAACATGCAGCACGCGGTGCTTGCGCCAGTTGCACGCACAGCCGCGCATTATCAATGAGGTAGACCAGGGGCGCCCCCGCCCGCACCAATTGCCCATTGCCGACAACCAGCCGGGCCACCGTGCCCGTCACGGGAGACTCCACGAACACCGGCAGCCACGATTGTGGGCGAGCAGGGTCCTGGCCTAATAGCTTGCACAACAATTGCCCCTTCACTACCCGCTGGCCCGGCCGGCAGTACAGGTGCTCCACGGCCCCGTTTGCGGCGGCCGGCACCATTATCGGCGAGCAAGCCGTAACGCTACCAGGGTGAGGCACGGCCGGGGCAGTTGGGCGGTTGGACCGGGCAGTAGCGCCGGAGGAAAATTGTTTCGCGGTGGGCAGGGGCGAGCAGCTGCTTAGCCATAGCCCCAGCAGTAGGTTGCCGGTGGTTATCCAGCCCCAAAACGGCTGCATGGCTACTGCCTAGCCGCTTGGTGCGCCTGGCGCTGGGCAGCCAGGCGGCGCAGGCCCAGGTGCCGACTCACGCAGCTTGCCAGCCCGCGCAACGTTTCAACCCGCCGCCATTCCTGGTCGTCAATATCGAGGTGAAAAATCTGCTCAATGTCGCAGTATAGCTCGTTGCGCTCTACGGGGTTGAGGTCGAGCTGGGCCAGGCGGGCCTGGGGCCGCACGGCGTGGTGGGGCAGCATGAGCTGCCGGGTCAGGATGCGGGCAATGCGGTGGTAGATGGCATTGTTCATGAGAGGGAATTGGGAGTTGGGCACGTTTGCGGGCTAGGGCCGCCCAGCCGGGACTTAGTGAGCCGCGTCGAAGAGGCGTAGGCCCACCACGCCCGCAATGATGAACAGCAGGGACACCACTTTGCCCACACTTATTTCTTCGCCGAAGAACAGCACGCCGGCCACGGCAATGAGAGCGGTGCCGGCCCCGGCCCAGATGGCGTAGGTCTGGCCTACTTCCAGGTGCTTGATGGCCTGGGTGAGGCAGGCAAAGCAGGCGGCGTAGCACAAGCCCATGCCGACGGCGTACAGGGGTTTGGTGAAGCCTACGGACAGCTTCATGCACATGGTACCCGCCACTTCCAGCAGGATAGACAGACTCAGTAGGATCCAGTGTGTCATAGAGCAAAGAGGTGAAAGCTGGGTTTTGGGTGAGGTAGTGGATGCCTTTCGCCGTTGACGGAACTGCTGACAAAAGCGTAAATGGCTCGTTTAAATAGACCTGCTGATGCTGAAAGCCGGCTGCACGTCGACGAGCCGTACCGGGTGCTGCTTGCCGCGCAACGCTATCTGGCCCTGCGTGGTCATCCGAAATCCTTCTAGCGGACCGAGGCGCTGTTGCAAGTCTTCGGAGATGAGGAAGCGGCTGTGCAGGGCGTTGCAGGTGGCCTGAATGCGGGCCGTGGTGTTGAGCACGTCGCCGTGGTAGACGATGTCGCGCTTGACGTCGCCGACCTGGGTGGTCATGACCCGGCCGAGGTGGGCGCCGGCCTTGAACTCGGGCACCACGCCGTAGCGGCGCAGGTAGTAGAGCCGACGGCGCCGCAGCGCGGCGGTCAGCGTGAAGAAGCAGTGCAGGCAGCGGGCCTGGTCGATGCCTGCCGCCGTGGGCCAGGTCACCACGGCCTCGTCGCCGACATACTGGTAAATCTCGCCGCGGGCCGCCACGACGGCCGCGTTGAGGTCGTAGAAAAAGTCGCTGATGAGGCGGCTGTAGCGCCGCTCGCCGAGGCGTTCGGCCAGGACGGTGGAGTCCTTCACATCCAGAAACAGAAACACGCGGTGCTCGGGCACGGGCTGGTGGTAGCGGCCCAGCAGCACACCCGCCAGCACCCGCGGCCCCACTATCAGGCTTATTTGGTGCAGGGTGGTGGTGCCTATCAGGGCCAGGGTATAGACGAGCAGCATTTGGGTGAAGGCCCAGCTACCCGGCACGAACGGGTCCCAGGAGTCGATTTCCGGCGCCGCCGACCAGAGCAAGGGCAACTCCGACAACATAGGCCCCAGGGTCTGCGCCAGCTCCACGAAGCCCGCCAGGGCCACCAGGTGCAGGGCCAAGCTCACGGCTATGGCCAGTGGCAGCCGCACCCGCGCTAGAAAGCGCGGAAAGAGCCGCACTTCCAGCACTCCAATCAACATGCCCACCGGCAGGCCCAGCAGCACAATGGCAATAAACTGAATGAAGTCGGGGCCGCGCAGCAGCAGGGCCAGCACTTGCAAGAATGTGGTGAAAACGGCGGCAATGGCCAGCTCAGCGCGGAGGTGGTAGCGCTGCAACGGCGCCTGCCAGGCCTGGCGCAACTGCCGCCAGCCGGTGCGCAGTGTCTTTTTCAGACCATTGAGGGTGCTGCGTTGGTTGCCCGCCCGGCGGTGCCGAGCCAGGCTCCGGGCGTGAGCGAGCCGGTGCCGGGTGGGCCGGGGGGCCGGGCGCGGCGGCAGATGGCGTCGGTTCGCGGGCGTTTTCATGGCGGGTAGCTGCAGGCAAGAAGAGCTTAGATGGGAAGTTTCACGCCGAGTAGGGGCGTGAAAAACAGGAAGCGTTGGCCGTTCAGGCGGGCATCGGGCAGGGCCAGCAGCGAGCCTTCCACGTAGGGCGTCAGCTTGCTGCGCTTGAGGTCGTATTCCAGGCCGCCGCCGGTGTGCAGCACGTAGGTGAAATTGCTCCCGCGGCCAGCCGTCACGCTTTGGCCGTTCTGCTGGCTTTTGAACTTCGACGAGGACAGGTAAGCAGCGCCCCCACCCACATACACGAACGGCGAGAAGCGCCCCAGCTGCGGGCGCAGGCCGATATCGGCGAACAGCGAGTTAATGGAGCCGTTGATGTCCAGCTCGTTCTGGGTGCCGGCGAAGTCTACCTGGTCGCGGAAGTTGTACTGGGCCACGTCCAGCGTCATGCGCACCCACAGCGGGTGCGCCTTCTCGAAGGCGTAGTCGAAGGTGGTGGCGAAGTCGAAGCCGTTTCTCGCGTTGCCCCGGAACTTGCCCACCGGAAAGCTAGGACCCACTCCGAAGCCGGTGCCAATCTCTGACTTGGGTTTCTGGGCCAGCGTCGGGCCGGCGCCGAGCAGCAAGGCCAGCAGCAGTAGATGAACTTGCTTGAACGGCCGCGCCGGGCGGCTTGCAGGATCTTCAGCGGCTGAAACTGCGCGATGAAAGGAGAGAAGCAACATAGGATGACCAGGCTAGAGGAGGAAAGCGGCAGAACCGCTACGGGCGCGCTTTTGTGGTGGGCGTGGCTACGGCGGACACGCGGGTGAAAACCTCAGTGTGGGCCGTTACGCCCATCACGGTTACTTTTAGCTGCAGGCGGTTGGCATCGAGGGGGTGCAGGGTGGCTTTGTAGACCTTACCCGATTCGGGGTCCAGCACCTCGCCTTCCAGCCCGTCCTTGTTGGGCTGCATGTTCCGAAACAGCACTTCGTTGAGCTCCATACCTTCTTTGCGAGCCGCGGCCGGGTCCCGGAAGCCCACGTAGCGCCCGGTATACACGTCGTCCTGGCGGGTGATTTCCACGCGATTTTTCTGCTCGGTATCGGTCCAGACGCCGAGCACGGCCGCGGGGTTGAAGGAGAAAACAAAGCTGCACAGCAGCGCGGAGGTCAAGAGCAAGGCTTTCATAAGTACAGTAAGAAAAAGGTGAAAAGGAGATGGCAGAAGCGGGTACTACAGGGCCGGGTCCGGGACGCGGGTCCAGATTTCGTCGTAGGTGGGCAGGCCGTGCCACTCCACGCGCAGGTGCAGGTGGGCGGCGTCGCGCAGGAGCAGCGTGGCCCGGTGGGCCCGCCCGGTTTCGGGGTCGTAGACCCACCCGCGCAGGTGGCCGTTGGGGCGAGCGGCGGCGTAGAGCACCAGCTGCTGGAGCCGGAAGCCGCGGCTGTGGGCGTTGGCGGGCCAGCGAAACCAGGTCAGCCGCCCCAGGAAAGCACCGCCCTCCCGGCAGATTTCCACTTTGCTTTCGCGCTGGGGCCGCAGCCAGACGCCCTCCACCACTTCCGGCGCGGGGCGGCCCAGACCCAGCAGCCCCAGGCAAACCATCAGCAGCCAGCTCATTGCCCGGTGGCCAACTCCACGTCGGCGAGGGCGGCGTGGTAGTCGTAGAGGGCCTGGAGGCGGTTGCCCTGGGCCTGCGTCAGTTCCTCCTCGGCGTCGGCGAGGTCGGTCCACTTGGCCACGCCTTTCTGCCAGCGGCTGCGCACGAGCTGGTAGCTGCGGGTGGCGGCGCGCACGGTCAGGTCCTGGGCGGCCAGCTGCTCGCGGGCGTCGCGGAGGGCGGCGGCGGCGGTGCGGGCCTCGCCGGCTACCTGGGTGGCCAGGGCCCGGCGCTGCTGCTCGGCTTGCAGCGCCGCCACCCGGGCCTGCTCGGTGCGCAGGCGGTTGACGGGGTTGAACAGGGGCACGTTCAGCTGCACGCCGGCGTAGGTGGTGCGGGGCCAGTTGTACTCCCGGAACCGGAAGTCCTGGGCCTGGGAGTTGGTGCTCAGCTGCCCGAAAACAGCCAGGCTCGGCAGGCCGCGGGTGCGTTCCAGCGTAACCTGCTGCTGGTTCAGGCGCATGGTCAGCTCGGCTTGCTGCAGCTCGGAGCGGTGCGTTAGAGCCTGCTCTACGGCGGCGGCTTCGGTGGCTTCTTCGGCCAGAACGGTGGGCGCCGTGAGCGAGTCGGTGAGGGTGGGTAGGGTGCCGGGTGGCAAGTCGAGGCGGGTGGCCAGGTCGGCTTTGAGGGCGCGGGCCGAGCGTTCGAGGCGGCTGATGGTGGGGCGGATGTTGGCCACCCGCACGAAAGCCCGGAGCGTGTCGGCGTCGATGGCGAGGCCCTGGCGGTGCTGGCCCCGGGCTTCGCGCAGGTGCTGCTGGGCGTGGGCCAGGCTCTGGCGCGCCACCCGTTGCTGGCCCTCCGTGAGCACAATGCGCAGGTAGAGGCGCTTCACGTCGGCTACTTGCTGGGCGGTGGTGCCGCGCAGGGCTTGCTCGCGGAGCTGCAATTCGGTGCCGGCCAGTTGGCGCCCGGCCCGCAGGTCGGGCTGAATGAGGGGCAGGTTGGCGTTGAGGGCCGCGCTGTAGGCGTTTTTGGCCGAGGCTTCCACGGCCTGAAAGCGGGTAGTGGAGAAGCCCACTTGGCCCGTGACCGGGTCGGGTACGAACTCGGGGAAGAAGAACACTGGCGGCTTGAAGTTGCGGGTGTACTGGCCCACGGCGTTGAGGGTGGGCAGGCTGGCGCGGGCCGCGGCGGTGCGGCCGAGCTGGGCCCGTTGCACCTCCAGGCGGGCCACTTCCACCGAGGCATTCTGCTCGCGGGTGCGCCCCACGGCGTCTTGCAGACTCAGGCGCACCTCGGCTTGCGGGGCGGCGGGCGTGGGTTGGGCCGGCGCGACACTGGCGCTCAGCAGCGCCAACACGAGCACCGTGGCTGCGGCGGGGGCAGTGCTGCCGCCTCGGCGTGCGGCCAGCCAGGCGCTCAACCGCTCCTGCATGCTGGCAAAGCTCAGGTACACGGCCGGCACTACCACCAGCGTCAGGACCATGGAGCTGCTCAGGCCGCCAACGAGGGTCCAGGCGAGGCCGGTTTTCAGCTCGGCGCCGGGGGCGGTGCTCAGGGCAATGGGCAACATACCGAGCACCATGGCCAGCGTGGTCATGAGGATGGGGCGGAGGCGAGTGGTGCCGGCTTCGAGCAGGGCTTCGAGCAAGGACTGGCCTTCGTCGCGGTTCTGGTTGGCGCGGTCCACGAGCAGGATGGCGTTTTTAGCCACCAGGCCCAGCATCATAATCAGGCCCAGAATGGAGAAGATGTTGAGCGACTTGCTGGTGATGGCCAGGGCAAACAGCGCGCCCACCAAGGCCACCGGAATCGAGAACAGCACCACGAAGGGGTAGAGCCAGGAGTTGTAGAGGGCCACCATCACGAGGTACATCAGCAGAATGGCCGCCCCGAACGCCACGCCCAGGGCCCCGAACGAGTCGCCTTGCAGCTCCAGGTCGCCGGCGTAGGTGAGGCGCACGCTGGGCGGGAGGTTGAGCTTGGCCACGGCGTTTTGCAAGTCCTGGCCGATATCGCCGGTGGGGCGGCCCACGGTCTGGGCAAACACGGTCACGGCGTTGTCGCGGTCCTTGCGTTCGAGCACGGCGCGGGCGAAGGTGTTGGTGACGGCGGCCAGCTGGTGCAGCTCCAGCAGCTGGCCCTGGGCGTTGATGAGGGGCACGTGGGCCAGCTGGTCGGTGCGGGCGCGGTCAGCCTGCTCGAACTGCACGCGCAGGGTGGTGGAGAGGTCGCCGCGCTGCACTTTCAGGTCGTCGAAGCCGGTGAGGGCGGTGCGCACGGTGGCGCCCACTTCCTGGGTGTTGAGGCCGAAGCGGGCCACCTTTTCGCGGTCGAGGTTGATTTCCACTTCGGGGCGGCGGCTCTGGCCCGACATCCGCACGTCGGCGGTGCCGGCAATGCCGCGCAGGGCTGCCAGGACACGGCCGGCCTGGGTTTCCACTTCTTCGCGGTCGGAGCCGCTCACGATGACCTGCACTGGGGCGGCATCGCCAGAGCCGAGGATGCCGATGGGCGACACGCGGGCGGTGGTGCCGGGGAATTTGGCAATCAGTCTCTTGACTTCGGCGGCCAGCTCGGGCAGGTTCTGGGTGCGCTGGTCGCGGGGCACGAACGTGACATTGAGCTCGGCGGTGTTGGTGGAGGAGAGGCCCACCAGGCCGTCGGGGTTGGCGCCCACGTTGGTGAACACCCGGGCCACTTCCTTGCGCTTACGCAGGGCGGTTTCGATCTGCTTGGTGACGCGGTCGGTTTCTTCGAGGGTGCTGCCTTCCGGCAGCTGCATCACCACGGTTACCTCGCCTTTGTCGGTGGGGGCGATGAACTCGGCACCTACCAGGCCCATGACGGGCAGCGCCAGGGCGGCGGCAAAGAGCACCACGATGGAGACGTAGGTGGTTTTGCGGTGGTGCAGGCTCCACTCCAGAATGCTCCGGTAGCGGGCCGAGAGGGCTTCGTAGCCGCGCTCTACCCAGCGGCCGAAGCGGCCCATGAGCGAAGGATCGTTCAGATCTTCGAGCTTGCCGAAGCGCGAGGCTATCATGGGCATGAGGGTGAACGAGACCAGCAGGCTAAACAGCGTGGAGACGACGACCACCAGCGAAAACTGCCGCAGCAAGTCGCCCACCAGGCCAGTAGCCAGCGAGAGGGGCACGAACACCACCACGTCGACGAGCGTTACGGCAATGGCCGCGAAGCCAATGGTGGCCCGGCCTTTGAGGGCGGCTTCGCGTCTTTCGAGGCCGTGTTCGAGCTGGTGGTAGATGCTTTCGAGCACCACGATGGAGTCGTCGACCAGGATGCCCACCACCAGCGAGAGGGCCAGCAGGGTGAGCAGGTTCAGAGTGAAATCCATCAGCAGCATCACCCCGAACGTGGAGAGCAGCGAAGCCGGAATGGCCACCATCACGATCATGGAGCTGCGCAGCGAGTGCAGGAACACGAACATCACGAGGGCCACCAGCAGCACGGCCAGGCCCAGGTCTTCGTACACGGCGTGGGAGGCGGCCAGGGTGAACTCGGAGCCGTCCTGGGCAACGGCGAATCGGAGGGCGTCGGCCTGGTTTTCCTGCTCGATCTGGGTTAGCTCGGCCCGCACCGTTTCACTCACTTCCACGTTGTTGGCGGCCGACTGCTTGGAGACGAGTATGCCCACGGCGGCTCGCTGGTTGAAGCGGTTGAGGTTTTCGAGGCGCTTGCGGCCCAGGGCCAGGGTGGCTACTTCCCGGAGCTTGATCTGGCGGCCGTTGGGCGTGACCTGCACCACGAGGTCGCGCAGGCCGGCCAGGTCGTCGCTCTTGCCCACCACGCGCACCGCAAACCGGGCGTCTTCATCGTCGAGGGTGCCGGCGGGGACGTTGAGGTTGGCGGCGCTGAGGGCAGCCACTACCTGCTGCACCGGCACGCCGAGGGCGCGCAGGCGGCGGGCGTCGAGGTTGACGTGCACTTCGGTTTCGGTGAGGCCGATGAAGGTGATCTGGCCCACGCCCGGCAGCTGGGCCAGGCGCGGCCGGATGCGGGTGCGGAGCAAGTCACCGAGGGCTTCGGGCGAGAGGCGGCTGGACACGGCCAGGCGCAGCACGGGCAAATCGGAGAGGGAATACTTGCTCAGGCTGGGGGACTTGGTGCCGGCCGGCAGCGTGGATACCATTTCGTTGATGCGGCGCTGGCAGTCTTGCAGGGCCAGGTCGGCGTCGGTGCCGGCGCGGAATTCCACCGTCACGACCGACACGTTTTCCAGGGACTGGGAGGTGATGCGCTTCACCTGGCTGGCGGCGGCCACGGCATCTTCCACGGGCTTGGTAACGGAGGTTTCCAGCTCCTGGGGCGAGGCGCCGGGCCAGGGCGTGGACACGGTTACGAAGGGCGTGCCGATGTTGGGTAGCAGCTCGTAGCGGAGCTGGGTGTAGGCGAAGATGCCGCCCAGCCCCAGCACCAGAAAGAGCACGATGACCAGGATGGGGCGGTTGATGGAGAGTTGGGTCAGGTTCATGGGATGTGGGGGCCTCACCCCCTAGCCCCCTCTCCTTCAGAGAGGGGGGACTAGCTTTAGATTTAGTTTCTAGCTCCCCTCCTTGGAAAGGAGGGGTGGCCGAAGGCCGGGGTGGTTGACCGGAGCGTTGTTTCGTCGGGGCGAGTTCTAGCTCTAGTCTTAAAAAGTTGTTCAACGATTGTCAACCACCCCGGCCTTCGGCCACCCCTCCTCATCTGAGGAGGGGAGCTAGTATGTAGCCTTAGCTCTAGTTGGGGTTTAGAGCTTGGGTATTTGCACGGTTTGGCCGTCGCGGAGGGTGTTGGTGCCGCTGATGACTACTTGCTCGCCGGCTTCTAGGCCGCTTTGGACGGCTACCTGGGGGCCGAAGCTGGCGCCTAGGCGGACGGGGCGTTGCTGCACGCGCTGGCCTTGGAGCACGAACACGGCGGGCTCGCGCTGCTGGGTCAGGAGAGCGGTGCGGGGGACGGTGAGCTGGGTGGTGGAGTCGGTGGTGAGGCGCACGCGGGCGGTGAGGCCGACGCGCAGGGGCGTGGCGCGGCGGGTGTTGGGCACGCGCAGCTCCACCGGGAACCGGCCGCCTTCGCCGCCTTTGAGGCCGATGTGGTGGACGGTGCCGGTGAAGGAGGCATTGGGGTAGGCTTCGAACTGCACGGGCAGGCGGCGGCCGGGCTGCCATTCGTGCAGCTCGGCTTCGGGCACTTGCAGCACCACTTTCACGGCGGCTACGTCGGTGAGGGTGAGCAGGGCGGTGCCGGGCGCGATGAACATGCCGGGCTCAATGGTTTTCTCGCTGATCTGGCCCGAGATGGGGGCGCGCACCACGGCGTCGCGGACTTGCTTTTGCAGGCTGAACACCTGCACGGCGGCGTTGCGGGCTTGGAGGCGGGCGGCTTCCACGTCGGCGCGGGGGGCGTTGTTTTCGGCCAGCAGCTGCTCCTGGCGCTGGAGGTCGAGCTGGGCTTTGCGCAGGGTGGCCTGGGCGGCGAGCAGGGAGGCGCGGAGCTGAGCGGCATCGACGCGGAGCAGGGGCTGGCCGGCGCGCACGGTGCCATGGAGCTGCACCAGCACCTGCTGCACGATGCCCTGGGTGGTGGCCGTCATCTGCACTTCGCGCAGGGGCTGGGTCTGGCCCAGGTACTCGGTGGTGGGGGCCAGGGTGCGGGGGCGCACGGCGGCTACGGCCACCGTGGTGGGCAGGGGAGCCTGGAGGCGGGCGGTTTGCGCGGCCTGCTGTTCCTGCCGGCTCAGCAGCCAGTAAAACACACCAGCCAATACGAGCACCCCCACGAGGGCTACTTTCCAGAACTTCATAACGGGAGCTTTGCAACAGTGATAAGACAGGTCAAAACTCCGGTTAGCGGGCTACAAACGGAGGCGGAAAGTGGCGGAAGTGTCGAAAGTGGGGGCTGAAGTGTGGGGAGGGTAGGTGATTGGGTGAGTAGGTGGGGGGGGTGTTCTGGTGGGGCCTCACCCCCCGGCCCCCTCTCCTAGGGGAGAGGGGGAGCCTGACGATAATTGGTGTATGGGTAGGTAGGCAGGTAGGTAAGTGGAGGTATATACTGAAGCCGTTTAGGAAGTCAAAAGGACGTCATGCTTGGTCATGCTCGATCTGGCGTCCGCATGTCGAAGCATCTCTGCCGCTTTGTTTGGGGGGGTCTCGAAGCGGTAGAGATGCTTCGACAGGCCCAGCATGACATGCTAGTGAATGTTGGGGGCTTCTTAAACAGCTTTAACTGACTTGGGGGTTGTGGTGGGGGGGGATATCAGGGGCGGGGGGATATTGGGTGAGCTTGGCGGGGGGATGTGGGGGTGGGGATTTTGGATATACCGGGTAGCGTTTAGGAAGCGTTCCGACGGGTTTAGGAACCGATCCGACGCATCTAGGAAGCGTTCCGACGGGTTTAGGAAGCAATCCGACGCATTTAGGAAGCGTTTCGGAGGGTTTAGGAGGCGTTCGGGGAGGTATAGGAGGCGGTTCGGGAGGGGCAGGAAACAGTTCGAGGGGGCTAGGAGAGGATCGGGAGGAGGTAGGAGGGACCTGGGAGGGGGTAGGAGGCGGTGCGGGGGGTATAGAACCCGACGCGGGGGCGTTGGGCGGGGCTCGGGGGGCGAAACAGGTGTTTTTAGGGGATGAAAACGAGGGGCGTTTTTGGATTAATCCTTTATTGAGTCGGTGTTATTGGAAGTTTAATCTCAACCGCTACATTTAGCCGGGCGCATAAGCGTCAGTCATTTGACACGTGTGAAGCATGGCTAATTTACCAATGGCGCAGGGTGACCTGTATCTTATGCTGCCGCTGGCGTGGCAGCAGTATCAACAACTTCAGCCGCGTTTCGGGGCGTACAAGCGCAGCTACACGCCGGAACTGGCGACCGAGGCGCTGGCGCAGCTGGAGGCGGCGCAGCAATTGCCCGACGTGCAGGCGCGGGGGTCGGTTTCGGAGCGGACCCGGGGCGAGCTGGCGACGCAGCTCAAGGAGTTTCTGGCGGCGTGGCAGCTGCTGGACGGCTACATTGAGGAGGCCTACCCCGGCGCGGCCTACGAGACCATGCGCGACGCGGCGGGCTACAAGCAGTTCGGGGACGCACTGCGGGAGGACTGGGCGGCCACGGAGCGCCTGATAGCGGCGACGCTGAGCTTCGTGCGGGAACACGCCACGGAGCTACAAACGAAGGGGGAGATGCCGGAGACTTTCGCGGCGGAGCTGGCGGAGGAAGCGGCCGACGTGCGGGCGCTGCTGCGGCAGTTCGTGGCGCAGAAGGGGGAGGCGCAGGGCGGGTCTTTGGCGGCGCAGGCGAAGCTGGTGGCCCTGTATGAGGGGTACCAGAAGCTGAACCGGGACGCGCAGCGCATTTTCCGCAAGGAGCCGGAGCTGGCCCGGCGGTTTCAGACGGAGTACTTGCTGAGCTTGGTGCGGGGCACGGGGCAGGCCGGGGCGCGCGGCACCATCAGCACCGCCGACGGGCAGCCGGTGGCGGGCGTGCTGGTGCAGGCCACGGGCCGGGATGGTTTCGCGGTGACGGATGAGGCGGGGCGCTACCTGCTGCCGCTGCCGGCCGGCACCTACACGCTGGTGCTCAGCGGCACGGGCATCGCGCGGCAGGAGCTAACGGGCGTGGCGATTGAGGCCGGGGTGAAGAAGCGCTTGGATGCGCAGGTGACGCGGATAGCGGTGGGGTAGTGTCTGGAAAGCAAACCGCCCGCCACTTGGAGTGGTGGGCGGTTTTTTTGTGGGAAAAGATGGAACAAGGCGGTTGATAAAAGGCAAAACCCTTTTGGATAAACTGTTTTATTTCTATTTTTCACCGAACCTTACAGACTTAATGCGATGAAGATGACATTTGGGCGCCGAGCCCTAGACAAACTCTACAAACGCCGTGATAGATACGAAATTCCTGATTGGCAGAGGACTGAGGTATGGGATAAAAATAAAAAACAGAAATTAATTGATACCATATTAAGAGGGTGGAAATTGCCGAAGTTTTATTTGTTGAAAACTGGCAAGGACGAATATGAAGTAGTCGATGGTCAACAAAGGTTAAGCGCGATTTTTGAGTTTTTTGATAATGAGCTTTCATTAACAGCTGAATCAGCTAAAGAATTTGGTGGGAAAACCTATAAAGAGCTTCCTCTAACTGCGTCTGATGAATTTGATGATTATGAGATTGAATTTGACGAGATTGAGCAAGCAACCGAAGATGATCTGCGAGAATTTTTTCAACGTCTTCAAGAGGGTTTGCCTCTTACTAGTAGCGAAAAGCTCAACGCTGTACCCAGTAAGCTAAGAGACTTTGTTAAAAAGTTATCTTCGCATACATTTTTTAAAAGGAAAGTTGCAGTCGCAGATACTCGATATGCTCATTTTGATATAGTTTCAAAAGTCGCATGTTTAGAGCTTGAAGGAATAGACACGGGGCTTAGGTACGATGATGTACATAGTATTTTTATTGCAAATAACAGCTTCTCATCATCTTCCTCTGGAGGGCAAAGGCTAACAGCGACTTTTGACTATTTAGATCGAGTTTTTCTGGAAAAAAGTTCATTATTAAAAAATAGAACAATAGTGCAGTCTTTTGCAACTTTCGTTGCAAGGTTAGTAAATTATGGAAAAGCGTCTGGTCATGAAGCTGATGTGAAAAAGTTCTTCGAACAATTTATGAATGAACTGTCGACTCAAATAGAGCTTGGTCAAGAAGCCACAGATATAGATTATGTTCGTTTTCAAAGATCTGTAAGCGCAAACGTAAGAACAGGGCCAGCTATAAGACAGCAAGTACTATTCAGAAAGATGTTCCAACTAGCACCAAACTTATTGAAACTTTTAGATAAAACTGTTATATCGCAGAGTGGAATTGCTGCAAGAATAGAGGAGTTGGGTGAATCTATATTCGATATTATTGGAAAAATAAATTCTGAATACTCAGCAACATATGGCGAAGACTTATTTAAATCTACTAATAAAACTACAAGGTCATTTCTTAAGATAAGAAAACAGATCATGAATTTGCTTGACTACAAAGATTATATAGATAACCTTTATTTTATCTTTCGTGAAAGTATGGGGAATCGTCTTGAGGGATTTCTTCCTCAATCTTTTATGGATGTAAATGCATTAAGAACGGATTTACGACATGACATTGATCATGGTGATAAAAGTAAGGTTCGCTCTAAGCGTAAAAAGATAGGAGCCACTTTTAGCAAATATAGTGGTGGCGTTTCTCCTGAGGCTCTTTCTCCTGAGTTATTCCCAATAACACAGTTGCAAATTCTTGCAGCCTTAGAGAAAGATTTAGTATTACTAAGAATACCTGAACCTCAAGCAACATAGAGAGAAATTTCATAACAAATCCACAGCGGCCGAAGCTATTAGAGCTTCGGCCGCTGTGGGTTCGGTGGCTTGGGATAAGCGGGGAAGGAAAAGCAGCTGAAGCTTCGGGAGAGTCCTTCGTTGCTTTTGGGGGAGAGAAGGGGAGTGGTTGGCAGGGTTAGAAAGTTGTGCCGCCAAGCTGCATGATTTGGTCGATTCGCAATAGCTTTGGTGGTGGCTCCGCTGTCACTCGCTGGGGCGTAAACTGCCGTGGCTTGAGACAGGAGCCATGTTCTTTCCATTTTCTAGCCTGCTTAAGTTCATGAAGAAAGCTTTATTGTTGCTGTGGTTCTCGTTGGTGGTAGTCGGCGGTTTCGCCCAAACCAAGCCGAAACAAGTCGAGATGCTGCTCTTGGGCACGTTTCATTTCAACAACCCGGGACTCGACGTAGCTCAGGTGAAGACCTTGGATGTGACGACGGCGCCGGTGCAGGCGGAGCTGGAGAAGATTACCGACAAGATCAAAGAGTTTGGCCCGGACAAAATCTTCGTGGAATGGGAGGCAGACGATCAGAAAGGCTTGGATGAGCTTTACGCTGCCTACCTCAGCGGCCAGTACAACGCCTTCATCAAGGCCAAGAATCCTAAGCCCTCATTGCGGGCTTTTTACGAGCAGAACGAAATTTTTCAATTGGCCTTTCAAGCCGGAAAAAAGGCCAAGCTGCCGAGGATTCACGCCATCGATTACCGGAAAACCAATTTCGCGTTTGATAGTGTGCAGAAGGCCATGCGGAACGCCCGGCAGGACGCGTTGATGAAAATCATTCAGGACTACACCAAAGCCTACGAGGTCAGCCAGAACAAAAAGATCGAAACGTATTCGCTCACGCAGCTTTTGCTGGATCACAACAGCAAGGAAAGCGTGGCCTTCAGCAACAAGTTTTACATCGGCCTGCTAAACCAAGCCGGCAAGCCGAACGACTTTACGGGGGCCTTCGTGGTATCGGAGTGGTACCGGCGTAATCTGTACATGTACTCCATCATCCAAAAAGCCTTGGAGCCAACCGACGACAAAATCATGGTACTCGTGGGCTCCAGCCACGCGGCTTTGATGCGGGAGCTAATGGCTTCCGACGATGCCTTCCGCGTGAAGGAACTGAAAGAGGTGCTGAAAAAGTAACGACAGCTGTTGCCGGGGTATTGGTAGACGGTAGCCACGAGAAGCGGCCGAGGCTCTGGTAGCTTCGGCCGCTGTGGTTTTGGTGGCTTGGGGTGGTATTGCACCTGTTGGCGCTTCGAGTACCGCGTAGCTGCGGTTGGGGCTAGTGGAATGGGGGAGATAATTGGCTATACTTGCTGCCGTAGTATTTCTATCATTTCATCTCTTTACACATGGCGTTTGAGGCATATCTACACCTGGAGGGGCGTGAGTACGAGACAGCCGGCGTGGACTGGCAGATCAACCAGCCCATCACGGCCAAGGGTCGTCCGGCGGGCAAGGTGACCAAGGGGCCCATTTGGGTGGACCTGTGGGTAACCGGCACCTTCGATGACATTCTGGCCTGGGCCCTGAACTCGCACAAGCAGCTCTCGGGCCGCGTCTACTGGACCGACCCAGCCACGGGTGCTCCCGCGGGGCATCTGTGGTTTACGGATGCTTTTTGCGTCAGCCACGGCGAGTCGTTCGACAGCAGAGGCACCACCCACGAGGCCAGCACCAAGCTGAAGCTGTGTATCTCGCCCATAGACATGGGGACTGGCGTGGGAGGGGGCGGGGAGTACGTACCACCAGCGGCGCGGGAGCATCAACAAGCAAAGCCGCCAGTATCAACAGGAGTCAAGCCCATTGGTAATCAAGCACTGGAAATTATCAAACTAGGCCTGTCGCCCGCCGAAGCCAAGTATGTTAAGCTGGACGCTAATGGCATCATCGACAAGCAGTTGCTGCATAAGGGCGCTGCGGCGCTGGCTCCGGTAGGCGGCAACTACCAAGCATTGATGACAATTACGGATTCAGGAAAAACGGTGGAGGTGATCCTTAGCAATACATTCAAGACGCAAAGCAGCGGCGGGAAGGCAATTAGTATGGGGGATATGCGATATGAGAGTGAACGGGAAGGGATTTGGAGGGCAGATAAGAAGAAATGGCTAGCTGGAGGAAATACCTACGCCCAGTTTCTACAGAAATACCCTTTCCTTAGCGACGAAAAAACGGTATCCGGTTGGTCAGGTGTCACTTTAGTTCCAGATGTTCCAGGCGGGTATGGTAAAGCAATAGGGCCGAACATGCAAGTCGTGCTAAATACATCCTATCCTTCTGTTCCTTCCGGTTTGATGCGAAAAAAAATGGCCTCTTCGTTGGCCCACGAAATGTATGGCCATGTTTGTTTCAAAGTTCAGGGAAAGCGCTGGGAGCATGGGCAAAATATGGGTCCCGACTCGTCAACATCCGACTATAATACGGCATTACAAAAGCAAATTGATGCTCGTACTCAAGAAGCCGAACGTAATGTGGACAAGCATACTCATTAGCCTAGGGTTACTGCTAGCGGGCGCGTGTGGTACTCCCTCCGCCCAGCAAAAGCATTCTTGTCCGAGCACTGAGGACACACAAGGCCGTGTGGTCGAGATTGTCTGTTTTGATGCTCGCGATAGTCTGGTCAGCCGCACGTACGTGGATACGATGGGCCGCCAGATGCTTTTGCCAGTTCGTCTCACACAGCCCGCGCAGTTTGGAAAGGGAGAGGCCAACTTGAGACAATACCTCAAGTTGCCCGGTCCCTGGCCCCAGGGCATCGTCGCGACTGGCCGGGTCTTTTTGACGCTTCTGATTGGGGCAGACGGTCGTGTTCATGAGGCACGCGTGATAGCCGACCCGGACAAGGTGTGGCCTACGTTGCCCGCCATAGCCCGCCGCCATCTGCTAACGATGCCACGCTGGCAGTCCGCGCGAGCGGGGGGTAAGCCGGTGCCCAGCATCCGCTCCGTGGTGGTCTATTTCACTTCCTAGATATAGGGCTGCGAGTCTTCAACAGAGCAGAAGCGGAGGACGAGCCAAAGACAAGTAAAAGCGGCCGCAGCTCTCGTAGCTCCGGCCGCTGTGGGTTCGGTGGCTTGGGGGGGGGCAGTAGTGGATAGCTACGCCATACCGCCATTAACGCGTACGGTTTGAGCAGTGATCCACTGTGCGGCGGGGGAGGCCAGGAAAGCCAGCACCGGCACCACGTCATTAACTTCGCCTAGGCGGCCAGCCACGCTTAGGTGCTTGAGAAAGTCAATGGACTGCTCGCTCTCGACGGGGTAGAAAAACGAAGTGTTCAGCGGACCCGGCGCCACAGAATTAACCGTCACTCCACGGGCCCCAACTTCCTTGGCCAGCATCTTAGTGAACTGCTCGGCGGCAGCTTTGGCCCCGGCATACACTGAGTATAACCCGGTAGTGACAGAGGTGAGCGTAGTGCTGATGTTGATAATGCGGCCGTTGTCGGCTACTTCGCGGGCCGCTTCCTGGAGCACGAAGAAAGCCGCTTTGGTGTGCACGTTAAACATGAGGTCGAACTCTTCCTCCGTGACTTCCGTCATCGGCTTTTTCACCATCACGCCGGCCGTGTTCAGCACAATGTCGAGGTGGCCCCAGGCCGCTTTTGCGTCGCGGAAGAACTGCTTTACTTGCGCGGGCTGGGTGAGGTCCGCTTGCAGGGCTAGGGCTTCGGGCCCCAGCGCCCGGATAGCGGCCACGGTTTCCTCTGCCTTCGTGCGGCTGGCATCGGCGTGATAGTGCACCACGATGCAGGCGCCGCGGCTAGCTAGCTCAAGGGCTGTTTGGCGGCCCATGTTGTTGGAAGCGCCCGTTATGAGGGCTACTTTGCCGGTCAGGTCTTCTCCGTTGTTCATAGGAAAAAGCGGTTAGTGAAACGTCCTAGTTGACTGATTCAAAGGTCGTTTCGCCCGCCCTCGCTGAACAGGTGCATTGAACGGAAAAAATGGTAAATCTGGCAGAATTAGCCGGTTACTAGGGCCTGGCTCCGGTAAGCTTTGGGCGTTTGGCCGGCGTACTTCTTGAAGTACTTGGTGAAGTTGGTAGCCTCCTGAAAGCCCAGACGGTAGGCTATTTCATTGATGGGCAAATCGGTATTGCGCAGCAGTGTCTGGGCCTCGGCTAGTACGCGCTCGGTCAGCCACTGGCCCACGGTGCGTCCGGTTTGCTGCTTTACGGTGGCGCAGAGATGCTTGGGGTGCAGATGCAACTGGTCGGCCAGTGCTTGGGCGTCGGGTAGGTGCTTGCGGCGGCCAGTTAGCACGGCCCGAAATTGCTCGTCCAGGGCCAGGCGGAAGCGGTTCACGATTTCACCCGGCCGGTCGTGGGGGCGCACGTAGAACTGCGAATCGCTGAGTAGTTCCTTGATGTAGAGCAGCAAGCCCAATAGGTGGTTGCCCAGGATGTCGTATTTCAGGGTAGAAGCGCCCGTATACTCCCGCTGCATAAGCTGGCAGAGGTCGGATAAGCGCTGCGTCATGGCCGGGGTCAGGTGCAGCGGAGGGGTGGAGGGCGCCATCAGGAAGGAAAAGTCCCGCCCCACATCCCCGCGGTAATGTTGGGAGAGGAAATTATGTGAGGCTGTCAGGATGAAGCCCTGCCAGGGCGCGGAAATTTCAAACGCTTTGAGGTGGCCGGGGTTGGTGAAATAGAATACCGGGGGAGCCAGCTCAAATTCTCGCTGGTCGACCCAATACCGCCCGCCTCCGCCCGTAATAAAGAGAAAGGCGAAGTAGTTGGCTCGGAACGGCGGTGACTTCATCGGGCCGGGGCCGTGCAGACCATCAAGGCAGTGGATGGTCATTTCGGTGGTCTGCGCCACTTCCACGCCAATGGAGCGGTAGAAGTCGGAAACGGTAGGGTATACGACTGGCTCGGGCATAATCAGAAGATCAGGAGAGGCGTTGTTTGCTCAACTTACATACCAGCTTGCCGCAAAGTAGTTGTGAGGTTGAAAATCGGCTTTAAACGCCTGTAGTGCCCGTTTTTGGATGTAGTAAGTCCCATATTTCGGGTGCCATACATGTACTTATGCCTTCTCGTCGTAGTTGCTATAATAGCTTATCGTTTGGCGGGTATGGTTCGCAGGAAAGCGGATAGGCGGTCTACGGTGTCATCAAACTGGGCCGGATTAGTGAAGAAAGCATTGTGCCCGCTGCCTTCGTAATACTTGACCTCTACCGCTTTGTTGGCTTTGCGCAGAGCCGCTTCGAATTGACGGGCCTTTTCGATAGTGGTTAGCGAAGAACCAGCATCGGCGGGGCTGTCGGCGATGCCGTGCAGGAGCAGAATTGGAACGTTCACCGCCGCAGCCCGTTGGATGACTTCCGGCGGGAAGCCACCGGAGTTGAGAATGGCGGCTTGCGCCTTCCCCGGGTGCGTAACCACGTAGTCCAAGGCCGCTCCGGTACCTAGTGAATGGCCAAACAGAGCTACCTGGCCGGGCCGCACGTTGGGCAAGGTATTGACGCGGCGAACCAACGAATCGATGTTTTGGCGGGCCAGACGGAAACGTTCTAAACTCGGTATATCCAGGAAAGGAGGGGCATCGGGGTAGTCGATAGGGGTGATAAACTGGACGCCGGCTCCTCGCCGGCCGGCAAACCAGCAAGCGGCAACACCCACGACGCCCTTCTCTGCCATGCGCTGGGCCAACCGCACATACTCCTGCGCAAATCCATGCGTGCCATGCAGGATAATAAGCGCCGGAAAAGGCCCCTTGCCTTTCGGGACTGCCACGGCCGCGTGTAGGATGCCCCCATCGACGGCCAGCCGTATCCATTGGACAGAATCGGCTTTGATTGCCGCTGCGAAATGATTTGGGGGAGCAGTGGATGAGAAATTAGCCTTTGGGTCAGTAGCTGGGCGCGTTGGGTTAGACTCGGTGCTTTGCGGAGAGGCCTTATGACGCGGCTTCCATCCGGCCTGGAAAACCATAACTACCGATAGGAGGAGGGCTGCTTTTTTCATCTGCTGGTTCTTTTCGTTAAGAGCAAGTTGAGGAAGTAAGCAGTGAATTAACTGCCTGATAAGCAAGGTGAAGGTGACAATGTACAGCCAGGCTTAAACACTATTTAGCCTTAAATCATTAGCACCAGCTCACTGCTCCTATCAGGTACAGATGGTGGAAGCTCCCATAGCTTCCACCACCTGTACCTGACCTTGAGCCTTATGCAGTATTTCAGATATTATAGCTGAGGTGACGCAGCGGCTATTTGGCCGTTGAGGCTGCGAGTCTTCTCAGGTAAGTAACACCAATTTCGAGTGCGAGCGGTAAGCTAAAACTCAATCGTTGGTGAAGTGCAGCGGTAAGTTTGTTGGAAATGTATAATTTGCGCCAGCTTCGGCTACTAATAAAGTGCAATTGGGTTCCGTCGCGCTTTGCAAAGCGGAGGAAGAGTTTATCTGTAGTTAGGTATCAGAGTAGCTAGGAGTGCCGGCACGTGCGTGCCGCCTTTCGTTCTTCCACCTCACACCAATTGACCATTGCCGCTACTTTTCCTCTCCCTTCCGCTAATCCGCCGCGTTAGCTACTGGTTTTGCGTGTTGGTACTCGCCCTGAGCGTGGCGCTGCCCGCGCAAGCCACCACCTATTATGTAGCGCCCACCGGATCGGACACGGGCAACGGGCTCACGGCGGCCACGGCTTGGCGCACCTTGGCCCACGCCTGCGACCAAGTGCCGGCCGGCAACCACACCATTCAACTGGCCGCCGGAACGTACCCCGAAACGCGGCCCAGCAGTCCCAAGAACGGCGTAACCATTGCGGGCGCGGGGGCCAGCGGCAGCGGGGCCACCGTCGTCACGAATGCTGCGTCGTTTGTGGCTACGCACTCCGTGTGCGGCCCGCAGCACTACTCCGCCGAAGGCTGGCAGGATTACCTCATCCACATCTGGAACAAGCGAAAAGTGACCGTGCGCGACCTGCAAGTGCGCTCCACCAGCCGCACGCAGCTGCTTAACGGCGGCTTCTACATCCGCGACGCCAACGACGTAGAGCTGCGCAACCTGGTCGTCCGTGATTTTCGCTGGGTGGGTCTGTTTCTGGTCTTGTCCGATTCTATCAATTTTCACCACAGCCTGGTAGAAAACGCCAGCCTCGTCAACGACTGCAACATGTGGAGCGGAGGCCTGCGCTCGTGCTTCTTGAGCAACTCCGAGCTGCACCACCTCAATATCGTTTCCAACGTCAATGATGCTTACGGCTACAAGGCTGCCGGCCATGAGAACGTGAAGATCTACGACAACGTGTTCGACGTGAAGGGCGAGTTTGCTATCGAGTCGGCGTTTGAGAATGAAGCGGGGGTGAACATCTACCGCAACCGTTTCAACCGCTGCTTGTCCCTGCCTAAACCTGCCCAGGGCGAAGACCCGAACGTCAAAGGCTTCACCTACAGTTTCTGGGTGCACGACAATTACATGACCGATTCGTACGGCATCGAAGGGCCCCGCAACCACCTGCGCGTCAGCCACAACTTCTTCGACGTGCAGAAACCGGGCGGGCGCATCTACACCCAGCACGGCGGCAGCACGGTCGGCCCGATCTGGATTGAGCACAACGTGGTGCGCAACAGCAGCTTAGGGCTAGTGTACGCCCGCGGGCAGCTGGAGAATATGCACATCACCAACAATACCGTGTTGGCTACCGCCGCCGGGGGCTGGATGATAGACGTGTGGGATGGCGCCGGCATGAAGGATTGGAAGGTGAGCAACAACGTCTTTATCGGCAACGCCGACCCGGCCGTAAGTCTGCCCGCCGCCGACCGCCGCACGGGCGTCAATACCTACGAAGGCCCGGATAACACCAAGTTTGTATACCGCAACAATTTGGCAATCAACTGCAAAAACACCGCTGGGCTCAGCGTGGGAACCAACTTCCTGGACCAGGCGCCAGGCTTGCGCTTGAGCGGCGCATTGCCCGGCCCTTATGTTCTGCCAGCCGTTGCGGGTCCGGAAGCCGGCGAGTACTACCGGCCGAGCAGCGCCACTAGCTACGTCGTGAACCGGGGCGTAGACGTGGGCCTGCCCTTCCTAGGCAGCGCCCCCGACCTCGGCGCCTACGAATGGACTGCGACGGTGATGGCCGTGAACTTACCAGCCAACGTGGCCGGTGCTTTGTACCCCAATCCCGCCCGCCAGGAAGCTTTCGTACGTAGCCGGGAAGACCTGGCCGCTGCTGTCCTCACAGACAATTTGAGCAGAAGCTGCGGCCACGTGGTGCGCCTCAACGCCCGCGAGTATCGCCTGGAAATAGGGGAATTGCCCGCGGGCTTGTATCTGGTCCGCACCCGGACGGTTTCGGGCGCAACGCAACGTTATAAGCTGGTCGTTGACTAAAAAACACGCTAAGTTGCCGGCTGATGCTAAGCGTAAAGCATTCTGTTAGCTTTGATTATATGAGAAGCGTGGGGCTTGCAATCGGTGCTGTTTATCTACTCTGCCACCGACGAGTGGATGCCGGTAGACATGGGCCGCCGCTTCCACCACAACTGCGCCGTGCCCGCCGAGCTGTGGGTGTTGCCCGAAGGTCGCCACGCGCAGCTGATGAAGTCGCCACACAAAGCTGCTTACGAGGCCAAGATTTTGGCCTACTTCGACGAAGCGGTGGCGAGTCCGCGTGCGTGAGGACTGGCGGACGCAAGCTAAGGATGCGGAGCGCATAACTTCGCTGCGGGTAGGGCCAACAGCAGGCGCGTAAAGTTCTCACTGGTTCAGCCATTGCTTAAACGCCGGTGCCGTAAGCCGGCTCACGTACACTTCGCCCGCATCGGGCTGAAGCTGAATCTTAAGCTTGCCATCGAAGTGCTTGTAGACTTTCTGGATGGCGCTGAGCCGAGCAACGCACTGGCGATTAAGGCGGAAAAAATAGGTGGGGTCGAGCGTGGATTCCAACTGCTCCAGCGTCTCGTCGATGGCGAAGCGGGTGCCGTCGTTCCGAACCAGAAAGGTAGACTTGTGTTCGAGGCAGAAATAGGCCGCCTCATCGGTGGCAATGCTTAGCAATTCGTCGCGGTGATGCACCAAGAAGCGGCTACGAAAGCTGCGCGGTTGTTGCCAGGTTTCGAGTAATGCCAGTAGGGCGCCCGGCGCCGGGGCGTGCTGCTGCCGAAACCGCACCAACGACTCACGCAAAGCTTGCTCATCAATGGGCTTGAGCAGGTAGTCGAAGCCATTATACTTGAAAGCTTGCAGGGCGTATTCGTCGTAGGCCGTGGTGAAGATGATGGGCACGGGCTGCGGCAGTAGGCCTAGAATCTCAAAGCTCAAGCCATCGGTAAGCTGAATGTCGCTTAGAACGAGAGTGGGGGCTGGATTGGCCTGCACCCATTCGCGCCCTTTTCGCACCGACGGCAGTAGGCCCATCACCCGCGCCTCGGGCGCGAGGCTCAGCAGTAGGCGTTTGAGACGCTCAGCAGCGGGAATCTCGTCTTCGATGATCAAAACATTCATAGCGCAAATCAACAGCTTAACTCGGCAGCAAGGGCACGCTCACCCGAAACAACGTCTCGGTACGCATAATGAGCACGCGTTGCCCCGTTGCCGTTTCGTAGCGCCGGCTGATATTGAGCAATCCAACTCCCTCGGAGGCCACGGTGTGGGCATGAGGCTGACGGTTGTTTTCGACTACCAGCTGCTCGCCTTCGGTGTAAATGTGAATGCGCAGCGGCTCATCGACATCAATGCGGTTATGTTTCACGGCATTTTCGAGCAGTAACTGCAATACCATGGGCAGCACGTGCCGGTACCGATGCGCCTCGGGTACTTCCACCCTCACTTGCAAGCCATCGGCGTACCGGATCTGTAGCAAATACAGATAGGCCGCTGCCAGGTCTAGCTCGTCGCGCAGGCGCACTTTGGTAGCGTGGCGGTGCTGGAGCACGTAGCGGTACACCGTGGACAGGCGCTGCACGTAAGTTACGGCCCGCGGCGGGTTGTCTTCGATGACAGCCGTGAGCGTGTTGAGGGTATTGAAGAGAAAATGCGGGTCGAGCTGCTGCTGTAAGGTGCGTAGTTGGGCCTGCGTGGCCTGGGCCTCGGCCTGTTCTTTGGCCACGGTTTCGGTGCGCCAACTGCTGAAAAAGGACGCTCCAATGTATACCGCTGACAGCAGCACGGCCGTGAAAAAGCCAATGAGCAGCAGCGGCAGCAGGTCAGTAACCTTAACGGGGGGCTCATCGGCCGGCAGCACGAAGCGGATGAACAGCAACGCAAACGACAGGGCAAAGACCTCCGCGAATAAGGTTTGCAGGCCGGTCTGGAGCAGCACCCGCCGTAGTGGATGGCGCGTCCAGGATAAATGACGGTTCAGGAGTCGCGAAAGCCAAATACCAGATTCAAAAATCAGCAAGGAAAACAGAATGCCGAACGTCAGCGCCGGCCAGGTCTGCTCATCTTGCCAGAGGTTTTCGGTGCCGTATTCGGGCGCGGCGGGGTATAGAATCAGCAGCGAGACAAAAAACAGCAGACCCACCGTGGGAATACCAATGAGCCGAAACCAGCGCAGAAAACGATTCACGAGGCAGTAGGGGAGGTGGGGCGAAAAGTAACCAGAACCAGCGTTACTTTTTGAAAAAGTCGGCCGGGAAAGTGCGTACGCCTAGCAGCACTGGTACAAACTGTACTTGGCTGTTCTTAAGGGAGGTGTTATAGGCACTCTCCAGATATAAAGTCAGCATGGGGTTGATTCTGAAATCTAGTCCTCCACCTACATTGACCATGGCTACCGTTTCGCTACGGCTCGTCACGCGGATTTCCGTTGTATTGGTTTCTTGCTGAATAGCAGGGCGCGATACTATGGAGAAACCTGGTCCAGCCAATAGGTAAGGGTTGAGGCGCTTCCCTGGATCAGCCAGTAGCAAGCGCCCGTTCACAAAGAAGTTGATTAGCTCGGTATTGCTTTCGAGCCGAACCCCAGGGTACAGCGCGCTAGATTCGTAGCCGTGGCGGTTGTAGGAAAACGTCAGCCCGAGCAACAGCCGCTTACTCAGTATATAATCGGCTCCGGTAGCGGCGCTGAAGGCAGGGGAGAGGCTTTGCTTGAAGTCGTTGAGCGACAGCACAATGCTGGTTCCACCGGTGAAGATGAATCGTTTGGAAAACGGCACTTCCTGCGCTAGCGCGGTGCTGAGCGGCAGCAATAGGAGTGAGGCTAGTAGCAGGCGACGTAAGAAATACGACATGGTTGGCGCGAAGTCGGGTTCAATTGGAAGTGACGCCAAGCTACGCTGCCTGCTACGCGAGAGAATGCTGAAACTGTCCGAACTGTCAATATTAGACCTCGAACTGCTCCTAGCGGATATCAATCTTTTCAATAACAGAATACATGGCTAGCAATAAATCTTCTGCGCAAACTGCCTCCTGCGGTCATCATAAATATTCTTTACAGCAAAGCAAACAAAAGCCCCGCGTGCCAGAAGCACGCGGGGCTTTTATCTAAATCAGAAGGCAATGATTACACCGAGAAGCTTTCGCCGCAGCCGCAGGTACGGGAGGCGTTGGGGTTGTCGAAGTAGAAGCCTTTGCCATTGAGGCCGTCGGAGAAATCGAGTTGGGTGCCAGCCAGGTAAAGGAAGCTTTTCATGTCCACTACCACGCGCACACCTTTGTCTTCGAACTCTTGGTCCATGGGCTTCACTTCATTGTCGAAGTCGAGCTTGTAGCTCAGGCCCGAGCAGCCGCCGCCGGCCACTGAGGCACGCAGGCGGTAGGTAGCATCCAACTCCGCGTCGCGCATGAGCTTTTCAACTTTCTCCTTGGCTTTGTCTGAGACGGTAATCATGGTTTCGAGTACTTGGTATGAAGTATTTAGTAATCAGACAAAGCTGTTGAGCAAGGACGGCTCAGTACTTTGTACTAATTGCTCACTACTAAGAGGAAGGATTCAATACAACACTAAACACCGTAATTGTGTTCAGGTCGCGGCCGTAGTACAGCTTATCGAGGGCCTCGTAGGCGTTGTGGGCGCGGAAGTAGGAGGTTTGCAACTCTTTACCCCCGCGGGCACGCCACTGAATGGTGTAGGAGCTTTCCTCGTCGCGGTAACGCTGCACGTAGGCCAGCATTTTGCGCAGCGCATCCAGCTTGTCGTAGCCGGTTTCGTAGCGAAACAGGAAGCTTTGCTGGTGGCTCGGGTTCACCGTAATCAGGTCGAGGCGGGTTTGCCCATCCAACTGCCGAAACTCGAACAGCAAATTGCCCGGCCCCAGCCCCAGATATTCTTCGATCTGGCGCTGAATCCGGGCACTTTCCACGTGTACGTCAGAAGGCGTAACGTCCATGATACAGAAGTGAGAGATGAGAAGTTAGAAGTGAGAGTCGTTCAACCAAAAGTCTCAGCTCTCACTTCTACTATCTCACTTCTAACATTAATGGTGCGACTTAGCCATTTCCAGCTCCGGCAGGCCGTTTTTCACGCGGTAGTCGTTGATGGCGGACTTGATGGCATCTTCGGCTAGCACTGAGCAGTGGATTTTCACGGGCGGTAGGGCCAGCTCTTCCACAATCTCCATGTTGTCGATGGCCAGGGCCTCGTCTACGGTCTTGCCTTTCAGCCACTCCGTTGCCAACGACGACGAAGCAATGGCCGAGCCGCAGCCGAAGGTTTTGAATTTGGCGTCGGTGATGGTGTTGGTCGTTTCATCGACCTCGATTTGCAGACGCATTACGTCGCCGCACTCAGGGGCACCCACCAGGCCGGTGCCCACGTTCTTTTTGCTCTTATCCAGCGTGCCCACGTTGCGGGGGTTGCTGTAGTGGTCGATTACTTTATCGGAGTAAGCCATGGCTTTTGTTGGTTTTTCGTTTTTGGTGATTGGTTTTTGGGTAAGCCGGTCCAGTCAAATAACTAAAAACCGACAACTAAAAACCAAAATGCTAGTGTTCCGCCCACTCGATGGAGTTGAGGTCGATGCCTTCTTTGAACATCTCCCACAGCGGCGACATTTCGCGGAGCTTGGTAACGGCTTCTTTTACGTGGTTGATGGCGTAATCGATTTGCTCGTCGGTGGTGAAGCGGCTCAGGCCGAAGCGCAGGGAGCTGTGGGCGAGGTCGTCGCTCAGGCCCAGGGCTTTGAGTACGTAGGAAGGTTCCAGCGAAGCGGAAGTACAAGCCGAGCCCGAAGAAACGGCCAAGTCTTTCACGCCCATCATCAGGCCTTCGCCTTCCACATACTTAAAGGAGATGTTGGTGACGTGAGGGAGGCGGTGCTCGCGCGAGCCATTCACGTAGCTTTCTTCCAGGGTCAGCAGCTCGCGCTCCAGGCGGTCGCGCATTGCGGACAGGCGCTCCGTATCAGCAACCATTTCCAAGCGGGACAGCTCGCAAGCCTTGCCCAGGCCCACGATGCCCGGTACGTTGAGCGTGCCGGAACGCATGCCGCGCTCGTGGCCGCCGCCGTCCATCTGAGCGGTTACTTTCACCCGTGGGTTTTTGCGGCGCACGTACAGCGCGCCTACACCCTTGGGGCCGTACATTTTGTGGGCCGTGAAGGCCATCAGGTCGATGCCATCGGCCAGCACGTCTACTGGAATCTTGCCTACGGCCTGCGTGCCATCGGTCATGAACAAGGCGCCGTGCTGGTGGGCAATGGCGGCAATTTCACGGATGGGCTGAATGGTGCCGGTCTCGTTGTTGCCGTACATGATGGTCACCAGAATGGTTTCCGGCGTCATAGCAGCTTCCAGATCGGCGAGGTCGATGAGACCTTCGGAGTTGACAGGCAGGTAGGTTACGCGGCCCCCCAACTTCTCAATATGTTTGCAGGTGTCGAGCACCGCTTTGTGCTCGGTGGTAGCCGTGATGATGTGGTTGCCCTTCTGGGAGTACATCTCGAACACGCCCTTGATGCCAAGGTTGTCGGACTCAGTGGCGCCCGAGGTGAAGATAATTTCTTTGGGGTCGCAGTTGATGAGAGAGGCTATCTGCTCACGGGCGTAATCCACAGCTTCTTCAGCGGCCCAGCCGAAGGGGTGGTTGCGCGAGGCAGCGTTGCCGAAAACCTCGGTCAGGTACGGCATCATGGCCTCCAGAACGCGCGGATCGAGAGGAGTAGTGGCGTTGTTGTCGAGGTAAATAGGAAGCTTGAGCATGGCTCGGAGTCTGGTTTCAGCGGAGAATCATTCGCAGGTAGAACACTAAAACCAGCGAACAGGTTTTACATTGCTGCCACAAAAGTAGAACAAATCCAAAGAAGCCGTACTATTCGGCCGCCCCGCTTTTTTACCGCCATCATGCTCACGAATCTCGAACATTTGGGCCTCGCTGTGAAGGACCTCGAAGCCGCTACTGCCCTATACACTACGCTGCTCGGCCAGGAGCCGTACAAACGCGAACATGTGGCTTCGGAGGCAGTAGACACGGTTTTCTTCCAAGTTGGCGGCTCCAAAATCGAGCTGCTGGCTGGCACCTCGCCCGACAGTGCCATCACCCGCTACCTAGAAAAGAAGTCCGAAGGCATTCATCACGTGGCGTTTGAGGTAGACGACATTGAGGCGGAAATGGCGCGGCTGCGGCAGGAAGGCTTCACGCTGCTCAACGAAATTCCCAAGCGCGGCGCCGACAACAAGCTGGTGTGCTTCGTGCACCCCAAGTCGGCCGGCGGCGTATTGGTAGAGCTGTGCCAGTCGATTCGCTAGCCAGCGAAGCTCTCCCTCACACTCTCTTATATGAGTACGAAGTTCTTTCGCGAAGAAGTAGACGGCGCCGTAGATGCGCTGCTCATGCAACAGGTGATACTGTACCCCACCGATACGGGGTGGGGCCTGGGCTGCGACGCCGAATTGCCCCGCGCGGTGGAGCAGCTATACAAACTGAAAAACCGTCCGACGGAGGAAGCCGGCATTGTGCTGGTGGCCGATGAGCAGATGTTCAGCCGCTACGCCGAGGTAGTGCCGCCGAATCTGCCGGAACTGCTGGCCGCTCAAACCCGGCCCACTATATATATAGTGCCCGGTAGCCGCCACTTGGCCCCTAACTTACTGGCCCCCGATGGCACCATTGGCTTGCGCGTGGTGCTGGACGATGAATTTTGCCGGTTGGTGGTGCGCCGGTTAGGGCACGGGTTGGTGTTTACGTCGGCTAACCCAAGCGGCGAATCTACCCCAGCCTCATACGCGGAGGTGAAGCCCGAACTGGTGCGCAAAGTCGATTACGTGGTGAACTGGCGGCAAGATGATACCAGGTCAGTCGCGCCTTCGCGGGTGGTGCGGGTGTTGGCCGATGGTAATTTGGAAGTGCTGCGCGACTGATGCTGCTTGGCGCTAGTGCCGGACCTTCAGCTCCATGGCGGTGCTCATGGAGGGAAACCGTTTCCAGTTGTTGGCGGCGCCGTAACGGTAGAGGTGGGTGGCAAAAGCCGGCATGAGCAGCGGTAACGCCAACTGCTGGCCTTTCCGGGAGTGGCTCACCCATTCCACGGTCACGGCCACCGCGTTATCGTCCACGTACAGGTTGGCGGAGCGTAAGTCTACGCGCACCCGTTTGGTGCCTTTGCTCACAATCTGCCGGTAAATAGGCTTTTGCAGCAGCGAAGTTGTGGGCACGCCACCCCGCAGTTGGTACACGTTGATACGCAGCTGCACGGTGTCGAAGTCGTTGGCGCTGAGCACGAACTCAAATTGGTCGAGCCAGGCGCCTCGTTTGGGCAGCTGGAACACCCGCCCAATTTCCGAGCCTACGTTCATGCCAGGTTGTGAGCCCAGAGCGAAGTTGGTTTGCAACTGCGTGCGGTAATGACGGTTGCCGATGCGGCTTGAATCCAGCCCTTTGGCCTGAACCGTTACCTGGGGCAAAGCAAGGACGGCAGTGGGCAGCGCCACCGTGAGCGGCGACGCAGGCAGCGCCGCCACCTGCCACGTGCGGCTGGCATAGCCAAGCAGTGCAAAGCGCAGACTATCAGTTGGCTTGACGGTGGCGGGCAAGTCCAGCCGGAACCAGCCCTTTGCGTCGGCCACGGTGCCCACGCCTTTACCTACTACTCCCACCGTAGCGTAAGGCAAGGGCTGACCGGCAGCGTCGGTAATGAGGCCGGTGACTGGGGCAGCAGGAAGAGCTTGGGCCATTATGGGGCTTGCTGCCAAGCCTGCTAGCACTAGCAGTACCGTGGTGTTTACAACCGGGCTAGATACCGCTGAGCCACCCACCCGCAGCCGGCGCTTGTAGCGGCGCACCGTAGCCGCAATCAGCAGGCCACCCACGAGGCTAGGGGCAATCCAGCCGGCCAACGCAGTCCAGGCCGGGGCCCCTGCTGGCAGCCAGCGCCCCAGATTTACGACGATGAAAGCCGTGAAAGCAGATATATAGGAGCCGCCCATACGGATGAAATGCCGAAACATCCACGGCAACGACTGTTGCACCTTCGGCCGGAAACTACGCCAGGCATCAATACCAGCGAATACGCAAATCAGCACTCCGAAGAAGGCGAATAGCACCGCGCGCAGTTGTAAGCCGGCACCTATCATTACTATCCCCACGGCCACGGAAGTTACGGCCAGTAGCTGGTCGGGGAGGGGCAGTGCCGTGCTGTGCCGGTGGGCGGTGCGCCAGCCTGTGAAGCTCAGATAGAAGCTCAATACGGCTACTCCCGTCAGGAACAGGCGGCCCAGAGAAACCGGCTGTAACAAACAGAGTAGCACGGCCGTGGCGGCAACCGCCACCATGCAATAAGTGTAGAGCCGGCCCGCTCGCACGTGGGCCGTCCCACCCTTGCGGCCTAGCACTGGAACGAGGCCAGCGAGTAAAGCAATAGCGCCGGCGCTCATGTGCACTAGTAGTAGCAGGCGAATGGCCGGAGCGGTGGGAGGCAGGGCAAAAAATGGAGCGGAGAGCATAAGTAGCGACATAAGACCTGAAACCAGAAGTGAACGATGTAAACATCTGGGGTTTCGGGCCCAAGGCCAAAGGGCAGTTTCTGAAATGACGAGGCAGGGCGACGAAGCGGCAAAAAATACTACCGACGTGCGGCTAGCACCACTGCGTATAAGAGCCGCTGTGTTCTGAAAATTGCGGATCAATGAATGAAAGGCGCCGCCCCAGCCAGCTTGCTACGCTGCCGTTTGGGTTACTTTCCAGGGTGAGCCGTATAAAGCGGAGTTCAACTTAAACCACCAATTATGAAAACGTCCTTCAAATCCCTGCTCGTTCTCGCTGCATTCGCTCCTTTCGCTCTGGCTTCTTGCTCGGAGAAAACCAAGGAAAACGCGGAAGCTACCGCCGACAGCGCCGCAACCGACGCTGCTAACGCCACTGAAAATGCGGGCGACGCCGTAGAAAATGCCACCGATAATGCTGCTGCTGATGTGAAAGCCGATGCAGCTCCCGAAGCTGGCGACACGGCAGTTGTAGTCAACAAAGAAGCCGATAAAGTTGTCGAGCAAACTCCTGCTAAGCAGTAGTTCTGCATATGGTACTAAGAAGCGCCGCCAGACATGCTCTGGCGGCGCTTTTTTGTGCGCGTTACAGTGATATCCATTACCAGTGTGTCAATTCCGAGCCCACAAATGGACAGCTCTAGCTTCTATCAGCTACCGATGTTCCAACCAGCTACTGGCGGTTAAACAGTAAAGTGGCGTGCTACACCCTTGTAGTGCTCCTACTACCTTTGCGCCATGAAAAATCCGCAATTGCCCAACCTGCCTTTGTTCCAAACCATTGCCGATGCCGCCGGTGAGCTAGGCTATCCGGCCTACGTGATTGGAGGCTACGTGCGGGATCTGGCGCTGGAGCGGGAAAGCAAAGATGTGGACGTAGTATGTGTGGGCGATGGTATTGCGCTGGCCCAGGCCGTGGGCCGCAAATTGCCCGGCCGGCCCCGCGTAACGGTGTTTAAGAATTTCGGGACGGCCATGCTGCCCACGCCCGAAATTGAGGTGGAATTTGTGGGTGCCCGCAAGGAAAGCTACCGCGCCGAAAGCCGCAAGCCCGAGGTGGAAGCCGGTACGCTGGAAGAAGACCTGGCCCGGCGCGACTTCACCATCAATGCCTTAGGCCTGAGCCTTAACCCCGCCGATTTTGGTACGCTCGTGGACCGCTACGATGGCCTGGGCGACTTGCAGCGTAAGATCATCCGCACGCCCCTCGACCCCGACATCACGTTTTCCGATGACCCGCTGCGGATGCTGCGCGCCATTCGTTTTGCCACGCAGCTCAATTTCGATATCGACCCGGATACTTTCGACGCGCTGGCCCGCAATAAGGAGCGCATCAGCATCATCTCGCAGGAGCGCATCACGACCGAGCTGAACAAGATTATCATGGCACCGAAGCCGAGCTATGGCTTCAAACTGCTGTTTCAGTGCGGGCTCTTGCAGCTCATCTTCCCGAAGATGGCCCAGCTCTACGGTGTGGAAAAAGTGGGCCAGCACGCGCACAAAGACAATTTCTACCACACGCTCCAGGTGCTCGACAACGTGGTAGCAGCCGGCGGCGACTTGTGGCTGCGCTGGGCGGCCATTCTGCACGACATCGCCAAGCCCGCCACCAAGCGCTACGACAAGCGTGTGGGCTGGACCTTCCACGGCCACGAGGATAAAGGCGCGCGCTGGGTGCCGGGCATCTTCACCGACCTGAAACTGCCGCTAGGCGAGGAAATGCGCCAGGTGCAGAAGCTCGTCCGCCTCCACCTACGGCCCATTGCGCTGGTCAAGGAAATCGTGACGGACTCGGCCGTGCGGCGGCTGCTCTTCGAAGCCGGCGACGACATCGACCGCCTCATGCTACTCTGTCGCGCCGACATTACAAGCAAGGACTACGACCGCAAAAACCGCTACCTGCGCAACTTCGACCTGGTGGAACAGAAGCTGAAGGAGGTGGAAGAAAAAGACCATCTGCGCAACTTCAAACCCGTTATCACTGGTGAAATCATCATGCAGACCTTCGGGCTGAAACCTTCCCGCGAAGTAGGAGAGCTGAAGGATGCCGTGTTAGAGGCCATTCTGGATGGCAAAGTGCGCAACGAGTACGAGGAAGCCTTCCCGCTACTGCTGGAACTTGGGCAGCACAAAGGATTGGTACGAGTGGAAGAGTGATTCGCTGATAAATGAGGGGACTCACGAGAATAAAGGAGTAACAAACCCACTAAAAAATTGAGGAAGCCTTTCGCCGTTCGGTTGCAGCACGAACGGCGAAAGCGCTTCCTCGGGGTCGGCTTTTCACTCACCAGAAAAAATGGACCCTTTTTTCAGTTTACCAGCAGTATAGATGGGTGCTTGGCATCCACCGTTGCCTCAGTGACGGAATATATTTCCGGCGGGCACTAAGGTCGCATCAACACATGTAGCGCGGATGAAGCGGTGATTCTTAGGTAGTAGATCCTGCGTATCAGGGCGCTGGGGCAAATAGTGAAGCGTAGTAGATCAGGGCCTTGCAATCCTAATACCAGCTACTATCTGCCCACTACCTCTTTAGTCTTCCACTGACCTTACGCTCGAAGCGCCAATGGAATTTTTTTCCACGTTGTTCGGCTTGCCGCTGTACTCAATTACGCTGGCTCCAACGGCTTCGGCCTTTAGGTTGTCGGTTACGCGCAGGCGGGCTTTGCTGCCGCCCACCACGTTGATGTCGGCGTGCTGAGCCGTGAGGTTGGCCGCAGCGAGTTCGCAGCCGCCGGCGCCATCTACGCTCAGGTCGTCGGTTTTGCCTTCCAGTGTAGCGCGGCAGCCTCCGGCTAGGTCCAGGTCCAGGTTGTCGAAGTTGCCTTGCAGATATAGCTGGCTGGCTCCGGCTTGCTCTACGTGCAGGTCGCCGGTTTTGAAGTTGCGCACATCGGCCCGCGCAGCACCCACCAACTCCAACCTATCCAGGTTCGGCGTTTCGATGGTAATCAACACTTTCTCGGCGTTGTTCCAGTTGGAGTTCAGGAAGCCCCGGTTGCGAGAGTGAATGAGGAGCTTATCGCCTTCGCGCTTGACGCGCAACGCATCGAGGCTGCGGGCACTGCCAGCGGCTTTCACGCTGTACGAGTTGCCGCCGCGCACCACCACCCGGTAAGGCCCCGTTACTTCCAGTTGCGTGAAATCCTCTTCGTCGTAGGTGCGGCGGCCGGCGCCGTAGTAGCTCTCATTGGTGTTGAAGGTACTCGAGCCACTAAACCGGAGCTTCACATTGACGTCGCCGTTCTCGTCCTCGTTGGCGTCGAAGCTAATGTTGGAATCATCTTCGTCCTCATCCTTATCCGTGCCATTCAATTCTTCAGGGGTGCAGTTGACGCACTCCAGCTTGTTGCCACGCAGGCGGAAAGTGCGCTCCACGGCATTCGTGGGCACCTCGTCGCCCACGAAATCGTCGTCGTCCAACCAGTCGATAAAGTCTGAGCTGAGGTGGAACTGCCGGTCGCGGGGCAGGCGGATGGTGAGGGCCAAATCCTGGTCGCGGTAGCGGGCATTCGGCTGGAAAGAGAAATGGTCGTCAAAAATCAAGGTTGAGTCGCCGCGAGTACGCACGGTGTAGGCAATGGAGGTGGCTGCCGTGTTGCTGGCGTCGGTTTCGGAAGAGCCCTTGGCCGAGAGTCGCCGCAACACTTCCACGGTCTTGCCGCTGTCGGCTGCGGCCAAGTTCACGTCCACCCACTGGTTTCCGGAACGGTTCACGTGGCGAGTTTCGAGGCGCAAAGTGCGCGCCTGAAGGGCAGGGTACTGCTGGGTCTGTTCCACATCGGCTTCGTACTGGAACTCTCGTACCTGGCGCGTGATGGCCACCGTGATACCCACAATGCTCAGCAGCCACAGGCCGAACAACGACCAGCCTACAGTGCGGCTCAGCACGGAGCGGCGCAGTAGTAATCCAACGCCAAGCAGCAGCATAGCCAGTGCCGGAACGCCGAAGGAAACAAAACCCGAGAGCACGCCCCAACCGGGCACGCCATTCAGTAGCACGTGGGCCGGTGCGTCGCCAGCCATGATGTTCTGCGAAGCCGGAATTAGCCCTAAGCTTACGCCCAACAGAATAATAAAGGAGAGCAGGAAGCTGAAGCCGATGATGATGAGTAACACTCCAGCGGCTATGCGAATGGCACTGCCCACGAAGCTTAGCAAGGGATTCAGCGCCCCAGCCAGGTCTTCTAGAAAGGTGCCTACCGGGCGGTTGTTGCCCGTGCTGCTGGCCCCGTAGGCATTGTTCCGCACGTTGTTGTCGATGCCAGAAAGAGTCACGGCGTCGCCGCGCATGCGCATCTTTTCCGAAACGGTTTTGGCTTCGGGTACCAATATCCACAGCAGCGGATACAGAATGAAGGAAATGCCTCCCACGAACAGCCCGACGATGAACAGAATGCGAATCAGCGTTACGTCGGTGTTGAGATACGCTGCCAGCCCCGCCGATACGCCCCCAACTTTGCCGGTGTCGGTGTCGCGGTAGAACTTCTTATAGCTGCGGTCTTCGTCTTCCGGAGGCGTGTCGTAGCGCTTGGGCAGCGCAATCCACAGGACGATGTAGGTGATAATGGAGAGGCCCGCTAGATTTCCAGTAACATCATTTAGCATAGGAAAATCATCGAAGAAAGGCACCAACAGCAACAGCGCCAGGAAGCCTATCCGAATCCAGACCGGGTTCACGTGGAAGTAGCGCGCTATGCCGGCCGCCACCCCCGCAATCTTCCGGTTGGCCATGTCGCGGTAGAAGCGGCGGGGCTCGTCGGTGGTGGTGTCGGTAGCGTTGGCCGTGTTGGTGTAGCTGGTTCTGGAGCCCGCGTAGGTGCCGGCAGCCGTGCCGCTGGCTACGGCGTCGGCCAGCAGTTCGTCGTCTTCCTCGGCGTCGTCGGCGCTCTGGAAGTCGCTCACGCGGCCCATTTTGGCGGTCATAGCCTCTACATCGTCGAGCGAAACCACTTGCTTGATCCCAGAAAGCCGGGTGGCGAAGATTTCGGCGATGCGGCCTTCAATGTCGGCCACTATTTCCTCGTGGCCGCGGTAGCCGCTGAAGTGGGCTTTCACTTCCGCCAGATAGCGGCTCAGTACTTCGTAGCCATCTTCCTCGATGTGGAAGATAATGCCTTGGAGGTTGATGCTGATGTTCTTTTTCATCTCAGTTGCTGCAACTAGTCGGAAAAAAATCGGGAGTAGAGCCAGGCGCTAAAAAGCAGCCGGCATTTCGAAGCTCCCGTTGGCGGAAGGCTTGGAGCGGATGATGCGGATGGAGTCCTCAACTTCCTCCCACGTGAGGCGGAGCTGGTGCAGGAACTCGCGGCCGGCCTCGGTAAGGGTGTAGTATTTGCGAGGTGGGCCACTCGTGGATTCCTTCCAGGTGTAATCGAGCAGGGCGGCGTTCTTGAGGCGCGTCAGGAGCGGGTAGAGCGTCCCCTCGACCACAATCATGCGGGCTTGGGTGAGCTCTTCGAGCATGTCCGACGCGTAAACCTCGCCGCGGGCGATGATTTCCAGAATGCAGAACTCCAGGATGCCCTTCCGCATCTGCACTTGGGTGTTCTCTACTTTCATGGGCTTGAGGCGGTAGTCGGTGAAGAATGAGTCAAAGATAACAGAAGGTACTATGTAACGCAAGGTACTAGGTGGAAAATATTTTTCGAATTCTTGGATGATGGGAAGGTTGAGGTTGTTGGTTTGGCCATAAAACGCGCCAGATAGCTCTGAAACGCAATAATTGAACAGCCATATTTTTCTGAGGAAAGCCACAGTTCGTCTTCGAGCAGATGATATTGTTCACCTGCCATGATGTTGTTCACGGGTCTGACTGAACCTAAGAAGGACGACGTGTGGGAAGAAGCCAAATTTTTAAGGCTAGCTGCCTAGTTGAGTACAGCAGAGGTGCACAACTTTGAGCGGCGTTTTCGGCGGCAGGCAATCCAAGAGGTACTATTAGTTAGTAACTTGCGTTGTGAAGCGGACTACCCGCTTTTAGCCTTTTCTCTATGTCGCACGTTTTCCGCATTGCTCCAGTGCTGCTCGGTCTGGGTGGCGTTCTGTTCCTGGCTCCCACAGAAGCCGCCGCGCAGGATTCTACCCCCAAATACAGCAACGAATTTCTCAACATCGGTGTCGGGGGACGGGCCCTAGGCATGGGCAAAACGCAGGTGAGCCTGGCGCAGGATGCTACGGCCGGCTACTGGAACCCGGCTGGCCTGCTCAGCCAGAAAACTAAGTACGATGCCGTGCTGATGCACTCCGAACTGTTTTCGGGCATCGTCAAAAACGACTACGCGGCCTTCTCCATGCCGCTCGACGACCAAAGTGCCATCGGCATCAGCGCCATCCGCCTGGGCGTCGACGACATTGCCGATACCCGTGACTTGATCAATGAGTACGGCTACATTCAGTACGACCGAATTCGATACTTCTCGGTAGCTGATTATGCTGTGCTGCTGTCTTATGCCCGCCACATTGGCAATATCGAAGGCCTGAAAGTAGGAGCTAACGCCAAAATTATCTACCGTAACATTGGCGAATTTGCCAACGCCTGGGGTTTCGGCATTGACGCGGGCGTGCAGTACGACAAAGGCAACTGGCGTCTCGGCCTCATGGCCCGCGACATCACCACTACGGTCAGCTCCTGGAGCGTTAACACCGATAAGCTAAGACCAGTACCTGGCGACAGTTCCGACGTTAGCTCCACTAGCACAGAAATCACCCTGCCGCGCTTCGTGCTAGGCGCTGCGTACTTGGCAAAGCTACCCGGGGAGTTCACGGCCCTAGCGGCTATAGATCTGGAAATGACCACCGACGGGCAGCGTAACACGCTCGTGTCGAGTAAGGCTGTGAGCATCGATCCGCGGGCGGGCCTGGAAGTCGGCTATAAGAACCTGGTATTCCTGCGTGGGGGCGTGAGCAACGTGCAGGAGATAAAAGATTTTAGCGGTTCCGAGAAATGGAAAGTGCAACCCAGCCTGGGTGTTGGGGTAGCTTTGAGCGGCCTCCGTTTAGACGTGGCATTGTCGCGGTTGGCCATAGAAAAGCTGGAGGGCCGCTCGCAAACCAACAACATTATCGTCTCGCTCGGCTACGGCATCAAGTAAAATGGTTGAATGGCTTAATGGTTGGTCGTTCAATGAATACCGAGAATAGTCAACCATTTAACCATTGAGCCATTAAAAAGACCTATATGAAACAAGACTACAAATTTCGGTTGCTGCTGGTTTGCTGTGGCCTGGTGTGGAGTTTGCTGGCCGCTACCACCAGCCGGGCACAAACGCTGTACGGCAACGAGTGGATAGTACCCAGCCAGCAGTACTACAAGATTAAGATTCTAAAAGACGGGCTCTACCGCATCGACCAGCAGTACCTGGCGCAGGCGGGTATCGGGGGCATAAACCCGCAACGGATGCAGCTCTGGCGGCGGGGCCGGGAGGTCGCCATTTTTGGCGGCGGCAACCAGAGCACGCTCGATGCCACCACCTATTTCGAGTTCTACGGCCAGCGCAACGACGGCAAGCTGGATCAAGCCATCTACAAGGGTGGTGCCGCCACCCAACCCCACGACCTATATAGCCTCTATACCGATACGGCTGCCTACTTCCTAACCTGGTCGGCGACAACGAACGGCAAGCGAATGGCGCAACCGGCTGCTGCACCTACGGTAGCCCCACATCCGAACCGAATTGCGCAGCAGCAGGTGTTGTTTAATGGACAGCAGGGCCAAGGTCTAGGTGGATTTGCGTATGTGAATGATGAAAGTTTCGATATATCAGCAACAGGCAACATTTATCAGCCCTGGGGAGAAGCTGGGGAAGGATTTCTATCGCGTATTTACAATGGTTTTAGTGGTGCAAACCCAGCCGAAATGCCTTCCGATTCAATAGGAAGTATAGCGTCAACTGGGGTGAATCCACAAGTAGAATTACTATTTGTGGGCTCGGGAAGTGATTCGCGCACTATTAGCGTATCCGTGGTTGAGCCTGGTACTAATGCTGAGCGGATGTTGGGTACAGTCACGGTTGTGGGGTATGGTAAGGCAAGAGTAGTATACCCGTTACAGCGTAGCGATGTTAACGCCAACGGAAGGGTTGTCACTCGCAGCCGAGGCATATCCACACTTACTAACGGGCGGCGCCAATTATATCGAATAGGATACGTGCGTTATACGTTCCCACAAACCAGCCGCTGGTTTGCTGGTCGGCGCCAAGTTGCGTTTGCCAACGATTCTACCCTGTCAGGCCCTGCGTACTATGTGCTGGACACTATTCCGGCCACTGTTCGGGGCTTCGATGTGACAGACCCTTACAATGTACAACGCGTAGAGGGGGCTGCATTGACTGGCCAGCAACGGGGCTACGTTTTTCCGAATGCCAACAGCCAGACTCGGAAACTAGTTTTAGCTGATGTAGCGCAAGCTACTGCGCCACGTCCAGCCATACGAGTACGGTTCCGCACACTAAACGCCGCGACTACCAATTTTCTCATTATCAGCCATTCGTACCTAATGCGCCCTGTAGGGGGCGTCGATGCAGTACGGGAGTATGCCAAGTACCGAGCTTCCGCTACTGGTGGTCGTTACGATACGGTAGTCGTGACTTCAGAGCAGCTTTATAACCAATTCCACTACGGTGAGAAATCGGTCGGAGCATTACGCAACTTCGTGCGGTGGGAATTAGCAAACTCACCGGCTAATCAAACTAATTATCTGTTGCTCTTAGGTAAAGGGTTGATGGTGAATGAGTACAGTCGTAATGCTATTGCGCCAATAACAGATTTAGTACCCTCAACTACCCGTGGAGCATCCGATAATTTCTTGTCGGCTGACTGGGAAAACAACCAATATGTTGCCCGTATGCCTACAGGTCGAATATCGGCGACTACACCGCAGGATGTACTTTCATATTTAAACAAACTGCGCACCCACGAAAGTTTAGGCTCCGCACCCTGGCGTAAGAAGTTAGTGCATCTGGCAGGTGGCAGAAACGAAGGTGAATTTACTCAATTTGAGGGGTATCTAGATAATTATCGTCGTCTGGCAGAGCGTCCCTTATTTGGGGGAGAAGTAGATACAACTTTTCGTCGCCGCTTATCAGGCGGTAGTGATTTACCAGTGAGTATTACGCTCGCACCACAAATCAACAATGGTGTATCATTGGTTACTTATTTCGGGCACGGAAGTACCGCAGATTTTGATCTCAATTTTGGTGATCCTTCCGAGCCTGGAAAGGGCTACAATAACCCAAACAAGTATCCTGTTTTTCTTATTAATGGATGTGCTGCGAATTTGGTGTTCCGTGAGGATCGAACCTTATCCGAGAATTGGATTTTCGCGGAAAACAAAGGAGCAGTAGGTTTCATGGCTGAATCCAGTCTGGGCTTCCCTAACAACTTGAATGCTTTCTCAGCTGCGTTCTATAGGCTGGCCTTTAATGACGCCGCTTGGTATGGTAAACCAGTTGCTGTGCAGCAGATGGAAGCAAACAGGCGTATGCTTAATCAAACGGGTAATTCTTTATCCGCCATTGGGCAGGCCATGACTAATATTTGGTTAGGCGACCCAGCCCTGCGTCTATTCGCGCCCGAGAAACCAGACTTTATCGCTAGTCGCGTACAGATTCTGTCTAATGGAGCCGGACCTTTACAGGCATCATCCCCCGACCTGAAGGTAGTCGTGGATGTGAGTAACCCTGGTAAAATCACAACCGACTCGCTGGAAATTAAGATTACGCGGCGCTATCCCGGCACTGGCCGTGCCGCCGACGTCTATACGTACGCCATGCGACAAGCCTGGCGCGATACCACCTACACTTTCATACTACCTAATTCAGGTAATGTATTTGGTGAAAACTGCTTTCAAGTGGCACTAGACCACCGTATGCGGGTGGATGAGCTGAGCGAGACAAATAATAGTGGTCAGGCTTGCTTCAACTTCCTGCGGGGGGGCGTAACCACGGTATGGCCCCCGGAATTTGCCATCGTGTCTGCTACGAATCTTCGCTTGGTGGGCCAAACCAACGACCCCCGTGGTTCTTCGCGGGTATACGAAATGGAGTTGGACACGCTACCTACTTTCAACAGTTCGCCAGCTATAAAACAGACTCGTACAGTAACTACCACATTGCTGCCTGACTGGCGTCCTACGCTGCCTACAATAGCGGGCCGCGACAGTGTTGTCTGGTACTGGCGTCTGCGCTTCCAGACTCCCGACCCAGCTGTGAATGAAGATCCTAATTGGGCCACTAGTTCCTTCCGCGTAATTCAGAACAGCCCCGGCGGTTGGTCGCAAAGCCACCACGGACAGTTTCAGCGCGACCAACTTACGAACGTGAGTGTAGACGCACCGTCTGGACACTGGGATTTCTCTGACATTCGCCAGGCCGTATCGATGGTAACGCGCGGGGGAGGCAGCACCTTAAATACGGGTGGGGGCTATACATACGAATACGTCCCAACTTTCAACGAAATGACGGATGGCATTACGGCCGCTATCGCTCCCTACGTAGGTAACTGTAGCATCACACAGCCTAACATTATCGTCGCCGTGTTCAATGGTCGAAACCTGCGGCCGGTGCGGGACGTGCCGGGTGGACCGTATGATGAGTGCGGACAAGGCAATCAGCGCTTCTATACTTTCGCCACGACCGCTAACCCCAATCCTGGCAGCGACAACATTAACTCACCTGCCCGGCAAGCGCAACTGGAGGCCTTCCTCAACAATGTACGGCCCGGCGACTATGTAGCTGTGTTATCTATGAACCGGGTGAAGTTTTCCTCTTTCCCGGCGTCGCTGAAGGCAGCGTTGACTGCCTTGGGCGCCCAGCGCATCAGCCAGTTGCAGGACGGCGACCCTTATGCACTACTGGCGCAGAAAGGGCCTAATGCTCGCCCTGCGCAGGAGGTAACAGCCGACCCCGCTAGTGCAACTCCACGGGTTGACCAAATAATCACGCTGAGCGGCCAGATTGAGACCAAGGCGGGTACTGCTACGGTTACTTCTACCCGTATTGGGCCAGCGCAACAGTGGCAGAATCTCTACCACACGGTGCAGACGCCCGAAGCTTCGGATGCCTATACACTACAACTTGTTGGCATTGACGCGCAGGATGTAGAGACAGTAATTAACCCGAACGTGACCAGCCGCAATCTGCCGCTAGCTAGTGTTTCGGCCCAACAGTATCCGTACCTGAAGTTGGTGTTGAGCTTGCGCGATACCGTGAACCGCACCGCACCGCAGTTGGAGCAGTGGCTCGTTACGTATCAGGAGGTGCCCGAAGGAATTGTCCGCCGCGACCTGGCTACACCCGCTACCGCCTACGATGCTGCTACGCTGTCTCGGCAGGCGGCCGAGACAGGCTTCATTACAGTGCCGGTAGTATTCCAGAACGTATCATCGGTCAACTTCAGCGGGCCAATGAAGGCGCGAATTTCCTTGAATGGCACCCGCACGGCGCTCATAGATGTACCCGGCGGCCCGCTGGCCGCCAACAGCCAGGTGAGCTTTGAAGCTAAGCTGAACGTGGTGGGCTTGACAGGTTCACTTGCTGGTAACGTTGTGGTTAATCCGCGTCCAAATGCACCTACGGACCCTAGAGCCTTACCGGAACTATACTACTTCAACAATGAGCTGGCACTACCCACCTTCCAGGTGGATAGCCGAAACACACCGCCGGTGTTGGATGTGGCTTTCGATGGACAGCGTATTCTCAATGGGGATATTGTGTCACCGACGCCAACCATTGTGGTACAGCTTAAGGATGATGACCGGCTACGCCGTATCAAGGACCAGAGCCACTTCACAATGATTTTGACTGCACCGGGCCAGCAGGCTCGGGAGGTGGATTTGAACGGTAACAACGTTCGGTTTGAGTCGGATTCTACCAAGGGTATGGCCCGGTTGGAAGTGCGAATGGGACAGGGCCAGCCGCTGACTGATGGCATCTATTCGCTGGAAGTACAGGGCCGCGACGCCACCAACAATCCGGCTAGCCAGCAGCCTTATCAAGTGAATTTTGAGGTGATCAATGCGTCTACCATCACCAACATCTTCCCCTACCCGAACCCCATTACTAGCAAAGCTAGGTTCGTGTTTACGCTCACGGGGGCTGAGTTGCCACAGAACATGAAAATTCAGATTCTGACGCTAACGGGCCGGGTGGTCAGAGAAATCATGATGGGGGAGTTAGGGCCACTGCATACCGGCAACAACATCACCGAGTACGCCTGGGACGGCACGGATGAATTTGGCGACCGGCTGGCCAACGGCACCTACCTCTACCGGGTGATACTCGACGACCCGAGTAGCAAGTTCAGCCGCCGCACTTCCAACTCGGAGGTGGACCGCCGCGCCTTCAAGAAAGATTGGGGTAAGCTGGTGCTACTACGGTAAGCAAAGCTAGTTGACAAAGTAAACGAGGCAGTCGAATCCGGCTGCCTCGTTTACTTTGTGCCCCGGCCACCACTGGCCACACTACCTGACAATTGATTTCATGTTTAACTCTCATACCACCGAGGCTCTGTACTTCTCGGAGTTTGGCGGCCCAGAGGTGCTGCACTACGGCCCAATTCCTGCGCCTGTCGTGCAGCCAGGAACAGTGTTGATCCGCACGCAAGCCATCGGCCTCAACTACGCCGACATATATCGTCGGCAGGGAAACTACCACTTAGCAGGCGCTCCGCCGTACGTGCTGGGCTACGAAGCGGCTGGTATGGTAGAAGCCATTGGGGATGGTGTAACGGGAGTGCAGGTGGGCCAGCGCGTCGCCTTTGCTGATGTGCCACACGCTAATGCCCAACTAGTGCTAGCGCCGGCCAGCCACCTCATTCCGCTGCCCGACGATATTTCGTTTGAGCAAGCCGCCGCCTTGCTTTTGCAGGGACTCACGGCGCACTACCTCACCACCGACAGCTATGCCCTCAAGACCGGCGACACCGCCGTAGTGCACGCGGTAGCCGGTGGGGTAGGGCAGTTGCTCACCCAGCTCATCAAAGCCCGAGGCGGCTACGTCATTGGGTTGACTTCCAGCGAGGAAAAGCGCCAACAAGCGTTGCGACACGGTGCCGACGCGGTGATACTATACTCGGATGGCGACTGGACCGAAGCCGTACGCGACGCCAGCCCTAACTCGCTCGGTCCAGATGTAGTCTATGATTCCGTGGGTAGCACGCTGCCGCAAAGTTTGGCCGTAGTGCGCACCAGCGGCACGGTAGTGTTTTTCGGAATGGCTGGTGGCGACCCACCGGCTGTTGACCCGCGCTACCTCATGGACAGTTCCAAAACTCTCACTGGCGGCGACTTGTGGAGTTACTTGACGTCGCAGGCGGAGCGCGTGTCCAGAGCCAATGTCTTGTTTGATTTGGTGCGGCAAGGGAAGCTACGCCCCGACATAGGGGCTACTTTCTCGCTGGCTGATGGGGTGGCAGCTCACCGACTGTTAGAAAGCCGGCGTAGCACAGGTAAAGTATTATTGCTACCGTAACCAACACTAGCGTCGCCGTAGCGTCACGAAGCTGTAGGCATAGGCGTGTCGCTCGTCGGGCTCGTGCCGCTCACGGGTTTCCTCGCGCCATTCAGTGTGATTCAGCTCAGGAAACACCACGTCGCCTTCAAAGGCGTGGTGTACTTCGGTGAGGTAGATGACATCAGCGGCGGGTAACGCTTGGCGGTAGATTTCGGCCCCGCCGATGACGAATACCTCTTCATCCAATTGAGCAGCGCGTTCCAAAGCCGTAGGCACGGAATACACTACCTCGCAGCCATCAGCCTGCCATTCTAATTGGCGCGTCACTACCAAGTTGGTGCGGTTCGGCAATGGCCGGCCGATACTGTCATATGTGCGCCGGCCCATCACAACGGGGTGACCCTGGGTAAGGCGCTTGAAGTGCTTCAAGTCTTCAGGAAGGTGCCAGAGTAGCTGGTTGTCCCGCCCAATGACGCCATTTTCGGCGGTTGCTACTACGAAGGCAATCATTTCTTGAGAATGAGTGAATGAGTGAATGAGTGAATGAGTGAATGAGTGAATGAGTGAATGAGTATCTTCCTAATAGCCCCACCCTGGCAATTGCTCATTGCCGTGGCTCCGGTCTGCTCGCTTTTTGGCGAGCTGAACGGTCGCCGTTAGCTGATGGTGCTTCGGCTACTTAACTGCCGCAATTCAAAACTCAAAATGAACAGGCGGCGCGCCCTTCGACCGGTCAGCCCGCGAAAAGCGGGCAGACCGGGACGTGCCACTAGTTCTAGCTACTCATTCCTAGCTGTGCAACGTTGAAGCCGCGGAGGAAATCGGGGATGGTCATGCGCTTTTTGCCTTCTAGCTGTACGTCGAGCAGGTCGAGCAGGCCGTTGGCGGTTTGGACGCGCAGATAGGTGCGGCCATCGGTATACCAGGTGCCGATGCCGCCCGTATCGGGGCCGCTGGCTTCCTCGTCGTCGAAGGGCTGGGCTTTGAAGACTTTGAGCGTGCGGCCGTCGGGGAGCTGGGTGAAGGCCGTGGGAATGGGGGAGAGGCCGCGTACGAGGTTGGCTAGGGCCGGGGCGGGCTGCGTGAAGTCGAGGCGGCCGGTTTCTTTCTGAATCTTGGGAGCAGCTCGCAACTCGGTGCTTTCCTGCTGGGGCAGGCTGGGCGCGGTGCCGGCCGCAATAGCTTGCACCGTGCGCAGGGCCAGAGCCGCGCCAGCAATTTTCAGCTTTTCGTAGAGCGTGCCGAAATCGTCTTCGTCGGCTATGGGCACTACGTCCTGGAAGATCAAGTCGCCGGTGTCGATTTCGTGGCGCAGGAAGAAGGACGTGACGCCGGTTTGGGTTTCGCCGTGAATGAGGGCCCAGTTGATGGGTGCCGCCCCGCGGTACTGCGGCAGCAGCGAGGCGTGAATATTAATGCTCCCGCGCGGCGGCATATTCCAGACGGCCTCCGGCAGCATCCGAAAAGCCACGACCACCTGCAAGTCGGCAGCGTAGCTGCGTAGCTCCTCCTGAAACTCTGGGGCCTTGAGGTTAGTGGGCTGCAAGACAGGAACTCCATGTCGGCTGGCCGCCTGTTTCACGGCTGATTCCGCCAGCTGCTGCCCGCGGCCCGCCGGTTTATCGGGTGCCGTAATGGTGGCTACTACCTGGCAGCCGGGCCAGCTTAGTAGAGATTCCAGGGTGGGCACCGCAAATTCGGGGGTGCCCATAAAGATGATTCGGAGCATATGGGGTTCTCGCAGAGTTTCGCAGAGTTAAGCGCAGAGTTTCGCAGTGTGCTGGTGTCAGCAGACGGCGAAAAGACTACGATTCGGGATAGAGCAGATATTTCTTCCGCATGGCCTTGTATTGGCTCAGAGCCGGCTCCCAGCTCTGCCGGATTTCCTGCTCCGATTTGCCCGCTATGATTTGCTGGCGCAAGGTCGAAGTGCCGCTGAGCTGCTCGAAGTACTTGCTGAAAAACTTGTCTTTGGCGCTGCTCTGTTGGTAGAAATCCAGCAGATACTTCAGCGTGAACCCTATGTCGTTGCCGATGGGGCGCAGGTCGAGGCCGTAGCAGAGCTTGCCGTTTTGCGGTGGGGTAGGAGAGCCGGGATTGGGCCGAGGCGTGAAGGAAAAGGGCCGCGTGGTGGGCTGCGTGGGAGAGCCTACCACTTCAAACGGCGTGTTGGTGCCGCGGCCTACGCTTACATCGGTGCCCTCGAACAGACAAACCGTGGGATAAAGTACCACGGAGTGCGCGTTGGGCAGGTTGGGCGAGGGGCGCACCGGCAGCTCATAGCGCGTGGCGTGAGTGTAGCCGGTTACGGGCACCACCGTGAGGCGACACTGCTTGCCACCAGCCAGCCACTTCTCGCCATTTATCATTTGGGCCAGCTCGCCCACCGTGAGGCCGTGCACCACCGGAATGGCGTGCATCCCGACGAAAGATTTGTGCGCCGGTTCCAGCACCGGGCCGTCTACGTACCAGCCGTTGGGGTTGGGCCGGTCCAGCACAATTACCTCCTTGCCCTGTTCAGCGGCGGCCTCCATCACGTAGTGCATGGTGCTAATGAAGGTGTAGAACCGCACGCCTACGTCCTGAATGTCAAACACCAACACGTCTACATCGGCCAGCATTTCGGGGGTGGGCTTTTTAGTGGCGCCGTAGAGGCTGCGCACCGGCAGGCCGCTCCGGGCGTCTTTGCCGTTTTTGATGGTAGCGCCGTCGGCGGCTTCCCCCCGGAAACCGTGCTCCGGCCCGAAAATCACCTTCACCGGCACCCCTTGCGCCAGTAGCGTATCGACCAGGAAGGCCCGGCCCACGAGGGCCGTCTGGTTTACCACCAGGCCTACCCGCTTGCCTTTCAGCTGGGGCAGGTAGCGGGCAAACTGCGCGGCGCCCACCTGCAGCGGCGCGGCGGCGGCTGGAGCCTCCAGCAGCACTTGCGGCGGCGACGTAACCGTGACCGATGGTGCCGTGGACGACGACGTAGTGGGGCTGCCGGCGGGTGGGGTAGCAGCGCAGTTGGTGAGCAAAAGCGTGGTGCTCAGCAGACCGGAAAGATTGAAAAGAGGCATCAGGAAACGAAGCTAGGAAACTGGCCGTAGACACGTAGCTTTACGGCAGTGAACGTCTCGCGGTACATATCCCACAAGATTGACGGGGCCGACTCAGGGTCTTTTACCTCGTCGGTGACAAAGATAGCCATCATCAGCATTGCCCTCGGGCTGGCGGTGATGGTCGTGTCGTTTGCCATTCTCGAAGGCTTCCGCAACGAAATTCAAAGCAAGATTTTCTCGTTTGGGGCGCACCTGCAAATCAGCAAGTACGATACCAACAACTCGTTGGAGGTAGAGCCTATTGGCGGCCCGCGGCTGGTGAAGGAGCTGCACCACTTTCCGCAGGTACATACCATTCAGCCCTTTGCCCGCAAAACGGCCATCATCAAAACCAAAGACGAAGTGCTGGGCGTGGTGCTCAAGGGCATTTCCGAGGAAGATGGCCGCTCCCCAATGCGCGAGAATTTGTCAGTGGGCAAGTTCATCAGCTTTCCCGATACGGCTGCCAGCAACGACGTACTGCTGAGCCGCAAGGTGGCCGACAAACTGCGCCTCAAAGTCGGCGACGACGCATTGTTCTACTTTATTCAGAACCCGCCCCGGGTGCGCAAGTTCACGGTGCGCGGCATCTACCAAACCGGCCTCGACGAGTTCGACGACGTGTACGTTATCGGCGACATTCGGCAAATCCGGGAGCTGAACGCCTGGCCCGATTCGCTGGTGGGCGGCGTGGAAGTGGTGCTTCGCGACTTCAATCGCCTCGACCCAACTGCGGAGAATATCTACGAAAACCTGCGCTACGACCTCAAACTCGATAAAATCACGGACCAGTACGCGCAACTCTTCGACTGGCTGCAACTGCTCAACCGCAACGTCATCATCTTCCTGGTGCTCATCATCTTCGTGGCGACGTTCAATATGGTGGCCACCATATTCATCATGATTTTGGAGCGCACCAACATGATTGGGGTACTGAAAGCCGTAGGCGCCACCGACCGTCAAATTCGGAGCATGTTCTTCTTCCGAGGAATGAGTTTGACCCTGCGCGGTATCTTGTTCGGCAACCTGGTGGGCCTGGGCTTTTGTGCGTTGCAATACTACACGCACTTCATCCCCCTCGACCCCGAAAACTACTACATGGATAGGGTGCCGATTTACTGGGACCTCAACATTATCTTGCTGCTCAACGCGGCCGTTTTCGCCACTTCTCTCTTGGCCGTCCTCATTCCAACCTATCTCATTTCGCGCATCAACCCCGTCACGGCTATCAAGTTCGATTAGCTTTTTTGAGAAGTTAGAATGGGGAGCTGGCACAGTTAAAGGCGAAAGGTTGAAAAGAGAAAGGAGCACGGAATGTCCCGTGCTCCTTTCTCTTTTCAAGGGTAGAATTACAAATTAGAAGCAGAGGCCAATACCTAAACGGCTTCTTCTGTCTAACTTTTAGGCTCTCAATTCTCCACCTCTGGACTCTAAGCTTAGACAAACAAGCCACTGGCTTGCGTCACGAAGTTGCGAGCAATGCTTTTCACCGTGGCGGCGTCCAGCGGCTCATCGAAAGCTTCCGAAGCCGCGCTGGCGCTGAGTGTGGTGCCAGCAGGATTGGCGGTGATATTGACGCCAGCCTGCGTGGTGTTGTTTTCAGCGGGGAAGAAAACGTCAGTAGGCCCACCCGTTGCAGGATTGCCAGGGCCGTAAACGGGCCTCGTAGACGGAGTGGTATTTGGTGAAGAGCCACCGTTGTCGTCACCGGAAATCCAGCTTTTGGGCCGTGCGTTCAGGTTGTTTGGATCGCCGGGAACAGTGGTGGCCGCTTGGCCGGCCTGCCCAGCGGCAAGGCCCCGGCGGATAGTACGCACGTGCGACGAATGGCGAGCTTCAACGGAGTGAATGTTGAGCGCCGCCTGCAAAATATTCTTGTCGGTTGCAGTCATCAAAATAGGAGCCCCACCTTTGTAGGCCCGTACCCCTGTATCGACGAAGGCTTGCGAGGAGCCCAGAAACAGCGCGTAGCTATTAATCAAAGCGGGAGCGAATGGGCCCGTCATGCTGCCTCGGCCGCCGCTATAGTCGAAGGCGGCGCGGGTAGGGTCGGGGATGGCCTTGGTGCCTAAAGTCTCCCGCAACACCTTAATATGGCCCGACTCGTCGTTGCGAATGGTTTCAAATGCTGGGCGGTCGACATCGGGAATGAGGCCGGGAACTTTGAGGCCGCTGTCGTAGAAATAAAATTCCAGATACTCCAGGCTCAGAGCCAGATTCAGTACGTCCACAACAGGCTGAGGCAGCGTGGTAGTTTGGCCGTAAGCTCGTTGGAAAACACCGCTCACTAAGCTAGGCAGGGCGGCGGCCGTCAAGGCTTTGCCGGCTAGGCCAAAGTGCTTGAACACACGCCGCCGCGAATCGAGCCGGTCGTAAATCTCAGGATCAACCTGCTCGATTTCGGAAATCAGTTTAAATAAATCCATGATGGAAAGGCAGTTTTAGGAATGGAGAATTGGCAGACGAGCCTACCGTAGGCTGTTGGCGCTGAGCTTGGAACCAGCCTTCAGGAACTGATTGGCGATAACGAGCACCTCTTGAGGATTGCGGGAGCGTTCCAGGCCCGTGCCGTTGCCCGTACCGGGCGCAGTGGAGCCGGCCGTTGGCGTAAATAGATCTACCACATCTGCTCCCACGAAGGTGTTGTACTGCCGTAGGTCGCGGATAAGAGCCGCGTGACGGGCTTCTACGGACACAATTTTGCCAGCTATCACCAAGTTGGCGGCCGATTGAATGTAGCGGCCAGCACCGTTGTAAGCCGACACGCCCAAGTCCTCAAACGCCTGCGCGTTGGTCAGCACACTGTTTCGGTCGTTGAAATTGATAGCGTCGAAGTTGGGCTCCAGGTCTTTGATAGCCGCGTTGCCGAGGGCCGTCTTAAAGAAATCGACGTGGGCTTTCTCGTGCAGCGCCAAGTCGTCCAGGATTTGTTTTTCGGCACTGTTGCCGGCCAATCCCGTGTAATAGGTACCAGTTTTGATGCGGGCGTAGAAGGCCGATTCTAGCTGTTCGAGGGCGTAGGCGAAATTGAGTACCCCGGTGTCGCCGGAACCTACGTCGAGGTCGGCATTTTCGGTGTCATCGTCGTCATCGTCGCAGCCGGTTAGTAGGAAGCCGGCCATGAGGGCCCCAGCACCGGTGTAACGCAAGAAAGAACGGCGGTGCAGTTTAGGCGCCGGCCCCACATCAGCGGGGAGAAGTGGATGGTTTGTGGTCATAGCAGTGAGCTTAGAACAAATGGAACATGCGTGTTCTACGCCCAGAGCTCTACGCCCAGGCTTCGCAATCCTAGGAAATCAGTGTTTTTTGGCTTTAAACCCGTAGTTATTACCTAATTCAGTCCGTAGTTATACTGTTGTTTTCATGCATCAAGCACTATATTTTATATAAAAAATCAGAGAACTTGTTGCCCAGGCCAACACACCAAGATGTACTGTAGCCTTGTTAAGAATTGAAAAAATGTTGGGTGATAAGCTAAGAGGCCCTTCCGCTTTTCATCACCTAGCACACTGCGCTTTTGCCGCCTTCGCGCAGCACCCAATTGCCGGGTTGTCCTCGCCAGCGCAAGCGGCTGTCTTCGTCGAAGGTGTTGGCAAAATCCAGAGAGCAAACATCCAGTGTTTCGGTGCCTACGCGGTTTACGTGCAGATGCTCCACATACTGTAGCGTCAGCTTACCAGTATCAAGACAGGAGGGATGCAGCGCTAAGTTGTGAGCAGGCGAAGGCATGGCCGCCGACGGATACAGCAGCCCATCGAATGAGCCGCCCAAGTCGCACACCTCCGCCACGGCTATTGACATCCGGTAATGATGCGAATTAGCATCGGAAACAGGCCTGGTGAGAGCGTGCGTCAGGAAGCGGGCAACTAGCCGGTCGGGCTCCGGCAAACGACTCAAGGTGTCGCGCAGCGCCTGATTACGGTCGGAGTGCGGGTCGTCGGGGCACTGGTCGGGCTCGTGGAAGCTAACCAGGCGCAGCGGCTGGTGGCTCACCCAGCGGCTGATGATAATCCGGTCGTTGGTTTGAACGCCCGCCTCAAAAAAGGGCGGGTGCCACGTGGTACTAGCATAAAACATGGGCCGGCCAGCCCGATTGGCGCGTTGGTCGCGCTGCACTCGCTTAGGCGGCGGGTACGAAACGTCGGCGGTGTAAACTGGTTGCTCGGCGCTAGGCACGCCTCGGTAGAACAGCACACCCGGCGGCAACTCTATGCACCGGATAGGGTGGGTCGCCAGCAGCCGCCGTATCCGCGCGGCAAGGCGCTCAATAGAATGCCGCCGCAGGCTCAGGTGCCGTAGCGCCGCCAGTTGCCGCCGCACATCCGCTACATGGTCCGGAGCAGAAGAAGCCATAAAGGATAAGATAAAGCAGGTGATATACCGGGCCGGCCACAGCTGTCACGCCAACCAGCCCGGAATACCCAAAGCAGATTCTAATTCAACAACAGTAAAGCGAAGCGTAGCTATCTTTTACGCGCGATTTTTGAGCGCCGATAGCCCGTGTCTTTTGTGGCCGTGGGGCGAGGAGCAGAAGCCTGGCGCCGGCTGCGGAGCCAGTACACGCCGCCTGCCAACGCTACCCCAACCAACCATAGCGGTACGCGAGGGGCCGCCGCCGGGGGCACGTGCGTAACGCCCGATTCGTTGGCGGTAGCAGCCTGCTGCACGTAACGGCCATGTCGGGGTACGGCTAGCTCATCAAACCTTTCCGCCAACTCATCGAGCTGTTGGCGCAGAGACTCGCCACGCATAGGAATGCCGTGGCCGGTAGCCGCTACGGCCGGCTGCAAACCGGCTAACACGGCTACGGAACGGGCAGCGCTAGGCCAATCGATGGTGAAATAAGCGGGCGGGCCACTTACCTCTTGCTGTTGCGTAAGCGTCGCTAAGCCCGACTCGGCTTGTACTGTTACGAAGGCGTCGCCGGCTAGCAGCGCCTTGTCTTGCTCGCGGAACAGGGATACGTGGCCCGGCGTGTGGCCCGGCGTGTGCACCCAGCGCCAACCGGGCAAATGCGGCACCGAGCCATCTTCGGGCAGGGCCTGCACCCGCTGGCCTAGATCTAGCGGCTTTTTGGGATACAGAAATGACATTGCCGACATGGCTCCGCCACCCACTGTAGGATCTGGGGGAGGATACGAGGAAAGACCAGTAAGATAGGGCAACTCCAACGAATGCGCGTAGACGGGAACGTCGGGCCAAGCAGCTAGCAGTTGAAGCAGCGTCCCGACATGGTCGAAGTGGCCGTGGGTGAGTACGATGGCAGCCGGCGGATTATTGGGGCCGAAAAGACTTGCGGCTGAACTCAGCACCCGGTCGGTGTAACCGGGTACGCCGGCATCCACTAGCACCCACGGGTCGGTGGGAGCATCGGGGTTGCGAACGTAATAGAGATTGGCAAACGCAGTGCGCAGACCCCAAATGCCCGCTACTACGTGAAATAGCGCCGGTGTATTAGCTCGGTTGGCTTGCAAGGAAGGCTTGATGTGGGATGATTTGTTCATAGCAGGGGAGAAGAGAAGAGCGAGAAAACGGGTGGCGCGCACAAAAACGCTTATTTGCTAAGCAGGTAGGTGGTCGTAGGTCTTCAGACAGAAAGACGCTGGTGAGCGGGTTCTTGCCCTTAGCGCAGTAGCTTCCTACCTACGATCTACTACTTAAGAGCCGGCTCGCAAGTGCACAGCACCTCACGAGTTGGGCCCGCTACGCGGTAATTGGGGAGTGAAACTTCTTTCATGTACACAACTTCCAGTCGCCGCAGTGGCGTTTGCCCGTGTTGCTCCTGCCAAATGCGCAGTAGGTAGTTGCAGTAATAAGGACGCATGTACTCGTTGCTGACGAACAGGTAGTTCTCCGAGTACTTGCGCCACCGGTCGTTCCGAAACAGGGACACCACGGATGCAGGCTTGGTGTACGTAACAGACGCGCCGCCACGGTTCAGGTCGAGGTGCTGGCCGCTGGTAGTAGTGCCATCCAGAATGTACCAGCCATCATCTTTAAATACCGATGGCGCAAACATGCCCCAGTGCTGGTCGATGCGAATGAGAAAACCGAGCCAGCGCAAGGGTTGCCGCATGGTCCACTCGGGCCGCACAATGCTGTCGAGATTCCACCAACAGATATAAGCCAACAATCCTAGCACTAGCCCCTCACGCGCTGAGCGTAGCAACTGTCGCAGGCCACTAGACAGCTCCAGACTAGTTTCCACACGCAACCGGACACCCGGCTGCCAGGCCGCCAGCCAGGCCGGCAGGTGCTGAAACCGCAGCGCCATGCGCCGCCCGAGCTGCATAGCGCGGGGCAGCAACCGTTGTTCCAGCCAGTCCATCGCCTGAGCCGGCAACAGCCCAAGCACCGAAGCCATGCTAATCAGGAAGAAAAGACCCACAAAGAGCGTCAGGCTAATGCCCAGGTGGAAACCCCAAAGCACCCCCACAAACAAGAGTCGCCACCACCACACCCGCCACGGAATAAACAGCACGAAGGGTAGCAGCAACTCGGTATAGAAAGTACCCAGCGTCAGCACCCGAAGCAACGCCGGATACGGATACAGTAGTCGGCCACCGGGCATCAACACTTGGTCGAGACTGAAGGCGTAGTAGAGCGCAGTACCTTCAGTGCGCCATTCAGGGCTGCTTTTGAGCAGGGCCGTGCACCAATACACCAGTGCCAACTGCACCACATACGCCGCCGTAGCAGCGCTAACGTAGCGGAAAGAATCGGGCAGCGGCCGGCGGCGGGCATCCCAGGAGTAGATGCGGCCCCAAGGAAGAAAAAAGCCCCAGAACAACAACATCCGCAGCAGGTCGTCGCCACCTTGTACGATAAGCGGGTTGCGGTTTTGCACCGACACCAGCAACAGCCAGGACAGGGCCGTTGCCAACCGCGTATGGTAGCCGAACAGCAAGGCCACTGCGGCGGCCGCGGCTACCAGAAAGAGCCCGGCTTGCACCTGCCAGAGACCACTGCTAGCGTGCAGCGAAAATTGGTATGGATTCCAGACTTGCTGCTGTAGCAAGGGAAGAGGTACTACGCCTAAGTTGGAGTAGTGAGCTTCCAAATCAGTGCCGCGGATGGCAATGTCGAACAACAGCACCACAGCAACTGCCGCCCGCATGAGGGCCAAAGCCCGCAAATCAACTTCAAAAGGACGCCGCAGAACCGCGTAAAGTGCAGGCATTCCGTACCCTGACTGAAGAAAATGTGATGAAGAAAAGTTGCTGCTACTTAATGCCGCAAGCAACCGTTAGAAGAGCCAACCAAACGCAACTGACCGGCGAAAATCCCAAAGAGCTCAGCTAGTGCTGTACGCCCAGAGATTTCGCCGGCCAGGTCGTTAAAAAGCGTTAGTAGGTGGTGCTACCGCCGGTCGAGCCCGAAGTAGAGCTACCCGACTTGCTGCCAGATTTGCTACCCGACTTGTTGCCGGATTTGCTACCTGACTTACCGCCGGACTTGCTACCCGATTTGCCGCTGCTTGAACTACCGCTGCTGCCCGAAGTCATGGAGCCTGAACCCGAAGTGCTGCCGCTGCCCATAGAACCCGAGCCCGAAGTAGAACCCATAGAGCCCGAACCGGAAGTAGAGCCCGAAGTCGAGCCGCTGCCGGTGGTAGTAGAGCCAGACGTGCTGCCGCTCGTCATGGTGCCTGAAGTGGTGCCGCTGGTAGTGCCAGTAGTGCTACCGGCAGTAGTACCGCTGGTCATGGTGCCCGACGTAGTGCCGGAAGTAACACCGCCCGACGTGCTGCCGCTGGTAGTGCCGCTCGTCATGGTGCCCGATGTGGTGCCGCCAGCTGTAGTGCCACCGGCAGTGGTACGGCCCGAAGTAGTGCCGCTAGCAGTGGTGCCACCGGAAGTAGTGCTGCCGGCGGTGGAGCCACCAGCGGTGGTGCCGCCGCCTGTGCTACCACCAGTGGTGCTTTGAGCGAAGCTAGAAGTGTTAGCTGAAACGAAGAAAGCGGCTACTAGCGTAGCAGTAAGCAGAAATGAGGACTTTTTCATAGCGCAGAAAGAAAGGAGTGAAAACAATTAAGAAAAGTGTGGGAGGAAGAGAAGACGCTTTAGGGGCGTTGGCCCGTGGTAGAGCCAGTGCCGCCAGCAGTGGTGCCGCTACCAGTACCCGACGTGCTAGCTCCCGCAGTGGAACCCGCATCAAGACCGGGCGCGCTGCCGGCCGTAGAGCTGCTTGAGTTGCTGCCCGCTGAGTCGGGGGTTGTACCGGAACCGCCGTTGATGTCGGAGCTACCGTTGGCGTCCGTGTCAGCGGCGTTTTCGTTGCCAGTTGATGTATCAGCACTACCCGTGCCACCATCGCTGGTGTTGCCGCTGTTTTCATTGCCGCCACAGGCACTCAGGGTTAAAGAAGCGCCAAGTATAATGGCTGCTAGAAAATTGATGCGAGGACGGTACATTAGAAGAAAGATTGGTGAAAAAAGAAACCAGGGGACTGACTTTATTACGCACCAACAAGCGGGCAACAAAGCGGCGAGTCTGCCGGTCAGGTGGCCGAACCAGAGCAGGCAAGTAGTAGGTAAAGCAGGTAGCAACAAAGGCTAAACCAGAAGCTACGGCGAGGTACTCGCCTTCAGACAGCACCTGCTTCTATACGGCAGTCAGCGGCTTAAGGTGAGCCTAATTGGAAGATTAAACATGACTTTTGGCATAAAACCGGCCACGCATAACTACTCGGTTGGTACCTGCACCCTCTACTGTCGAGTAGGAAAGCAAGATTTATCCTCTACTACCAGCCGCTACCAGTTGCACCCAGCTCACGAAATGGGGACCTATGCTTCAGCCAATCCTCCTCAGCTCAGCCCACCCAAAGAGCTGCTAGCTGAAGAAGATTGGCTGGAGCATGGCAAAGGCCGCTTATTCGGCTTGCTCAGCTTTCGCGTTGATGTAATTCTTGGCGAGGTCGTTCAGCTTCGTATCGGCCAGCTGTTCCTCTTCCAAAGTTCTGCGCAGCAACGAAACGGCTTCGGTGTGGCCGAGGCGTTCGGCGAAGTGAGCCGCCGTGCCGTAGCCCGAAATTTCGTAGTGCTCAATGCGTTGCGAAGCCGCAATCAGGGCCGCGTCCATCACCTCATCGGTAGCCCGCTCCGACATTGTTTCTTGGCCTTCAGCAATTAGCCCTTCCATGGCTTTGCAAGTGTGGCCACTCAGTTTAAGGTCCAACGTCTCGGCAATCTGCTCTAGTCGCTGTACTTGCTCTTCGGTCTCGCGCATATGGCGCTCAAACCCTTGACGCAAGCGTCCGTCTTTTGCGGCGGCGGCCATTTGGGGCAGGGCTTTTACCAATTGATTTTCGGCGCTGTACAGGTCCTTGAGCTGCATTTCAAACAGGTCGTCTAGGGTCTCAAGCTTGTCGAACATGGGAATTTAGGCTTAAAAGTGAATAGTTTTCCATCACCTGACGGGTGGACCTTCCTACGCCTCCGATGCCCCTTTGTTAAAGTCGAGTTTACTATTTCGGGCACTACAACCCTCTATAAACGGCAACAGAAAATGCTGTTTTTCAGGCCCTTTGCTTGGTGTGATAGAAAACCCCATTGCATGTCTGTTGCCTGAACTGCGTAAAACACGTAGAACAAAATCCGTAGTTCATCTGAGGCCCTCAAGTCCTCGCCACAGACCGTTTTTAGTTATCTCTGGCTGACGACTAAGCTGGTGGCCGAGCCTCCGATGGGCGCTACCTTGGTAGAAACAGACGAAGCAAAGCAAAGGCATAGTCTCATGTAAGCGTACATGCCGAGTTGAGTGCTACCTAATAAGGCTGTGCGCAATTTCTGTGTGTCTTTTCTCCCAACATACTGCCCCGTTGAGGCTCAACTACCGGCTACGCAATGCAGAGTACTTATAAGGATAAGCAGGTCTCAGTCTTGCAGCCAGCAGCTTTGCAGAATCAGGTTGGGGTTCGGGCAAAGTAGGGCCCACTGTTGTTGCTCTTCAGGCTGCGCTACCCCAGGAAAATCACCTTCCAAGCCCATCATATCGGCAATTACCTGAAAATGGAGGTGTGGGGGCCAGTCGCCGTTTTCAGGCGCCGGACCTACTTCCGTGAAAGTGTCGCCCTTCTCAACGGCCATACCCGGACGAAGGAGCATAGTTTCGCGGCGGCTCAGGTGGCCGTAGAGCGTGTAAAAGGTTTCGCCTTCCAACTCATGCTGCAAAATGACGGTGGGGCCGTAGTCCCCAAAATTGTCGTTGTCCTGCACGCTGTGGACCGTAGCGGCCAAAGGCGCCAGCACCGGCGTACCGGCGCGCAGCCACACGTCTACGCCCAGGTGCAAAGAGCGGGCGGGCAAGGCTGGGTCGCCGAAAAGGCCCGGGCTGCGGCGATAGATGATGCGGTTTTCGAGGTAGCCACCCACGCCAATGTGCGCGTTATGCGCGGCCAGTAGCTGTGCTACCAGCGCCTCAAACGTGGCTGTATCGCGTAAGTCGGCGTCGCGGATGAGCGGGTTGGCGGCCGAGAAGTCGAGCCGAGCCACGTCGGGCGCGTTCAGATCGACGGGCAGTACCGGGCCAAACTCGTGTTGGTGACGCTCGAGCAGAGAATGTAGCATATGCTTCAGCTAGTGCCCCAATAGGCACAAAAAAGGAACGCCGACTTTCCAGGGGCGCTACGTAGAACAAGGAGTACAAAAGATTATACGGCATCGGTGCATGCAGGAAGACATCCACCAGCAAGGCACTGGCGTGGCAATGGCAACATCTTACACCCGCACCCGGCGGCGCAAACTAACGCATACGCCACAGATTCCCGTACTTTGTAGCCCACCCGATTTTCAAATCCTTAAGCCCCCAAGCTTTCAAGTCCTCAGATGAGCAGCCCATATCTTACGCTTACCGTTGTTGAACTAACCCAGGAAACCAACGACGCCGTTACTATTCACCTCGAACATCCCACCCGGCAGCCGATTGCCTGCGCCCCCGGCCAGTTTCTAACTCTGATTCTGCCCTGTGGCCCCGGCGGCAAGAAAGAGCGCCGCGCCTACTCGCTCAGCAGCACGCCCAGCGAAGCGCCGCGCCTGTCCGTTACGGTGAAGCGGGTGGTGGGCGGCCTCGTTAGCAATTACCTGCTCGATACGGTGCGCGTGGGCCAGCAAATGGAAGTGATGGCGCCGCTCGGCAACTTCACACTCGATACCAACCCCGGCACGGCCCGCTCGCTGGTGCTGGTAGGCGCTGGTTCTGGCGTTACACCGCTAATGAGCATCTTGAAGGCAGTCCTTCGCGACGAACCCCAAAGTCAAGTATTGCTCGTGTATGGCAACCGCAACGAAGCGTCGGTGATTTTCCGGGAGCAACTGCGGCAGTTGGAAGCACAGAGCGGCGGCCGCTTGCAAGTAGAGCACGTGTATAGCCAGCCCACGGGCCCAGTCGCGCCGCATCAACATACGGGCCGCCTCAACCGCACCATGCTGTTGCGCATTCTGGAACAGCGCCAGGTGCCGCCCGCGCAGGCCGAGTATTTTCTCTGCGGCCCAGAAGGCATGATGACCGAAGCTAAAGCCGCGCTGGAACTGCTAGGCGTACCCGCCGACCGAATTCGGCGCGAGAGTTTCATAGCCGCGGCCGAGACGCAGGAAGCCGCGGCTGCCCAGCCCAACGGCCACGGCGATGTTTCTGCCGCTGACGATGATGGCGAGTCCGCCACCCGCACCGTCACCATCAATTATGAAGGCACGGAGTACCAATTGGCGGTAGCACCCAACCAGACTATTTTGGAGGCCGCCCTTGATGAAGACATCGACCTGCCGTATTCCTGCCAGGCCGGCTTGTGCACTGCCTGCCGCGGCAAATGCCTCTCGGGCAAAGTGCATCTGGATGAGCGCGAAGGATTGTCGGATGCCGAGATGAAGCAAGGCTACGTGCTGGTGTGCGTAGCCCACCCGCTGACGTCGGATGTGGTGATTGAAATCGACTAACCTCTGGCGCCTAAATCTGTTGTGTGACGAGTGGAGCGCGCGGCCGTACTAAGCTGCCAAGGCCCGCCGCGATGCTCACAGGCGGAACAGTATTCCGTGCTACCTCGTATCTTTTCCTCTTATGATGATTCCATCCACCGAACTGCAGGCTGCCTCGGCTACCGACACGCAACGTCCGCCCCGACACTATCTGCCCGAAGACTTCACCGTCACCGATTGGGCGGCGCTAGAGCCTTATTTTATCGAATTGCGCGACCGGACCATCACCTCTGGGCCCGAGCTGGAACGGTGGCTGCTCGACCGTTCGGAGCTGGAGGCAGCGCTGAGCGAAGATTTGGCGTGGCGCTACATTCGCATGACCTGCGACACGCAGGACGAACAGCGCAGTAATGCCTTCCAATTTTTTGTGAGCGAGGTTGAGCCCAACGTGGCGCCCTACGACCACGCGCTCAACGAGAAGATGATGGCCTCGGACTTTCTGCCGGAACTCGACCAGCAGAAATACCGCGTGTTCCTGCGCTCCGTGCGGCAGGCCCTGGAAATCTACCGGCCCGAAAACATTCCGCTCAAAACCGAAATCAGCACCAAACAGCAGCAGTACGCCGCCATTGCAGGAGCCATGACGGTAGTGTTAAACGGCGAGGAAATGACCCTGCCCCGCGCCGCCGACTGCCTCAAAAGCCCCAACCGCGAAACACGCGAAGAAGCCTACCGCGCCATTCAGGCCCGGCGCTTGCGCGATGCTGAACCGCTTGATAAGCTCTACTCGGAACTCATCAGCCTGCGCCACCAGATGGCCCTGAACGCCGGCTTTCCCAACTTCCGCGACTATATGTTCGCCGCGTTGGGCCGGTTCGATTACACGCCGCAAGACTGCCGCAACTTCCACCAGGCCATCCGCGAAACCGTCGTGCCCCTCATCGATGACCTTGATTTGGAGCGCCGCCAAGACCTAGCCCTGCCCGAGCTGCGTCCCTGGGACCTCGACGTGGACGTATCGGGCAAGACGCCGCTGCGGCCGTTTGAGACGGGGGAGGAGCTGCTGGAAAAAACCATCGATGTGTTCCAGCGCCTCGATTCCTACCTCGGCGACTGCCTGCGCACTATGCGCCAGATGGGCCATCTCGACCTAGAAAGCCGCAAAGGCAAAGCCCCCGGCGGCTACAACTATCCGCTCGATGAAACCGGCGTGCCGTTCATCTTCATGAATGCCACCAGCTCCCTGCGCGACGTGGTAACCATGCTGCACGAAGGCGGCCACGCGGTGCATTCCTTCCTGACTCGCAATCTGCCGCTGGGCGCCGATAAGCACCCGCCATCCGAAGTAGCTGAGCTGGCGTCGATGAGCATGGAACTGATGAGCATGGACCACTGGGACGTGTTCTTCTCAGATGAAGATGAGCTGCGCCGGGCCAAGAAAACTCACCTCGAAAGTGTCTTGGAAACCTTCCCCTGGGTAGCCACCATCGACAAGTTTCAGCACTGGGTGTACGAAAACCCACAGCACACCGAAACGCAACGCCACGAGCAATGGCAGCAGATTTTCGATGAGTTCAACCAGCGCACTGTGAGCTGGAAAGGTCTGGAGGGCTTTAAGCCGTATCTGTGGCAGAAACAGTTGCACCTCTACGAAGTGCCTTTCTACTACATCGAATACGCCATGGCGCAGCTCGGTGCCATTGCCGTATGGCGCAACTTTCGCCAGAATCCGGAAGAAGGCTTAACGGCCTACAAACGCGCGCTAGCCCTAGGCTACACCGCACCCATCGGCGACATCTACGCCGCCGCCGGCATCCGCTTCGATTTCAGCACCGAATACCTGCGCACCCTAGCTGACTTCGTGCGTGACGAAATGGCGAAACTATAGCAGTGGCTGACGAAACCACTAAAAGCAAAACGCCTGACCGTTGAGGTCAGGCGTTTTGCTTTTATCTATCAGTTCGAGGTTTCCGCGTTACTCTCGCAGATGCAAGTGATGTCGGCGTTACCCCAAGGATATATGGTTTGTGTTAGGAGCGATTGGTAATCAATCCTTACTTTTTGCGGAGCAGTAGCGCCGATGTTGCTCCAGATGGCCTGATCTGTTGCCCGTTGGCTAGAATGAGAAGCGTAGGATGCTGAGCGCAATTCAAGACTCTGCAAGTTTGATATTGCACCGTAGCACTGATGCTACAGTTGCCAGGCTGTGGCTCTTCAGTTCCCTCTTTCGAGCAGGAACTAGCGAGCAAACCAACCAGCATAGCCGTAAACCAGGGGTAGTAATAGCGCATCTTGAAAGAAGTGTAGTGTCACTCGCAAGAGGCGTGCAATGCAAAAACGGTTGCAAGGGGTGCTGAAAAGCGCAGCAAATTGTAACATCCGAAAAAAAGCGGCCGGAATATTCCGGTCGCCTTTTCCACAACCAACTCAACCGAGACAATGGCGGCGCTTGCGCCGCCGTCGGTTTGAGAGAACGAGCCTAAGTGGGAAAGATTGGTTGCATCACGCCAATATTTTTACTTGGTCTTGGGCGAGAATCAAAAAAGCGCCGCTCCAACTGGTTGTTGAAGCGGCGCTTGGTAAGAGGCCCAGAGTTGCCGCTATTCCTGTAACTCGAATAGCGGCAGCGGCGCGAGTTGGCTGTACTTGCCGCCCAGACTCTGAAGCTCGTTTTGGTGCAGGCGGATATAGTTGTTGAAGTGCTTGGCCGCCCGGTCGTACTGCACCCGGAAGCCTACCACTTGGCTGTCGTATTGCCCAATAGTGTCGAGGGTATTTTGCACGGTGGCGCTCGGTGCTCCGGGGCCAGGCACCGACACCAAGCCTCGTAGGGCACCCAGCAAAGAATCCTGGGCCGCATCATACCGGTCGATGTGGGCCGACTGCATAGTGAGCTGTTGATAGCGCAGGTCCTTGAGGCGATTATTGGCGCGGCTGAGCTGTTGTAGTTGCTGTTTGTTAGCGGCGGGCCAGCGCTCTAGCTCACTGATTATCTGATTGGTAGCCACTATTTTGGCGTCGTCACTGGCCATCATCTGCGTCCAGCGGACGTCTACCGAATCGCGCAATACATCGAGTTGCTGCTTGGCGGCAGTGGCAGAAGCGGGGTCGAGCGGTTTGGGGGTGCGGTTACAGGCAGTGGAAACAGCTAGCAGCAATGCCAGCCAAAGCGTGTGTCTCATATGAAGAAGAAAGTAAGACAAGAAACGAAGTGAGCCCAAAATAGATCTTAAAAACAACTAGCACCGGCCATAAAGCTACGCTGATAAGAGCCGGATGCGTTGCCGTTACCTCATCTTTAGCCTTAAAAAAGCTGAGCAAAAGCAAAAGGAAACAACTGCGGCCAGCACAGAAGTTTATAGCCATTTAGCCAGCATTTTAAGACTAAGTTAACAAGCTGTTTTTGCGGCTCAATAACGCATAAAGCCAAGGCAAAGTGCATATCTTTGACGCCGGTTTTGTTGAACTCTCAAATTTTCTTTCATGAAAAAACATTACGTACTAATGTCAGCGCTTCTGCTGGCGGCAACTGTTTCCCGTGGCCAAGGCACCGAACTGTTCCTTTCCGAGTACACGGAAGGCGCACATATGTCGGGCGTAAACTACGGTGGCACTGCCAACTCCACGGGCAATGAGCGCGCCCTGGAAATTTTCAATCCAACTACCTCATCGGTCAGCCTCAACCCTTACTCCATCCGCCGCTATTCTAACGGTGGTACTGCGGTAACGGAAGAGGAAAAATTAGTGCGTAGGACCGGTACTAGCAACGCGCTCAATTCGTTGGCTGCGTTCGTGTATGCTAATGGGGAAGCCACTATTACGGCTATTAGGAACAAAGCCGACCAGTTTGGTGCTTTTCCGTATGGCACGAGCGGGCCGAACACGATAGTCAACAGCGGAGTAGCCTATTACAATGGGAATGATGCTTTAGCACTGGTACGTTGGACAAGCGGCACAGCTGGCCAAGGAACGCCAATTTTGGTTGATATCTTCGGCGTAATTGGGCAAGATCCAGGCACCTCATGGTCGGCACAGGATGCTAATGGTGTCCTCGTTACATCGGCGAATCAGTCCCTGATTCGCCGCGGTACTGTGTCAGGTGGTACTCGTGTTAACCCACAGCCCCAGGGTGGCACGCCGACTGCTCGGACTGGTTACAATATTTCCACTGAATGGGAATCTTACTCCTCGGCATTTCCCGCTGGTGGAGGTCCTGTCGACCCGGCCAGCCAGAGCTACTCCCGCTTAGGTGAGCACAATGATTACACTGGCCAATCCGGCACCTATGGTCCGCTGAAGGTGCTGGAGAAGTTTAACAAAGGCATTAGCGTGTATCCGAACCCCGCCAGCGGTACGGCTACCGTTGAATTGAAAGATGTAAAGGTGGGCACCATCGTCGTCATCAACGGCCTGGGCCAGACTATTTCGGCTCAGCCTCGCGGCTTGTCTTCCGAAAAAATTACGCTGGATGTATCGGGTCTGCGGGCTGGCTTGTACTTCGTGCAGTTCGTGTCGACTGACGGCCAGACCAAGCTCTACAAAGAACTCATCGTAAAGTAGACCTGACGCGCTACGCACAACGTAGGCCTCTTAAGCTACCTTACGGTTGAAACAACAACGCCCGCGACTTTTCGTGGGCGTTGTTGTTTGGTAGCAGCGGCAACGCGACCAAACGAAGGCCAGTGCTTTCCGTGTATACCTTTGCAAGAGTGTTGTGCGCCGCCGCGAGGCAATAAGCATCGCCATCGGCGTCCAATATTCCAGCAACATTCAATAAATCAGCGCTACTCAGCGAGTAAGTATATGAGCGACGTCACTCCTCTCAATAAAGTAGGCGAATTTGGCCTTATCCGCCGTATTCAGGACACCATTCAGCTACACCAGCCTAGCACCGTGCTCGGCATCGGCGACGACGCCGCCATTTTGGCCCCGCCAGCCGGGCAGGAAGTAGTAGTAAGCACCGATTTGCTAGTAGAAGGCGTCCATTTCGACCTCACGTTTTGCCCGCTCAAGCACCTGGGCTACAAAGCAGTTGCCGTGAACGTGTCGGATGTGGCGGCCATGAATGCCATACCTACGCAAATCGTGGTGGCGCTCAGTTTGCCCGCCCGGTTTTCGGTGGAAGCCGTGGAAGAACTGTACGAAGGGATGCGGCTGGCTTGCGAGGCTTACAACGTAGACCTCGTTGGTGGCGATACTACCGCCAGCCGCGGCGGCCTCACGGTAAGCGTAACGGCGCTAGGCCAAGTAGAGGCCGGAAAAGCTGTGCGCCGCAGTGGCGCTGGCCCCAACGACCTGCTCTGCGTGACCGGCGACCTAGGCGGCGCCTTCCTGGGTCTGCAAGTGCTGGAACGCGAAAAGCAAGCCTGGCAAGCCGACCCCGAAACGCAGCCAGAACTCAGTAAATACCCCTACGTGCTCCAGCGCCAGCTCCGCCCCGAAGCCCGCATGGACGTCATTCACGAATTGCGCGACCTGGGCGTAACGCCCACCAGTATGATTGACGTGTCGGATGGGCTGGCTTCGGAAGTGCTGCATCTGTGCCAGGCCAGCGGCCACGGCGCGCGCATTTTCTCCGAAAACCTGCCCATTGCCAATCCCACGCTGGAAGTAGCCGAGGAGTTCAACCTCGACCCCATCATGTGCATGCTCAACGGCGGCGAAGACTATGAGTTGCTCTTCACCGTTCCGCTCACAGCGCATGATAAACTGAAAAACCACCCCGACATCACCATCATCGGCCACATGGTTGCTAAGAGCGAAGGCGCCAACCTCATCACCAAAGCCGGCCAGCCCGTCCCGCTAAGAGCGCAAGGCTTCAATCATTTCTAAATCGCGGATTATGCAGATTAGTCGGATTTCACGGATTTCGGGAACGATTATCCTGGCCGCACCTGGCCCGTATCTTCTCCTATGATTTCCTAGACTAGGAACTAGGCTATAACCAACAGCCCCGCATCGCGGGGCTGTTTGGTTTTTTAATTGTTCCCGAAATCCGTGAAATCCGACTAATCTGCATAATCCGCGATCAGTCTTCCGGGTAGGGGATGAACACGAAGTTGGTGAAGTCCTTATCCAGCACGAATAGGCAGCAGTACTCGTCGGGGTCTTTGTAGGTCTGCTCGAAATTGGGAATGCCTTCGGCGCCGATGATGCCTTGTTGCACGAAGAGCTCCAGGTAGGAGGCGAAGATGTGCCATTCCAGGTTCAGCTCGTCGGCGTTGATGAGCAGGCCGCCGAGCGGTACTTCTTGGCGGGCAAAAACAAAAATGGGGTACTTGGATATGGCTTGCTTGCGAATCTGGGCAGAAGCTTCGAGCAGCGTATCGGAAACAGTAGCAAAATCCTTGGTGATAGTGCCGAGGTATTTGCCGTTTAGTTCAGGGTCGTTGGCGTAGTCCATTTGAGGAGATAGAGGCGATGAATGACTTGCTTACCTACTTTCCGGTTCAGAAGGTAGTTGCTACTAAAGCAAGTTGTAGGGTGGTTCGGTGGATAGGTGACGGCAAAATAAGCCAAGAGAACTGAAAAGAGCGTGAACCCGGATGCGTTGCAGCACAGAGCCAAAGTGTACTGATAGGTGCAGTAAGTTAAGGTGCCTGTGCGACCAAGAGCATTTTTCTGGTCTACTGATACGAAAAATAAAAAATAGTTTTCTAGGGTAATTATTACCCTCAACACTATCTGATATCAGTGTTTTTCTCAAAATGAAACATGCTGCATCTGGTGTTTAGTGCTGTTGCAACGACAGATAATGGCTTTACACGCCAGCTTTCCAATTCGACGATAATAAGCAGCTCTCATTAGTGGATAGCTAGTTTTGGGGTTTGTATCAAATTGGTACTTATGCTAGTTAACTAGAATATGGTTTGTTGAATGGTTATAATCCTAGTGTTTTATAAAAATGCTGCTAGTTTGCCGTATAAGCAATTTATTCGCATTTGGAGGATTGGAAATATTGTTCGATTTTTATAGCCTCCAATTATACTTCCCTTAGCTAATGAGCTACTCATCTGCTTCTCTCAGCACCTTACAGGACAGCCGGATGGCCGTCTCTTTTGCGCTATACTTCACCCAAAATAATTTTCTCACGCCAGGCCCCTACAAGCAGTTGCTTTTCGAAGCCTTTGTGGGGGGAGAATTGACTATGGATCAACTTCTGGTTCACTTGGAGGCTCAAGAATACGAGCGTGAGCGTAAGCAAGCGCCCACGCTCGCCTGAACTTGTGCGATAGTGGAGAGTTGAGGAGGCAGCCTCTACTAATTTTTCACGCCGGTATAGCACTCATTTGGTGTGCCTCGTACGTCGTGAGCCAGTCAGGCACATCAGCAGGCAATACCTCTTTGGTACAGAGCCAGCGGAAGCATATGAGCAGATGGCCAGTCTTGTTCAGGCCATGCCCGCACGAGTAGATATCATTAGGGTGTAGGCTGAGGCTCAGACCCTACTTTGCTTTTTCCGTACTTCCTGGCAGTTGATAGACCGTGAATGGCTTCGAGACAGCACGAAACCATTCATCGCCTACCAACTATGCGAATCAATAATGACCCATCCGTAAGGCCAAGCATTAAAGCTGGACTTTCTGCCTGTGCGCCAGTAGCAGAAAATTGAATTTCGATTGCCTTCGAATGGTCACGATAGGTCTCTGCCACCACTAAGTTTCCCGCTAGTCGCTCGAAATGCTTGGCTTCCTCGCTTGTGTTGGGCTTCCACGTTCCTTCCAAGTACCACATATCTGGGCGAGAGTTGTGTAGCAACCCTACTTCAGTGCCCCGCCAAACTATACGCAAGTCGGTTGCCGCCTCTTCACGCATCGCCTTTCAGTTCCAGTAGCACTACGTTCTCCACGTGGTGCGTGTGGGGGAACATATCTACCGGCTGCACGCGCGTTACGCGGTACGCGGCATCCAGCAGCTCCAAATCCCGAGCTTGCGTGGCGGGGTTGCAGCTAACGTACACGATGCGCGAGGCGCGCATTTCCAGCAAGCGGGCCACTACGTCGGGGTGCATGCCGGCGCGGGGCGGGTCCGTGATGATGACGTCGGGGCGGCCGTGCTGCTGGGTGAAGTCGGCGTTGAGGACGTCTTTCATGTCGCCGGCGTAGAATTCGGTGTTCTGCACGCCGTTGATTGCGGAGTTGATGCGGGCATCGGCTACGGCTTGCTCCACGTACTCCACACCCACCACGTGCCGCGCCTGGCGAGCTACGAAGTTGGCAATGGTGCCGGCGCCGGTATAAAGGTCGTACACCAGCTCAGTGCCCGTTAGCTGGGCGGAGTCGCGGGCTACTTTGTAGAGGTTGTAGGCGCCTTCGGAGTTGGTTTGATAGAAGGACTTCGGCCCGACGCGGAAGCGCAAACCTTCCATTTCCTCGTGGATGTACGGCTCGCCCCGGTAGCAGACCACCTCCAGGTCGTGGAAGGTTTCATTGCCCTTGTCGTTGAGGACATAGTTGAGGGAGGTGATTTGCGGGAACCGCTCATAGATGTAGTCCAGCAGCGGCTCAATGGCCTGGTGCTGACGGTAGCACTGCAAAATCACCATCAGGTCGCCGGAGTTCGCGGTGCGAATGATGAGGTTGCGCAACAGTCCCGTTTGCTTGACGATGTTGCCGAAGCGCAGCTCATTTTCCCGGGCGTAGTCGCGGATGGCCAGGCGAATCTGGTTGCTGGGGTCGGGCTGGAGCCAGCAGTGGTTCACGTCGATAATCTTATCGAAGCGGGAAGGCGTGTGGAAGCCCAGCACGCGCCGGTCGTACTCCGTGGTTTCGTCCTGAATCTGCGTTTCCGTGAGCCAGCCCATAAAGCTGAAAGTGTATTCCAGCTTGTTGCGGTAGTAAGTTTGGATGGGAGAGGGCAGAATGGGTTGGATAGTAGGCAGCGTCACTTTGCCAATCCGCTGCAAGGTATCCTCCACCTGCTGCTGCTTGTAACGCAACTGAGTTTCGTAGCCGATGTGCTGCCACTTGCAGCCGCCGCACACGCCAAAATGCTCGCAGAACGGCTGCACGCGCAGCTCCGAGTACTTGTGGAAGTGCGTGGGCACGGCTTCCAGAAAATTCTTCTTGCTGCGCGTGATGCGCAGGTCCACCACGTCGCCTGGAGCCACCTGCGTAACGAAAATAACTAGGTTGTCGAGGCGGACCAGGCACTTGCCCTCGGCCACCATGTCCTGAATCTCAACCTGACGAAGTGCCTCCGCCGGAATCTTTTTAGCTGCTTTATTCACGAGAGCAAAGGTAATCACGGATTCCGCGGATTGTATGGCTTTGGCGCCCACAACCCACTCCCAGCCCCCGCCCGCTCCCCGTCGCCCATTGCAAAGTTGACAGAACCAAAAATTCCATCCCGCACCCAGCCGCCACACCAGCCCACGAGCAGGGCCTCAACTACGCGGCTCGTCGTTTGACCGAGGCGTCGTCAGAACACCAACGCTACCCTGAGCCCCAGTACATACTTACTGACGTCAGGCTCCCCCTCTCCCCTAGGTAACGCGCATGAAGCGTTTGCGGGGGCCGGGGGGTGAGGCCCCACCCGCACGAAGCCCTACCCGAGCATTAGGAACCCTTCCAGAGCGTTAGGAACGCTACCCTGAGCGTTAGGAGCCTTACCCAGAGCGTTAGGAACCTTACCCGAAACGTTAGGAGCGCTACCCAGAACGTTAGGAGCCTTACCCGGAGCATTAGGAACGCTATCCAGAACGTTAGGGGCCTTACCTGAGAGTTAGGAACGCTACCCTGAACGGTAGGAGCCAACCAAAAAGGCCACCCCTGAACGAGTGGCCTTTCTAGAGAAAACGAGTGAATCTTATTTCACTACTTCAAACCAGCCTTTATACGACTGGCCGGAGGGCAATTCCAGCAGGTAGTAATACACGCCGCTCGACGCGCTGGCCCCGTCGTAGGTGTTGCGGTAGTCGGAGGTCTTGTAGATTTCCTTGCCCCAGCGGTTGAAGATAGTGAGCTTGTTGCCGGCGTAGAGGTCCACGTTCTTGATGATGAACTGGTCGTTGAGGCCGTCGTTGTTGGGCGTCACCACGTTGTAGAACACCAGGTCGTTGGCAAACGTGACGCAGGCTTCGTTGGAGCTCGATAGCAGCGTATCCCCGCTCACGGCTTCCACCCGGAAGCACTGGTCGAAGCCGGCGCTACCGGTGGTCAGCTCCACGCTGGTCGTAGCCGCCGATACGGTTTGCAGCTGCTCAACGGCGCCGCTGCCGGCGCGGCGAGAAATGCGGTACTGCGTCACCGGGAAGCCCTGGTAGGCGTTCCAGGTCACAGTTACTTTGCCTTCGTCGCGGCCCGCGCCGCCCTCCACCGCCGTCGCCTGCGCCCGAATAGTGGTATGCTGGGTGCTGCTGAGCAGGTCGCCGCAGGCATTGGTCAGCTCCAGCCGGTACTCGTAGGCCTGGGCATCGGCATCCACGCCGGTATCGGCGAAGGTAGTGGCCGTATTGGGCGCGTTGCCCACGTTGGCGAAGGCCGCGGTGCTGCCGGCCGGGCGGCGCAGGATGTTCACGCGGTTGGCATTGCCCGTGTTGTTGGGCACGGCCAGCGTCAAGTTGATTTTACGATCATCCTGCACATTCACCGAAGCCACTTTTAAACGAATAGCCGCGTTGTCGGGCCGCACGATGAGGGTGGCGGCGCAGCCGGTGCTGGTGGTATCCGTGAGGGTGAGGGTGGCGTTGGTGCTCCCCGCCGGAATATTCACCCGAATGGTGCCCGTGCGCTGCCCACTCACGATGGTGCCCCCGCTGATGGTCCAGCGGTAGCCCGCGCCGGTTTGCGGCGTAGCCACGGTGTACGTGAGGCCGGTGCGGCTGTCGGGGCAGTAGCTGGCCGGACCACTAATGACCAGCGGCGGCACTACGGTAAAGGAGCGGGTGTAGAGCGGACCCGCGCAGAGGCTGGCATTGGTTTCGCGGGCCGTTAGCGTGTAGGTGCCCACGGCCGGCGTGGGGAGGCTGACCGAGTTGCCGGTGTTGGCTACCGCGGTGCCATTCAATGCAAACTGATACGTGGAGCTGGTAGCGCCAGGCAAACTGAAGCTGAGGTTGCCGGCGTTGGCGCAGACCCGGGCCGGGCCGCTGATAGCCAGGTTAGCCGCTGGTGAAGGCCGCACCGTCACGTACAGCGTATCGCTCTGGCCCAGGCAGCGCCCCCCAGCCGGGTTGCTCGACTCCGTGACAACCAGCTTGGCGATGCCTACGCGGGTGAAGTTCACTTGCACTGTATTCTGGCTGGTACTCACCTGCGTGCCGCCCACAATCCGCCAGCCATACACCGAACCGTTGGTAAGCTGGGTCTGGTAGGTGAAGGGACCATTGGCGATGCACACGCTCAAGGGGCCGGTGGGCCGCTGCGTCACGAGCTGCTGATTGACGCGCACCGGGAAGACCACCGTATCGGAAGAGCAGCCGAGGCTGTTGAATCGGTAGGCTTTCACGCTGGCCGTGGCCGAGGCCGGGCCCCAGTTCACGGTGATGGCCGCCGTGCCCTGCCCGCTCGCCACGGTGCCACCCGTCACCAGCCATTGGTAGGCGGTGCCGCGCGGGTTACGAATAGAATAGGCCACGCCTTGCACCGTGGGGCACACCGAAACCGACCCCTGAATACTGTCGGGCAGCGGCCGGGGGTTGACGAGGATGCGCACCGTGTCGCGGCCCACGCAGTTCTGAGCCGTCGTGGCCGTCAGGACATAGGTGAGGGTGATCGGGTTTTGCGTGGTGTTCGAAGCCGTAAGTATCGGGCGGGCCGTGGTGGCGCTGCTCAGGCCCGCCGCCGGACTCCAGGAGTACGTGTAGCCGGCAAGGGCCGCCGTGCCGAGCGTGGCCGTCTTCCGGTCGCACAGCGTTACGTCGGGGCCGGCATTGGCTACGGGTGCCGGATTCAGCGTTACGCGCACCGTGCCCGTGCTTACGCAGCCTTCGGCGGTAGTAGCCGTGAGGGTGTAGGTGAAGGTCTGCGGGGTGGTGCTGGTGCTCGGGAGCGAGAAAACCGGCTGCGCGGCCGTGGTGCTGCTCAGGCCGGTGGCCGGGCTCCACAGGTAGGTATAGCCCGTGATGGCCGCGGCTCCCAGGGTGGTCCGGTCGCCGGAGCACACGGTCCGGTCGGCGCCCGTGGCGGCCACGGCTGCGGGGTTCACGGTCACGCGCACCGTGTCGCGGTTCACGCAGCTGTTGCTGGTAGTGGCCGTCAGGATGTAGGTGAGCACCTGGGGCGTGGAGCCGGTATTGGTGAGCGTGAAGGTGGGGTTAGCGGCCGTCGGGCTGCTCAGGCCGGTGGTCGGGCTCCACGCATACGTGTAGCCCGTCAGGGCCGAAGCGCCGAGTGAGGTTGTGCCGCCCGAGCAGATTGCCCGGTCAGCACCCGCGTTAGCCACGGCCGCTGGGTTCAGCGTGATACGCACCGTGTCGCGGTTCACGCAGCCCTGGGCCGTGGCAGCCGTCACGATGTACGTCAGTACCTTCGGCGCAGTGGTGGTATTCGGCAGCGTGAGCGTAGGATTGGCGGCGGTGGCACTACTTAGGCCAGTAGCTGGGCTCCACGAGTAAGTATAGCCCGCAAGAGCCGCCGAGCCGATGGTTGTAGCCACGCCGGAGCAGGTGGTAACATCGGGGCCGGCATTGGCTACGGCGCCGGGGTTGACGGTTACCGTGGCCTGGCGGGTGGTGGTGCAAATGCCATCCGAGCTGGTAACGGTGTATGTGGTAGTAGCGGCGGGGCTGACGGTGATGCTGCTGCCGGTGAAGCTCTGGCCGCCGCCCGTCCAGGTGTAGGTGGTGCCGCCCGTGGCCGTGAGCGTGGTGGAAGCCCCGGGGCAAATGGCCGCGGCGGTGGGCGTTACGGCCAGGGTATTGGCCGGGCGCACGTCAATGGTGCGGAACACCGAATCGGTGGGGCAGCCAAACGACGAGACACCCCGCAAGGTGAGGCGTCCGGCCCGGTTGCCGGCCCACAGCACTTGCACCGAATTGCCGGTGCTGGAACCCTGAATGGTGCCGCCGCGGGCCACCCACTGGTAAGAAGTGGCGGTGGGGCCACTGGCGGTATACGTGCGAACCACAGTCCGGTCGCAGATAACGTTGTCGCCGCTGATGCCGGTGGGGCCCGCAGCTTTGGTTACCAGAATCTGGAAGACATCGGCCACGGTTTTGGAGCCGCAGGCGACGTCGGTGGCCGTTACTACCACGTCGTAGGGCGTGGCGCGGCCGTTGCCGCACTGGCTGTTGAACACGAATTGACCACTCACGCTGCCCGTACCCTGCACGGTGGCGCTGCCCGTGGGCGCGCCCGGGAGTAGCACGCCTTGGTTTCCGGCAAACGTGGCGTTATAGGGCCCGCTGCCATCGAGCAGCACACTGTTTGCGCGGAGATTAATGGGGTTGCCGTCGGGGTCAGTGGCGGCGAGGTTGAAGCTGACGGACTGGCCTTCTTCCACCGTGAAAAGCCGGGGCTGGGCCGTAGTGGCGGCCGTAAATTGCGGCGAGTTGTTGGCTTGGCACGTTCGGGACACCAGCTGTATCTCGCGCCGGGTGGAGCCAATCAGCACCTCCCGGCCATTAATGGTGCGGTATTCCTTCACCTCCACAGCCACCACAAAGCGGCCCACGCGGGAGGCCGCGTAGCGGCTGATGCCGTTGCTGGCGTTGAGGAAAGCATAGTTGCCGGAGCCCGTGCCAAACGGATTGACGGCGGAGAACCCGCTGGCGTACGTGACGGGCGGCGGGGGCGGCATGAAGGCGGGGTTGATACCCTGCGGTCCATTGTAAGGCGTGCTGAACGAATAAATCAGTCGGTCGCCATCGGGGTCCACGGCGTTGTTGACCAAAATGCTGGTGTCGCCCTGGCAGATAACGACGACGGCCGTATCGGAAAAGGTGGGGGAAGAGTTGGGCAGCAGCGGCGGCGCCATCTCCACGTACAGCGTCTGGTTCTGGTTGCTGGGGTTGGTGAGGTTATCGATGTTGAAATTGCGCGTCCCGTCGGTGTACACGGCGTAGTAGCCATCAAACGAGATGGGCAGGTTCACCACGGCTTCGTAGCGAGCCAACCGTACGGGCGGTACCGTGCCCGCCGGAATGCTGCAACCGCCCGGCAGGGGCGGCGTGATGCTGGGGTTGGAGATGCGCGGCAGCCGGAAGGTGCCCGCCGTTTGCAGGTCGCTCTGGAAAGGGTTTGCCAACGTCGGGCAGCTGACCTGGGTGCAAGGGAAGGAGTTATTGCCCTCGTTGCTGCTGATGCGCTGGCCGGTGGTTTTATTGTAGATGTTGAGAAAGATGTTGCACCGGCCATCGGGCACGTTGGACTGCGTAGCCGACGAGCCTCCGGTGGGCGGACATTCCCAATTCAGATAAACAAATACTGTAATCCGGTAACGGAAAGTGCCCCCTGGGCCATTGGCATCGAGGTACTGATATTTCATCTCGCCCCCCAGCAAGTGGGAAGCCACGGCTGGCCCTGGGCGCAGCCCCGTTAGTACTAGCAGCAAGAATACAGCGCGGAGTAGAGTTTGCCGCATATAGTCTGGTTTTTGGTTTTTGGTTTTCAGTGCCTAGTGCTTGGTGCCTAGTGCTTGGTGCCTAGTGCGTGGTGCCTAGTGCGTGGTGCTTAGTGCTTGGTTGTTTCGTGGCTTTTAGCTGACAAGCAACAACTAAGTACCAGGCACTACCAACCACGCACTAAAACCCAACTTGCACGCGGCGTACGGCGGCTTGGCCTTGGGCATCGTGGAGGCGCACCACGTAGAGGCCGGGGGGCAGAGCAGAGAGGTTGAGTTCGGCATCCTGGGAAGGGCTCAGGCGCACGGTGGTCGTGAGAAGCCGCGCCCCCACCATGTTTTCCACTTGCACGGTATAAGTGCCGGCCGCGCTTGGGTCGGGGAGGCGCAGGCGCAGGCGGCCGTCCGTGGTGGGGTTGGGGAAGATGCTCAGGGCCGGCAGCGTCTTGGCTTCAGCCGTGGGTAGCGGCCCAGTCACGAGCACCGAGTAGTCCTCCGTTTCGGAGTTGAACTGGTTGATTTGGCAAGGATTGGGACTGGGCTGGTTGTTGAGGCGCACCATTACCCGCATCCGCGTCAGGCCTCGTACCGATGTGGCCGAGGGCACCGTGAAAGTTGCCGCAAAAGTCGTGGCCGTGGTCAGGTTGTTGGCGATGAGCTCGGAGTTTTCAAAAACGCCGTTGCGGTTCCAATCCACCCAGGCCCACAGGATGTGCTGAAAGCCCGCATTTACGCTCATATCAAGGGAAGCACTGGTTCCCTGGTAAAGAGGCACTATCTTATCTACATAGTTGCCGAAACCGTCGGGGCTGGCGGCGGAAGCGTTGGTGAAATCCACGGTAGCATTGCGGCGCACCGCCACATTGGTCAGCCAAAGGTTGAGCGGAGTGCTGGTGGCGGCGCAATACTGCACGCAAGGCTGCATCAACACCACATAGTTGGTTTTGGTCACGACATTCGCCCCGAAGCTATTGGTGACAGTCAGCTTCACCGTGAAGGCCCCGCCAGTGGTGTATTGGTGCGCAGGATTTTGCTGGGTACCAGTGCTGCCGTCGCCAAACTCCCAAAGCCAGGCCGTGGGGGCGTTTTGGCTTTGGTCCGTGAACTGCACCGGGTTTTGGCAAGCCCCCGGCACATGGTTGGAAGTGAAAGCGGCAACGGGCGGATTGGTATTGGGCCGCACCGTCACGGTATAGTCCTCAATCTGGCCTAGTTGCGGCGCGGCGCAGGCAGTAGCGGCCCCACCCACGAAATCGGACAGCACCCGCAGGCGCAGCGGCACGTTTTTCAGCGCCGCGCCCGGCACCCTCAACATCCCCGCGGGGCTGGTGCTGTTGAGCGACGTAAATAGCAATTCATTGCCAGTAAAAGCGCCGTCGTTGTTCAAATCCAGCCATACTCGCGTGTCCTGAGCGTTGGTGCCGCCAACGGTGAGGCTGATGGGATAGTTATTGCCTTCGATAAGCTCTACGCGGCTGCCGCAGGTGAAATCTTCGTAGCTGGCCTGGCCGTTTTGGGAAGTCTTGGTGAGCGTGCCCAGGCGAAACTGCGTGATGCCGTAGTTGCAGCAGTAGGCCGTGGTAGCCGGGGTGCAGCTAGCCGCAACGGGCACCAGGTTATCGTAGGTGATGTAGCCCGTACGAGTGCGCACGTTGGAGCCAGTCGTGTTGGTGGCCGTGAGCGTTACGGTGTAAGTGCCGGGCGTGGTGTAGCAGTGGCGCGGGTTCTGCTGCGTGCTGGTGGTGTTGTCGCCGAAGTTCCAGAGCCAGCTGGTCGGCGCGTTTTGGCTTTGATCCGTGAACTGCACGCAGCCAGAGCAGGTCAGGGTCTGGTCGGCGGTGAATTCGGCTACGGGGGTGGCCGTGTTGGCCTGTACCGTCACGCCGTAGTCTTCAGTTTGGGAGTACTGCGGCGTCGTGCAAGGACCCGGAAACGGCGCATTCACGTAGTCGGCGGCCACGCGCAGGCGTAGGCGCGTGCCGAGCACCGTGCCCGTGGGTAGCGAAATGGTGCCCGTATGTAGCTTGGCGGCGTCGGAGGAGAAAAGTAGCTCCGTAGTTGGGTTGAGCGTGCCATCGTTGTTTAAATCCAGCCAGACGCGTACGTTTTCATTGGCTCCCGTATTGGTTTGGATGCTAATAGGATAGTTCTGGCCTACCGTGAGCGTAGCGCCAATTGTGCAGCTGTAGTCGCGGTAGCCATCTTGCACGCCGCTGCTCGAGTTATTAATAGCCCCCAACCTGACGTTAAGAATCCCCATCGCGAAAGGGAAGTTGGAAGCCGGGGCGGAACCGGGCGTGCAAGCACTAGCAGTAGGAGGGCACTGCGCCTGCGCTGCCTGAGCCAGAAGCAGTAAAAACAGACCAACCCAGAAAACAGGCGCACTGCGCCGAATACGTAAAGTTGCAGTCATATAATAAGCTGAAGGAACTCGAAAAAGATGAAAGTAAATGTAGTGACATTGCGCGGACAAAATGCAATTTATCACACCAACAATCCAATAGTAAGACTATTTTATTTCGGGGTATTCACAAAGGCTAGTAAACTGTCTTTCGCGGTTTCCCTGCGCCGAAATGGGTAGTTTTGCCGGCCGCCTGAATAAATCAGGTTCGGCTATGCAGTAGGAATGAAAGACAAAGTAGTATTGATTACGGGCGGCACTTCGGGTATTGGCCGGGCCTGCGCCATTGCTTTCGGGCAAGCCGGCGCCCGCGTGGTAGTTACCGGCCGCGACGAAGCGCGCCTCCAGGATACGGCGCGCGAACTAACCAACTTAGGCATCACGTACCGCACCATCCGCGCCGACGTAGGCGTAGAGGCCGATTCGGCGCGGGCCGTACGGGAAACCGTGGATGCTTTCGGCCGCCTCGATGTGCTGCTCAACAACGCGGGCATCAGCATGCGCGCCCGGTTTCAGGATGTGGACCTGAGCGTGATTGAGCGGCTGATGCAAACCAACTTCTTCGGCACCGTGTACGCCACAAAGTTTGCCCTGCCGCATCTATTGGTCAGCAAAGGCTCCGTGGTTGGCGTGAGCAGCATTGCCGGCTACCGGGGCCTGCCCGGCCGCACGGGTTATTCGGCTTCCAAGTTTGCTATGCACGGCTTCCTAGAAGCGCTACGCACCGAGTTGCTGCCGCAAGGCGTGCACGTGCTGCTGGCCTGCCCCGGTTTCACGAGCTCCAACATCCGGCAAGCAGCCCTCGCCGCCGACGGCTCCTCCCAGGGCGAGTCGCCGCGCGACGAGCAGAAGATGATGAGCAGCGAAGAAGTGGCCGGCTGCATCCTGGAAGCCGTGCGCCGCCGCCGCCGCGACCTAGTACTCACCAGCCAGGGCAAACTCACCGTCTTCCTCAACAAATGGCTCCCCTCCCTCACCGATAAGCTAGTCCTCAACCACTTCCGAAAAGAAGAGAAAGGTGTGTTGTGAGGAGGTGAGTTGAGGTGACAGGTAACACGTGACAAGTGACAGGTGATAGGGGACAGGTAAAGAGGCAAGTCAAAAAGAAATCTGGCCCTTGGCACGTGTTTTCTCCTTACCTGTCACGTGTCACCTCTTACCTCCTCACCCAACACCTCACTGCACCAACAGTAGATCTTGGACTCGGATGTAGGCGTCTTGGCCTTGCCATTGCACGCGGTACCAAGTGTCTTGTTTGCCTTGCACCAGTAGCCGGTCGCCGGCTGTGGCAGTGGTAAGCCAGGTGGCGCCGGCGCTAGGTCCACTCATGAGGGCGGCACGGGAATGAGCTACCAAGGCGGCGCGCTCGGCACCCATAAAATTGAGGTAGGCTACTATCAGCAGCAGGTAGGTGCCGTACGCCGTCCACCACCCGCGCGCTATAGTACGGCGGCGCAACAGGAGCAACGTGCCGCCCACCACGGCTCCGATGAGCAGGCCCTGAAGCCCTAGGTAGTAGTAACGCCGAAAGGTGAGGAGCAGGTCTTCGCGCCAGGTTTCGGGGTAGCCGGTCAGGCGCCGGTCGCGGGCGAGGGCGGCCATCTTGCGCCAGGTGGAAAGGCGGGGCTGCCGGGCCTGGGCCATGCTCAGGTAGTAGAGCGCCGCCGGATAATGCCCTAGCCCTTCCTGCACGTAGGCCATGCGCAGCAGCATGCGGTGCGAAGCCTGATGCTGTTGTCGCAGCACTTGCCGGTACAGCTTGTAGGCTGGTACGTACGCTCCAACCACGAAGGCCGAATCAGCCCGGACAAGCTCGGAAGTAACTTTTTGGGCGGTAGCAAGTTGAGAAACCAGCGCCCAGAATATTAGGAGGAGGAAGAGTTTTTTCAGCAAAACGTTTGGAGCGTAGAACCCGACCGGCTACTTTTGTGCCACAATCAGCAAAGCAGCCGCGTTTTGCTGCAAAGTAACCGATTCTGTAGCTCAGCTGGTAGAGCAATACACTTTTAATGTATGGGTCCTGGGTTCGAATCCCAGCGGGATCACCAAATACGTATCAAACGTAAACAAAAAGCCCCAGGCCGTACGGTTTGGGGCTTTTTGTTTATACCTAATGCATTCGTTTAGAGCTAACGAAAAGGGACACATACATTGCTATGAGCACAAATTAGATTTTTAGATCAGTCTACTAGCAATGTTGCCCTTTGAGGGCACAGAAGCGGCGGCTTCCAGTTGATTCTCTTCATTGCCAGTAGTCCACTTTCTTTGGTGTGAAGTTGCAGTAGGCACCAGAAAGTCCGCCCAACACTAAGCGGTGTTGGGCGGGCGAAAACAGAAGGAGAGTACGCTATTTTGATACGGCTACTCGCTTCGTGGTGGAGCCGCTTGCGTGCTCGATACGGACGAAGTACAAGTCGCCGCCGTAGGGGCTTAGGTTGATTTCGGTGGCGCTGAGGTTGTTTACCCGCTTGTCCAGCACCGTCCGGCCTTGCGGAGTCATAACGACAACCCGCGTCATCTTATGGCCGGCGCCAGCTGAGAGCCGGACGGTTCCTTGTGTTGGGTTAGGGTGAGCCGTGACAATGGAGACCGCCGCTTCATCCGGTGCCACTGCGGCGGTAGCTACCCGCGCGATAATGCCCGAAAACTCCCAGCGGCCGATGTCGGGGAGGGAGCCGCTGTAGGACAGGCCCACCGCAACGCCCCGGTCCACCACCAAGCTGCCAGCCGAAGCGGGCTGGTAGTACGTGTCCCAGCGGCTGCCCGTGTTCCTGAAGCCCGGATTGCCCAGCAAGTTGCCGGGTCCCTGCGCGGTTTGGCCGAGGTTGAAACCGGCCTTTTGGGAGTCGGGGTGATACTTTAAGTTGTGGGTGAACGAGACGTTGCTGCCGCGTTCCACGTCGGCGCCTTCGGTGTTGAGGAACACGTTGTTTTTCACGTCCACCCCGCTGGCTGCCGTCAGGACCAGGGCATTGCCCAGCCGGTCGAACACGTTGTTGTAGATCTTGATGTTGTTGGCATCGTCGGGCACAAACACGGCCGCGCTGCTGCCAAACCCGAAGGCGGGCGTACGGGCCACGTTGGCGAAGATGTTGTTGTGCACCGTCACGTCGTGGTTGGCCACGTTGCCGCCCCAGGCAGTGCCGCCCCAGATAGCAATGCCGAAGCCTTTGTCCTGGAAATAAGAGTCCGAGATTTCCACCCCACTCAGCGCCGACTCAATAGCCTCTTTGCTGCTAACGCCATCCTGATCCACCATGCGCACGTTGCGTACTTTCAGGTTGCTCGGATGCGCGCTAGTGGGCTGGTAATCATTGAACCCGGCGTGGTTGACGAAGGAAAGCCAGGTGTTGCAGTCGATATTATAGATTTCGTTGTTGTAGCTGAAATTCCACAGCTCAATCGAAATGTCTTCGCCCCACAACGGGTCCGACTCGGGTACCCGAATGGTGCAGTCGTGCAGCCGGACGTTGCGAAAGTGCCCGACGTGAATGAATTTGATGCCGTAGCCTTGGTTTTCATTCACCGTGATATCGTGGATGTCGGCCCCGTCTAAGCCGCCCAGGCAGAGGTTGCCCAAACTTTCCCCGTCGATATCGGCCCCGGAATTGGTGAAAGTGCAGTTATACACGGATGTGTTTTGCATCCATTTGCCTTCCGGTATCGGCACCTGCCACCACATATCACCGCGCGTAAATACGGCGCCGCGCTGCTGAAAATTCTTGAACGACACGTGGTGCATCGTCACGTTGTTGCGGTTGAGCACCCACACGCCCGCTTTGATGGTTTTACCGTGCCCATCCAGCGTGAAGCCGCTTAGCGTTTGGTTGCCGTCGGCGGCCGCCACCATCTGCGCCGGGGAGCCATAGTAGACTTTGTCGCCGGGGTAGCTGGCCGACAGGAGCTGAATCAGGCTGCCTTCGGGCCGGATCTTCCACCCGCTGCCCTGGTCGACGTTGGGTGCCGGAATGGCGCCGTTGGATGTCACGATGGTAGAGGCTTCGCCCGCACCCTGAATATTAACGCCCAAGGGCAAAATGGTGGCCTCCGTTTCGTAATAGGTGCCCGCGTTCAAATAGATGGTGTTGCCTTGCCCGGCCGGCACTTGCGTGGCCGCGTAAGCCAACGTTCGAAACGGATTGCCCGAATCGCCACGGCCGGGGCTGTCGGTGCCCGAGGTGGAGACGTAATAGGTGCGGCCAGTGGTAGGGGTTGATGAGGTGGGCAGCGTGGTAGAAAGTGCATTGCTGGGAATGATAATGCGGGAGCCGCCCGGCGTCTGCCACGCCACGGAGAGGTTGTCGCCGCCGCCGTATTCTTTGTGCAGCGCCTCTACGTAGTAATATTTGCCGGCTTCTAGGGTGATACTAGCTGAGGTCTGGGAGCTGTACTTACCCCACTCTTCGGGGTTGGTCCAGCCCGAAAACGCCGCAATTTTCACTTTGCTGCCCGCCGACTCGTTGGTGCTGAGCCACAGCTCGCTGTCATCGTCTCCGGCGAGCCAGAAGGTGTAAGTGCCCGTGGTGGGCGCTACTAGGTAGCCTTTGATGCGCTGGCCGTAGCTGTCGCCAAACTCGCGCGGGGCGTCGAAGGACGTGAGTAGGGAACTGCCGGATGGGTTGTTGGGGTAGTTGCCGTTGTTGGTCAGGTCGCTGATGGCGGTGCCGGGAATGCCGGTCCAGTACTCCCGCAACAGCTTGCCATCGCCTTGGGCTACGGCGTCAAACGGCATTTTCAGCAGCCCACCTATGGTGAATGCCGCAAAAAAGAAGAGCTTGGTTGAGTAGAAGTTTCTGCGCATAAGGTGCCTAGGTTTGGTTGTGGATGGTGGACGAAATTTCATTAAACAAATCCGTTATCATTCTCTCAATTGCACCACCACGACTCTGCTGATATTTGCTAAAGCATATGCGGGCGGCTGGGTATGAGGCTTACTGATTTGCTAAAAAGGATGTTACGTTTAAGGTATACAAAATTTGTAATAGAGTAGGAGGGGCTTTTCGCCTAGTTCCTAATGGAAGAAAATGTGTAAAAATAAAGAAGGCATGCCAACCCAAGCCGCTTAGAAAGGCTTGCGGTGAATGGATGAGCTGGAAGCCAGCACAGCTTGGCGTTTCTCAGAAATCCACCTGAAATATTTCAATGCGGCGGCTGAGTTGAGTGTTCCAAGTGCTTTACTTGTGGTCGAGGCGGTGTAGCGAGAGGCGCCCGTTTTCCTCTAATAGCGCAAACTGCTGCCGGTCGACGGAAGGCATTATGGCTAACAGGGTGTCACTCACAGGTATCGAGCGTACTAAGTGCAGGCCGTCGGTACCCAAGTGATACAGCCGCGCTTCCTTCTCCTGAGTGATTACGAGGTGCTCGGGCCCAACGAAGCGCAGATCAGAAGGAGACACACTGCTACCAAGCGGCTGCAAGTTGGGCGCGTTGTGTACTGGGCGGGAAGGCTCCCACAACGCGCACTCTTCGGAGGTGACGGCCGCCAGCCGGAGAGAGGAAGAATAAGGCGAAACCACCAACTGATAAATCGGCCAATCGATATAGTAGACACGACAGCGTTGGTCTTCGCCGAGCCATACCAGCCAGTTATCGGTGTAGGTGTAGTACCCGCCCTTGCGGTAAAGCAGCTCAAAAGGCCAGCCACGCTCGGGGCCATCAAACGCGTCTTCTGTGATAGAGAAGTCGTAACTCAGAGGCGCTAGTAACTTCCCCTCGGCCGAGTAGGGCTGCACCGTTATAGTCTTTTCCTGCACCTGCGCCGTGGCTATTCCGCCGTCGGGGAGCAGCGCCACCCGCGTGGGCCAGGCCGGTAGCCAAGCGGGGCACTCCACCGTCAGGGCTTCAGTGAAGTACTTGTTTTGGGGCAGGTGCTTGGGTTCTAAAGCCAGAGTTTCCGAGGTGCGAATGATGATGCGCGTGGAGTGTTGCTCGTCGGCCACCAACACTACGCTCACATTAGCTTCTACCGGTGCCGGCCACGAGTAGTATTCCACGTTGCCGTACCAAATGCCGCGCGCCAGATGCAGCTTGTTGTGGCGGACACCCACGGCCAGCCACTGCTGCCCATGCGACACGGCGTTTTTCCAATGAATAGAAGAGTCCAGCGGTGGTGCTTGCAGCTGAAACGTGGGGGCGCCATCGGTGGGGAGACGCTGGCGGATAGTGGCGTAGCGGCTACAGTCGGCCGCGATGAGCCGGTCGTCGGGCAGGAAGTGGTGCAGCAGCGACAACGCGGTGGAGTTGCTGGTTCGCTCTTCGCCACTGATAACCTCGTACGCCACCTCGCGCGAAGCTTCCAGCAGCGCCGGCTCCGGGTGTTTCTTCGTGACGGCCACCAGCACTTGCAGCAGCGGCCCGCGCCGCGCCGGCGGAGTGTGCTGCTGGAAAACCGTTCGGACGTGCCCGCTCAGGTCGGCGTTGGGCGTGGCGGCTACCACGTCGAAATACTGGCTGAGGCAGGTTTCAGCTTGTTTGGAATGGGCCCAGCCATCGAGCAATATCTGCTGCGCCTGCGATGGACGCTGGAGCTTATCGGCCAAAATGCGGGCTGCTTGCGGATGGTCGTGGTTGTTGAGGAATTGCTCGGTGCCACGCTCGTAGTGACGGATGGCGAGAGTTTCCTGTTCGAGCTGGCGGTACAGGTCCCCGGCTTTTTCGTGTTGCTGCTGCTCGGCAAACAGTTCGGCTGCTTCCAGTAGCAGGCCGCCGCGTTCCAGACACTGCGCTGCGGCGGGCAGGTTCTGAAGATGGTCCCGGTACAGGGCCGCAGCTTCGCGGAAGAACCCGCCTTCTTCCAGCACCTTGGCCGCCGCGTGGTAGTCGCCCAGCAAATGAGCGTGGATGTAGGCAGCTTTCTTGTAGCGCCCAGCCTCTACCTCCTGGCGGGCGGCGGCCTGGTACTGCTGCTGCAAGTCGAAACGATATTTGTCCAGATTCCAGACATCGGCCCGGCCTCCTCCGCCGAGCAGGCTGGGGTTGAAATCGGTGGGGCGTTGGCCCAGGCGGTCCGAAGGCGGGGCCGTTCCGCGGTCCTGGTAGGGGCCGCCGAGCGGAATGGCGTATTTGAGCGCCTCTTCCATGTTTTCGCCGAACAGGCGCAGCAGCCGTTCCAACTCGTCCTGTCTTTTCTTCTCCAGGTCTTCCGCTCTCGTGTGCAGCCACTTTTCCAGCCGCCGGAGCGGGCCCTGCTCACGGGGGCCAATCTGCTGGGCAGAATGGCTGGCACTGGCACCCGCACCAGACCTACCATTGGCGCCAAAGCTAGGTCTGTTTTTCCCTAGCAGGGCGGCCAAGCGCCACACCAGCAAAACGACCAGCAGGAGTAACAGTGAAAACCAGGGAAACCTGCCATTGCCAAATAAGAAGCTGAACACCCAGGAGAGGAATATGCCGGCAAGAACTATTCGGCATAATATGACGAGTACGTCGGAGAAGAAAGGGGCGATGGCCGGATGCTGACTGCTTCGTCCAGAGGATTTCTGCAATCGACTTAGCACCGACAAGCTGGTTTTTAGCAAACGCAGACGAATATTATCCAGCAATTGTTGACCACGGCCGGTTCGTGTTTCGGCCAAACCTGGCAGTTGCGCTAGCGGCGTGGTGCCTACCTCTTGCTGCATGTCCTGCACCACTTCCGCGGCCGTGGGCGCTTGCACCCGAATGCGTTGCAGCCGGGGTTTAGGCGCCCGGCCCGGCTGGGCCCAAGTCCAATCCGTAGCGCGGGGCTCGCCGCAGTCAAGCAGAGTGCCCAAGTCAAGCTCGTCTTGGGTATCGAAACCGACCAGGCCAATGCTGGGGTGCCAAAGTTGCCGCGGCCATAGCAGGCTGCGCTCTAGCTCGGTGGGCGTAGTAACTGGCCACAGCGTAGCCCGGACGGGGACGTACAGCTGCCCGGCCACCGCACCGTAGGGTTCCAGCACGTCGGGCGGGAGCGTGGCCCCGCTAGCGGCCACTACAAACAAGCCTGCGGGCTCAACTGAGCGGATGGATTCTGGCACCAGGTAGCAACTCAGCTGCTCCAGTGGCAGTCCCCAGCGCTCAAGCTCGCGCAGCCATGCCGCCGAATCGGTGCCGCGCAGGAAGGCGGCGCAGGCCGGGCGTTGGGCCGCCGGGTGGTAGCGTAGCGTTAGTTGCATTAGGCGGACAGGGCGGTGATGAAGCGTTGAATATACTGCTGGTAAAACTCGGTAGCCGGCACGCGTCGAAACGGTTCGGGGCCGGTGAAGTAGTCTGGGCCGCACACGGTACCATCGGAGGCCCAGGCGGCGGAAGCATGCTGACCGAGAATAAGGAGCAAGGTGATTTCCGGTACCTCGTGATTGGCACTACGCAGGTGCAGCAGGCCGCGCGAGTCGGCTACGGCGGTGCTGCCATTGGGCCAGCTGAAATGACGAGAATACACCCGCTTGTTGGCAGAAGAAGGAATAGTTTGCGTGAGCATGGCATGAATCGGCTGTCGCGGCGTGTGTTCGAGGTGAACTAGCCGCAACTCCTGGGTCAAGGGCCTCAGGGCACTCACGATCTTAGTCTCATGCCCGTCAATCAGCAAAGTTTGTTCATCAGTAATGCTCAGGTGCTCCACGCGCTGGAGCACGTTATAGCCGCTGTTGATGTGGCGCTTGACCTCGTTGCGAGCAATGTATCTTTGGGCGCTTCCTTCAAAGAGGCCACCATGATCCGCGAATAACAGGCGGGCTCGGCAGTCGAACAGCATTATGTGGGCGCCAAGATTGGTCTTGCTGTGGCCAAAACGGAGGTAGAAACGATCCGAAAAACAACCAACCTCCGTCAGCGGCTCCGACTGTTGGATTCCCGGCGTCAGGTCAATCCGTTCCACCGAGTTGGTGTCGGTGGCAAATTCATAAAAAATCAACTGCCTGGACCCGGGATTAACCAGCACGTACACGGTGGCCTTGCCATCGAAGGCGAAATGGTACTGGCCCGACTCGATAAAGGGCAGCAGTTCAATAGCGCCTCGGTCCTTATTGGGGCAGAACAGTACGCGCTGCACGTTGGTGACGCCCAGAGCCCCGAACTGCGGGTGGAAGAAGGTAGTTTTCTCCGACGGCCGCATGCCCGTGGATGGGAAATAGAGCGGTGATGGATTTTGCGCCAGATAAGCGGGCTCATCGGGCGAGTTTCCAGGAAATACTGTTGGAGACGAGACCACAGGAGCGAAAAGCAGCTGGTTCAGGTCGAAACGGCTGGTACTGACTAGGGTGCGGTGTCCATTCTGCAACTCGTGGAGCTGCAACTCGCCGTTGCGGTCCACCGTCAACAGGAACCGCAAGGTACTTTTGACCTGAGCTAAAGCGGCGGCAAATTCCGGTTGTGCCAGTAGCTGCGCGTCGGTAATGAGCAGGCAGTCGGTGGCGGCAGCGGCGGGGGAGCCGGCAAAGGCTTGCAGGCTGCCGCCGGCGTGCGGGGCCATAGCGAGTTGGCTCAACGCCTCGACCACCCCATCCAGCGACTCTAAATCAATAGAAGCCGCCTCCTGGCCACCGAGCGCATAGGCCACGACACGGGAACGGTGCCGCGGCTGTTGGGCGTGGCGGGCCCAGGCCAGAGCAGCGGCCAGGGCAAAGACCCGCGGCACGCCCCACATGCGCAAAGTGGTATCGAGCAGAATGGTGTGCGGGCGCACGTCCTGGGTGGGCGGGGCTTCGCGGCGCAGATACAAGGCTTCGTTGTTCACCAGCCGGGCCATTAGGGCCAAGTCGTCGTGGGCCAGTTCGCTGAGCAGCAGCCGGTCGAAGTTGCCCCGGTTGGTTACATCGGCTACGCCGCCGAGGGGCTGTTCGCTGGAAGCTTGGGCGTGCAGCGGAATGTGCAGGGCCGCAACCAGGCGCTGCGTGAGGCGGGCTAGGCCCGCCGTGCGCGGATTTTGGAGAAGCTGGTCGAGCAGGTCCGCTGAGGGCTCTTCGGGCAGCGGCGCGGCTGGCAGTTCCAGCAGCGGCTCCGGCACCTGGTTCACGCCCGCGCGTAAATGCAGCGCCAGTTGGCTGGCAGTAGGAAAGCACTGGAGGGCGCGGTCCAGGCACAGCAGGTCGGTGAGCAGCTGCTCGCGGGTGGCCGGGGCCGCCAACACCGCCAATTCGGTGTCCAGTCGGCCGCTGGTCCACTCCTCCAGGGCGCGGCGGCTGTGGGCCTGCACAATGTCCGGCATCATTCGCTTCGAAGCCGCTTGGTTTTCACTTTCGGCGGCCTGAAATACTTCCCGAAATAAGTGCAGCTTGCGCGGCCCGGTGCGCAGTTCACGCGGCAAGGCGTGCACCACATCCATAAAGCGAGTGGCTACCGTGAGCCGGAAACTCAGTTCCTCGCCCCGCCCGCTGCCTCCGCCAACGTACTTCGCCAGGCCTTGCAATACGCCGCGCCCCCCAGATTCCGGCCAGCCATCGGCGCAGGCGGCCAGCAGCAGCAGCACCGCCCCCAGCGGCGGAAGCCCGTCAGGTACGAGCGTATCGAGAATGACCTGCAACTCTTCGCAGTAGCAGATAGTGGCGCCATCCTGCCATTCCACGATTTCCCGGCGCTCTGCCCAGCGCCAGAAATAGTTTTCCGGAGCCTGGAAGTAAGCCAGGGCCAGTTGCGTAGCGTTGCGAATTAGGATGTCAGCCATGCAGGAAGTGTTGAGCAGTCAAACGCACGGCCCCACGGGTGGCGGGCACGAGGTGCGCCAGCGGAACCAACTCCCAGCTACCCTCGGCGGCAAACAAAACCAGGGAATCAGCTGAAGGGTTAAGCCGCTTACCGAGCAAAGGAGCCAGCAGCGGCGCTTCCAGATCGTAGCCCGCGGGCAGCAGCAGCTCGGCTTGCTGCCAGTATTCCTGGCCGGGCACGGGCGGCAGCGGCGCACCAAGCAGTAGCACCCGCTGCTGAGACGAAGCCGCAAAGCGCAGGCCGCGCAGCCGGATTTCGGGAGCGGTTTCGGCGTAGGCGCACCAGGCCGCGAGGGTGGTTAGCAGTGCGTCCCCTTCCGCCGCGCGGGTCGAGGGCACGAGCCGCACGTGGTAGCGCGGTGGGTGCTGGGCGGGTAGGGCGGCGGTGGGCAGCTCCAGCGGCACAAATTTCTCGATGGGCTGCCAGGTCAGCGTTGGCAGAGTTGTAGTGGGCGTCTGGCTGCCGGTGGGAAAAAGCCGGTTCTGCGCATCCAGCAAGTAGGTTGCCACGGCAGGCAGCGCGCGCATCACTACGGGCAGCTCGGCCGTGGCATCCAGACCACGTAGCCACAGCTCCTGGCTCTGGTGGACGCCCACGCGCAGGCCGGGCAGCGTCCGCACGCCGCCTAGAGCGTCCCGGTCGTGGGCGGCTAGTACCACTACGCGCTCGGTCATGCTTGCAGCACTTTCTGCCAGAGCGCGTCGAGCGGCTCTTGCACGTAGCTGCGCTGCACCTCGTTGCTGAGCCACTGGGTGCGGCCGTGCAGGTAGCGCAATTGGTCCTTGATGACAGTGCGTTCCGCTAAAGAAGTGTCGGGCTGGTCCCACTGGGCGGTTAAGGCTGCTACTTCGCGCAGGATGGCATCGGCATCGGGTGCGTCCTGGCCGGCGGCGCGCGGGTGCTGGCCCGGCTGCTCATCGGTGTGCACCACGGCATCCACAATCCCGGCAATGATTTCGCGCTGCTCGTCGGTGTCCCAGATGTAGCGCAGCACCCACATATCGGAGGCAATGACGGTGGTGCGCTGGCAGAGCAAGGCGCTGGCGGCCAGTAGGCGCTGGAGCTTCACGGCCCGCCGGTCCGAAACGGCCACGCCGGCCAGACGCAGCTTGCTGATTAGCTCCACGTAGAGCGGGCGCACGGCTTGCAGGTCCACGGTCGGAACGGCAGCCTGCAAGTCCAGCACTTCTTCGGCCGTAATACTAGGTGCGTCGTCGCTGGCACGGCGTTCGAGCTGCCAGCCAGCTTCCAGCACTTCCGACAGGGAGTCGGGCGCCACGTAGTCGCAATGCACTCGGACGAGGAAACGGTCGAAGAGGGCGCGCAGAGCTTCGTCTTCGGGCAGATGGTTGCTGGCGCCCACCATCAGCAGGGCCGGCAGCGGCCGGGTTTCGCGGCCCCGGCGGAATATCCGCTCGTTAAGCACCGTGAGCAGGCTATTGAGGATGGCGCTGTTGGCGTTCAGCAGCTCGTCGAGGAAGATGAGGTTGGCCTCGGGCAGCATGCCTTCGGTGTTGGTCACCAGGTCGCCTTCGCGTAGCTTGCGGATGTCGAAGGGGCCAAACAGCTCGTTGGGTTCAGTAAAGCGCGTGAGCAAATACTCGAAGGTCTTGCCCCGCAGACGCTGGGCCAGGCCTCGCACCAAGGCGCTTTTGGCCGTGCCGGGCGGACCGAGCAAGAAAAGGTTTTCGCGGCCCACCAGGCAAAGACACATCAAATCGATGACGTCGTCTTTGCCCACGAAGGTGGTTTTGAGGTGGCGAGCTACGCGGTTGAGCTTGTCAACCAGCGGCCACGGCGCGGTGAGGGTGGTTTCCATCAGGGAGCAAGGAGGGTGAAGGCCTGAAAGTCGGGCCAGAGGGTGGCGGCGTGGCTGCCAAGCGCCGCATGAATAAGGGGCGTGAGATGGGGCTGGCTGGCGCGCCGCTGGTCTTGAATGGCAATAATACGGTCGAGGTATTCCTGCCGCAGGGATGGGTGAGCCAGCAAGGTTACTTCGGCCGCCGCATCCCCCGGCTCCTGCCCCACAAACGACAGGGGCCACTGCCGGGTCGTCGCGTGCAGCCGCGCCACCAGGGCATCACCGGGGGCCAGACCTTTGGCCAGCCGCAGCAGGTCGGGCAAGTGCCGGAAGAGCAAGTCGGCGGAGTACATAACCTCGGGCGTAACTTCACCTGGAAAGTCGCGCAGGTGCTCCTCGATAACCGCTTCGTCCAGCTCACGCACCACGGTTAGCTGCATGGTGTAGTACAGATAGCCCGCGGCCCACAGCGCGGCTGAGGCATCGAAAGCCGGAGCAACACCGGGCAGGGCCAGGGCATCATCGGCATGATAGGCCCGCAACAGGCTTTCGGCGGCCTCAAGATCAGCGGCTTCGAAAGGCGCCGGATGGCCGGTGATGAGGACATCGCCGGTGGTCAGTAAGTCGTTTAGAAAATCAGTCAGCAGCACAACTCAACAGCAGATAAAACAAGAAAGCGCAGCACGTGGCGACAAGCAATAAAAGACACTAGCAGTGGACGTTAAAAACACCTTACACGCGGCCTCTAAAGTAGGATATGTCTGGGCCAACTCATAATTAGAGCGGTTTCGTGGTCGGTATCCATTGCGTTCCGTAGCCCATGGTTTAAACCCTGGGTTAGTGAGAGGGCTTGGTAAATATCCTGTTCTGGAACATGCTGTAACTCAAGTGGCGAACCGCGAAGGACCAGATTTTCGTGATAATAGCTCATGCGGCGAGGCTGTAAAAAACGACCGTGTAAAATTTAAAAGTTTTACACGGTCGTTTTTTACAACCTCGCTCTACCCCGCCCGGAGATACGGTATAGCGGCTCGTATTGGCAGTTTGGCAACAGACGCTGTTTACTGCTTAGGGTCAATATCCTCAATAACCCAGGCCGAAGCATTGAGTGTAAGCTGCTCCCCAGGCTGGTAGGTGCGCCCGGCGGGCAGGGCCAGGACGAGCGTATTGCTCTCACTGCCAACTCGGAGCCGGACCTGATTGTCGGGCAGTACTTCGACGACGATGGCAGTCAGGTGCAGCTGCGCCGAATCGGGAGCCGCAGGCAGAGGAGGGGCATCCTGGCGGATGCGGCCAAGGTCCAACTCGATTACCCGGTTGGCCAAGGTGCGTACTTCCGCTGGGTCGTGGCTGACGAGGACGGTGGTTAGGTTGAAGTGACGGTGCACCTGGGCCAGAGCCTCTTGCAGGCGTTGGCGGGTGGGGTGGTCTACGGCCGAGAGTGGCTCATCGAGCAGCAGCAGCTTGGGGCGCCGGGCCAGAGCGCGGGCCAAGGCCACGCGCTGCTGCTGGCCCCCGGAGAGCTGGTGCGGGTAGCGGTGGGCCAGGGCTTCGAGGTCAATTAGGGTCAGCAGCTCCGGCACGATGGCCGGGTCCTGTGGTTGCGTTAGCGCGAAGGTCAGGTTCTGGCGCACTGTCATGTTGGGGAACAGGGCGTAATCCTGGAAAACGAAGCCAATAGAGCGGCGCTGGGGCGGCAGCCACAGGCGCTGCGCACCATCGTACCACGGCTGCGCATCGGCGCGGAGGAAGCCGGCATCGGGGCGGGTGAGGCCAGCCAGCAGGCGCAGCAGCGTGGTTTTGCCCGCCCCCGAAGACCCACATAACGCCACGAACTCGCCGGGCCGAATGGTGAGGCGCACGTCCAGCGTGGCAGGGCCGGCGGCGGAGAGCAGCGCTTTGACGAGGTGAAAATCGAGCATCAGGCGGCGCGGTTGGCCAGGCGTTTAGTAAGCCAGGAGAGTAGCAGCAGCATGCTTAACGACAAAACTACCAGTACCAGCGCGTAGGCGTTGGCCTGCTGGTACTGCTGGCTTTCCACCGCGTCGTAGATGGCAATGGAGGCCACGCGGGTCTGGCCGGCAATGTTGCCGCCTAGCATCAGCACCACCCCAAACTCCCCGATGGTGTGCGCGAAAGTGAGGACGATGCCGCTGAGCAGGGCCGGCTTGCAGTTGGGCAGCAGCACCCGCCACAAGGTGGTCCAGCGCGACTTGCCCAGCGTGGCGGCGGCTTCGGCCAACCCAGGCGGCAGCCGCTCAAACCCCGCTTGCAAGGGCTGCACCATGAAGGGCAGACTATAAAACAACGAGCCCATCAGAATGCCCGCGAAGGTGAAGTTGAGGCTGAGCCCCAGTGTATTGATGAGAAACCGGCCCAGTCCGGTGCCAGGGCCGAAAGCCAGCAGCAAGTAGAAACCTAGCACAGTGGGCGGCAACACTATTGGCAAGCCCACCAACGCCTCGGCCAGCGGCTTGAGCCGACTGCGCGAGTGCGCCAGCCAATAGGCCAGGGCCGTGCCGATGCCCAGCAACAGGAGCGTGGTGAGAGCCGCCAGGCGAAACGACAGCGCCAGCGTCTGCCAATAGTCTTGCAAGAGAAGAGGCGCTAACGGGGTAGAGTGAAACCGTACGCCTGGAGTACCTCCCGGGCTGGCGCACTGGCAATAAAGGCCGCAAACTGCGCGGCGGCTGGGTGCTTAGCGGCGCCTTTCAGCACCACGAAGCTTTGCTCTAAGGGCGTATACGCCTCCTGCGGAATCAGAAAGTAGCGGCCCTGGGCTTGCAGCTCCGGGCTTAGGGCCAGGGCCAGCGCGATGATGCCGGCATCGGCGGCGCCGCTGGCGGCGTAGTTGGCGGTTTGGGCAATATTTTCGCCCATGACGAGGCGGTCCTTCACCTTATCGTAGAGCTGGTAGTGGCGCAGGGCCTCGGCCGCTCTTTCGCCGTAGGGGGCGTGGGCGGGGTTGGCAATGGCGATTTTACGGACCCGCGGATCGAGCAGGGTGCGGAGGCCTTGCGGGGTGGGGTCCAGGGTTTTGCTCCACAGCACTATCTGGCCCGTGGCGTAGGGTACGGGGGCGGCGGCCGTCAGGCCCTCGGTTTGCAAGCGGCGGGGGTAGCTGGCATCGGCCGAGAAAAACACCTCAAACGGCGCGCCCTGGCGGATTTGCTCGTAGAATTTGCCCGAGGAACCGTACGTCACTTCCACCCGCACCTGGGGCTGCTGCTGGCTAAACACGGCCACCAGCGAGTCCATGGCGTAGCGTAAATCGGAGGCGGCGGCTACTTGCAGAGTGGTAGGAGCGGCGGCTTGTTCCTGGCTGGGCGCGGAACAGGCCGCTAGGAGCCATAGGCTAAACAGAGCCGGCAAAAACCGGGCTAGACGGTGCATAGAAAAGAAGTTTAGCGTCAAAGATAGGCGCGCTAGGGCGGGCAACTCGCGGCCAATTAGGGCAGCATCACCACCTGCATGCTCGTCACCTGCCGAATCCAGCGGCCCGGCTTTTTCTCACCGGGCACAATCACCTGCCACGGGCCGGCATTGGCGGCTAGTGGTTTTCCGTCGCAACGGTCGGCCAGGATGATAGTGCGGGTAGCGAAGTTAGGGTCGAGTTCGGCCAACGCGAAGAAGACCTGGTAGTTGTCGGCGGCGGTTATTTTCAGGGCTTTCAAGAACTCTTTGCCGTGCAGCTTATTGTCGGCCACGGCGCCCGAGGCGTCGAGAATGGCGCTGAGCGGGACGCCGGAGTAGCTGTGTTCCTGGCCCTGCTTGTCCTGGGCTTTCACAGTCACGTGCGGCTGCTTGGCCACCTCCGCCGCCGACCAGCTCAGCGGCCGAGCCACGGCGCCCGTCACCGTAAGGTTGGCTGTTGGGGCAGTTTGCGTCGGAGTTTGCGCTTGAGCAACCAAGCTACTTAGCAGCCCGAGTAGCGCGAAAATGAACACGTTTTTCATATCAGAAACAAGGAAACAAAGCCGAGAAAGCCTGCAAGAAGCTCAGATAAAGCATCGTGACAAACGATGCCTCTGACCCAAGTAGCAGACTAGACGCGAGGTAAAGAGGTGCGTTATGTTTTCAAATGTATAACGTGATGCGCACTTAGACTCTATTGCCGCCCTTGGAGTAGGGGTACTAGGTGGCATGCAGCTTCGGTGGTAGCAGGAACAAACTGTTAGGTTTGGTTCGAGCACCAAGGCCTGCCCGTAACATCAGAGCCAGCCAGCAGTGCGCTTGGCACAATGCTGACTGGCTCTGATATATGCTATTTCCGGCGCCTCGCTACGCCCCTTGTAGTAACGTGACGAGGGTCCATCTGGTGCACAAAAGCGGCTTAGTGCTGCACGCTTATCCGCCGCGTGAGTTGCGTGCCGGCGCCTTGCAGCGTTACGTAGTACAAGCCGTTAGGCAGACCGATCAGGTTCAGCTTGGTAGCTTGGCCCGCATCCGTAACGTGGTGCGTCCGGACGGTGCGGCCGTACGCATCGCGCAACGTGAGCGTCATGTTTTGGATGCTCGCGTCCGATTGTACATTCAACTCCGCGGTGGCCGGATTGGGGTAAAAAGCCACGTTCAGGTGTTGGCCGAGGTGGTTCTTTACGGGAGCGGTGCGGCTCGCTACAAGTCTGCTAGAAGTACAATCACTAGCGTCGCCGCTCACAGCTTTCACGTCGTCGAGGGCGCGGCCAATGCAGCGCACCACGGTTTGCATGCGGGCCTGATTGCCTACCCGACCAACCAGACCAGCTGCCAGCTGCCGCAGGGCACACATTTCGTTTTTGTAGTTGGCCAGCCCTGCCACATTCATCCGGTCGCGCAGGTAAACAGGTGGGCCCGCGCTGTTGCTAATCAACGGCTCCAGGCTGATGATGGTGGTGACGCCCGCGTTGTTGTAATACGCAGTTTCAGCGCCGAGAAACACGTTCACCAGGTCGTCCAGGGCCGCGGCATCGGTAGGGGCATACGTGTCTTGCAGAATCTGCCGCAGCATGGTCTGCCACGAACCCGTAGGATTGCTCTCAACGGCTGCTACCAGCTTCATCGAGACTTCTTCGCCGGGGTTAGCCAAGGGCCGCATGAAGTTCTCCACCGCCCGGCCGCCATCGGCGTGCAGCTCTTGTAGGCCGGTAGCAGCGTAGCGCAGGTTGGGCAAAAACCACCGTTCCCGGTCCCAGTGTTGCGGCGGCTCATTGAAGGGGCCGCCCAGGGTACCGTAGGCACAAGGCGCGATGGCCGTGGCCAACGTGCGCCGGTAGTCGCGTGAGGCCAGCCCGCCAATGTCCCCAACGTCAATCAGGTAATCGGCATTGCGGGTCATGTTCACCACGCTCTGTTGGTTGACCGGGTTGCTAATGCCGAGGCCGTACCCGTTGATGCCAACAATCTTGCCGGGGTAGGTCCGCTTGATGTAGCGCGCCACCGAATCGTTGATTAGGGCGTGGTAGTCGATGTCGCTGAGCAGGGCATCTTGCGGACCGCGGCAGCGGCCTTGGTCGGCGCTCTGCAAGCTCACGCCATCAATCGGAAAGCTGAACACGTAGTCTATCACGCGCTTCTGCCAGTACCAGCTACGCGGGTTGGAGGCGCACATGGCCGAGAAGTTGTTGCCGTCACTCAAACTGGGCTCGTTGCGAATGATGGCCTCAAAACCCCAGCTGTATACTCCCAAGCCCACGAAGACCTTAATGCCTTGGTCGTGCGCTTTCTGAATCAATTCGCGTACCTGTTGCACCCGGCCCGCATCAATAGTATTCTCAACGTCCAACGACCATTCCCGGGAGGTAAAGAAGCCCCAGATGGTGGTTTCATTCAGCCCCACATCCTTCATGGTGGCGTACGTTTGGTCGTAGTCGCTCACCAGTGTGGGGTCGATGCGAATAGACGGCCAGGTGTCGTTCGGGCGGCCTTCCGAGGCCAGGTCCCGCAGCCAACCCAAGTAGCCGCGATGCACAAAGGGGCCATCCGGGATGGGTGAGGGCGGCATCACGCCTCTAGCGTTGGGTACAAAGTTTACGTCGCGGAAGTAGTTACTGCTTGAATAGGAACTGGTAGGGAACGTGCCCACGTCCCCAAACACCCCATTGGCGCCGTCGGCTATCGTGCGCACCGGACCGTTGCCTACGCTGCTGGTTAGCCCGGATGCCGTTAGGGCAAACAACGAATTGGTGTTTACTGACACCACATAGGTCGTGTTGGCGGCCACGTTCAGCGGTTGGCTGAGCAAGGCTTCCTGCCAGCCCGCGTCGGTTTCGTTGCTGAAATTTACCTGGTCCAGCAACTCCCCCGTGGCCGACCACACCCGCCCGATATGCCCGCCCGTTTCGCCCGGCGACTTCCAATAGCGAATACCGTGCACCGCCCCAGCTACGTCGGTCGTAAATTTTGTTCCCAGCTCGTAGGAGCGATTGTCGGATGCGGCGCTGTTGGCGGGCTGCTGGGTAGTAAACAGCGTAGCGGGCGTAGCCCCGAACAGCACATCGCGGAAGTAGTTGCTGTTTGAATAGGAGCCAGTTGGGAACGTACCCGCGTCCCCAAACACGCCGTTGGCCCCATCGGCTACGGTTTGCAGTGGACCGTTGCTCACGCGGCTGGACAGACCCGAGGACGACATGGCGAAATGCGAATTGGCATTCACTGATACCACGTAGGTCGTGTTGGCACTCAAGGCCCGCGGCGAGCTCAAGTAAGCTTCCTGCCAGCCCGAAGCCGTTTCGTTGCTGAAATCAACTTGCGCCAGCAAGTTGCCTTCCGCCGACCACACTCGGCCAATATGCGGGCCGCTCTCACTCGGTGACTTCCAGTAGCGAATAGCCCGCACTGAACCCGCAGTTACAGTCGTAAATTTGGTTCCTAGTTCGTAAGAGCGGTTGTCGGACGCAGTGGCATTAGCCGGGGTTTGGGTCGTGAAAATGGAGGTTGGAACCGTGTTCTGGGCAAGCAACAGCCGGCTCGCCAGCAGCAGTCCCAGCAACAGTCGCCAGGGCGTAGCCGCCCGGAGTGGCCCGAAAGATTGAGGCAAGGAAAATTTCATACGGAAGGAATAAGAAGCTGAAAAATCAAAGTGAGGATGTAAGACTGAAGAGCAGAAGAAACCAAGATGTTGGCCGCGCAACCAAATCCTTTTGTCTGCTTAATTTGCTCCAAACCTAAAACCGGTCGCTGAGCCTCGCAGCAAATGCGAGGTCCAGCGGCCGATTTAGCTGCACCTGGCAAAGAAGGCGCTTAGTGTTGCACTACCACCTTTTGGGCACGAGTGCTCTTGCCCAGTCCATCGACAGTCAAGTAGTGTAATCCATTAGCCACTTCCGTCAGGTCGAGGGTAGTTGTAGAGCCGGGGGTGCTCACCTTCCACTGCTTCACTATCCGGCCCTGCGAGTCGGTCAGACGCACGGTAGCACCGCGCAGCTCGGTGTTAGCTTGCAGAGTGAAAGAGTTCGTCACGGGATTGGGGTATCCCACCACAGTTAGCTTCTGCTGGAGCAGACGCTTTGGGGCCGCGTCGCTGATGGCGGCCGAGCGAGCCGCACTGGCCGCCGGAAGCGGCAGCACCTCGATGGCGCAAACCTGGGGGTTGTCAATGGCACCCCGCGTAAACTGGAGGTTGATGAAGCCGCTACCACGGGAGCTTTGAGCCGTGGTGACGAACTCCTTCACCAGCGCCTTGTTGGGAGCACCGGCTTCGGCCACGATATCGAAATTGGTGAGCACCTGTTGGCCGTTGATGTCTACGTTGAACTGGCGCTCGCCGGGCTGGCGGTAGTAAATCTCGGCGAAGTGCAAGCGCACGAGGTAGCTGGTGCCTGGCTGGTACGTGGGCGTGCCGCCGAGTTGCGTACCAGTCAGCAGGTACGAAATGTTGGGATTGCCGTAGCGCTCGGTTTGGTACACGGCCTGCGGGGCGGAATTGGCTACGCCGGTGGTGTCAATAAATGCTGTGGTGGCGTAGGTGAAGTTCGTGCCATCGGCTGTGCCTATGTCTGCGCCAAACCGGCCGGCTGCGCCGCCGCCGGCGTTGAAAGCCGCCAACGGTATGCCTGTGGCGGGCAAGATTTCGATGCCGCTAATGGCGGGCACGTCGCCGGGCTGCGTGGCGCCGGGCCGGCTCGAAAACTGCAACGCAATGGTGTTGGCGCCGTCGCTGCCCGCTTGGGCTACGACCACAAACTCCCGAACCACTGCTTTATTGACGCCGCCCGCCGCGGCCACGATGTCGAAGTTGCTCAGCACTTGCGTGGCTACCGAGCTGGCGCCCACAAACACATTGAACTGCCGCTGACCGGGCTGCGTGAATTCGATTTCAGCGAAATGCAGCCGCACCAGGTAGCGCGTGCCGGCTTGCAAACGCGGTGTGCCGTCGGAGTTGAGACCACCCAGCCGGTAACCGAACCGCTCGCCCGCCCGCTGGGTCTGATATACAGCGGCCGGAGCAGCCCCCTGCACGCCGGCTACGCTCACCGCGGCCGTCGTAGAAATTGTCGCACCGGGGGCGTTGCCGTTAAATCCGAAGAAGGAGTTATCCGCTTCGAATGTACCCTGGGCCGGGCCGCCCGCATTCACGGCCAACACGGGTGCGACCATAGTAGGTGGTGCAGGAGGGGCCGGGCTAGCCACGAACACCACATCGCGGAAGTAGTTGGTGTTCTGGTAGGTAGTAGTCGGGAATGTGCCAATCTCACTGTAGGCACTGCCCGTGCCTTGCGTGCCAAGGTAGCCGTTGCTGACGGCCGGGTTCAGCCCGCCTACCGTGGCTACGTAATGCGTGTTGGTGTTGACCGAAACCGTATACGTAGCGCCGGCCTCAATGCGCAGAGGCGTAGCCAGCGCAACTTCCTGCCAGCCCGATGGAACGGGTAAACCAGGGCTAGGCGCAACAGGCTCCGTAAACGTTGCCTCGGCTAGCTGCCCGCCCGTGCCCGACCAGATACGGCCCACGTGCGGGCCCGATTCGGAAGCGGCCCTCCAATACCGAATGGCGCGGATTTCGCCGCTCGTGCTGGCCGCGAAGCGCGTTCCTAGCTCGTAAGAGCGGCTTTCGGTGAAATCGAGCAAGGTGGGCTGCTGCGGAATGAAGAGCGAGGCTGGCAGTATTTCCAGGCCGCTCAGCTTGGGGTTGTTGGCCGCGCCTTGGGTGAAGTTCAGGGTGATGTTGCCGATGTTGCTGCCCCGCGTGCGGCGGGCGGTGGCCGTAAACTCCCGCACCAGCGCCTTGTTCGCCCCACCCGCTTCGGCCACAATGTCGAAGTTGGAAAGTACCTGTTGGCCGTTAATGGAGAGGTTGAATTGGCGCTGCCCCGCCTGGTTGAAGTAGATTTCAGCGAAGTGCAGGCGCACCAGGTAGGTTACGCCCGGGGTCAGGCGCGGGCTGAAGTCAGCATTGATGCCGGCTATGGTGTAAGTAAACGAGGTGCCCCAGCGCTCCGACTGGTACACAGCCTCCGGAGCCGCGTTGCGCACTCCGGTCGTACTTACGGCCGCCGAGGTACTGTACGTCTGGCCGATGTCGCCGCTTTCTATGGTGCCGTAAGACGTATCGTCGCGGAAATTACCCACGGCCGCGCCACCGGAATTTTCGGCAATGATGGGCGTAAGAGGCGCGGGGTTCTGTGCTTGTAAGGCGAAGTGGCACAGCCAGCTCATGAGCAGTAGCATCAGCCGCCGCGTGGTGCGCCACGACCCGCGGGCAGGCGCAGACAGAATGGGAGGAGTAAGCAGAGTTTTCATAGGTTGGTGGATTGGTGGTTAGGAAAGTGGATTTTGGTGCTGTAGACAAACGTTTGGACGTTGGCTGCCGACAAGACTAAGTAACAGATATTAAGACATATGTACTTATATTATATGTTACTAAATATTGGCCTTTTTTGAGAGAGGCATACTCAGGAAAATCGACCGGACCTGGCAAATACGTGCCCCCTACATACTCACAATGCCAATAGCGCTGATGAAACGGCGTTTTTTCGTCTCGTGCCTGATATTTACTGCCCCATAACTCAGGCCTAGGTGATAATGTAGTTATTGGAATAAACTGAGCAGTAGAATATGCTCACGCCACCAAGACGAGGTAACGATTTCCATTCGTGGCACGCCGGTCTGGTACCAAGCGCAACAAGACCAGGCATGAGCTTCAACGAAAAAGCCGCCGCTACCTCAGCAAGGTAACGGCGGCTCTAGAAAAGGTGTAGCGCGAAGCTCCCGCTTCGCGCATCGTTGCTGAGGTTGAACGATTGGAACCGCGTCGTAACAACGATTGTCGTGCAACGATACGCGAAGCGGGAGCTTCGCGCTACAACCTCTCAACTATCAAAATAGCCTCCGCAACGCCCACAGACTCCAGACTATCACCATCAAACCCACGCCCACGAACATCCAGCGCACCGGAATACGGCCGGCCAGGCGGGCGGCCAGGGGCGCGGCGGCAATACCACCCACAATCAGCCCCAGAATAATCTGCCAGTGCGAAATGCCCAGCGTAGCGAAAAACGTAACGGCGCTGGCAAACGTGACAAAGAACTCCGCTACGCTCACCGATCCTATCACGTACTGCGGGGCCCGCCCACCCGCTATGAGTGTACTGGTCACGAGTGGGCCCCAGCCGCCGCCCCCAAAGGAGTCGAGGAAGCCGCCCGCTGCCGCCAGTATGCCCAGTTTCTTGTATTTCTTCCGCGGGCCGGGTTTAGAAAAGGCTTTGGTGAGGATGCGCGCCCCGAGCAGCAGCAGATAGATAGCTAGCAGCGGCTTCACGTAGTGGGCGTACTGCTCGCCGAATTTCGACAGCAGATAGGCCCCCGTAATGGCGCCCAGCACCCCCGGAATGAGCAGGACCTTGAACAGGCGCTTGTTCACGTTGCCGAAGCGGTAATGATGGTAGCCGGAAGCCCCGCTGGCAAACATTTCGGCGGTGTGAATACTGGCGCTGACGGCGGCCGGCGCAATGTTCATGCTCATCAAGCTGATGGCCGTAACCACGCCGTAGCCCATGCCCAGCAGCCCATCGACGAGCTGCGCGCCGAAGCCGATGGCTACGAAGAGGTAAAATGTGTCGGCGGTGGTGGCCACGTGCCACACCTGCTCCCAGGTGAAGTAGAAGGAGAGGACGTTGAGCACCACCATGATGCCAAACGCCACCAGCGCCATCGTGGCCCGGCGCCGCCACCGCGCCGCCGCCGGCGACTCGTAGGCCGGCCCCCCGGCCAGCTCCGCCGTTACGGCATTCAGGGATTTTACTTTGTGGGCGAAGTCGCCGCCGACTTTCTCCCGAATCACGGACATGCGCTGGAGCACGTCGTGCAGCTCGTTGGGCAGGGCCTGGGTGAGCATTTCGCGCAGGCGCTTGGCAATGGTGGGCGACTTGCCGTTGGTGCTGATGGCAATTTTGAGGTCGCCTTTCTGCACGATGGAGCCCAGGTAAAAGTCGCAGGCCTCGGGCGTGTCGGCCACGTTGCAAAGCAGGCGCTGGCGCGAAGCCGCCGCCTTAATATCCAGATTCAGCGCCTTGTCGTTGGTCGCGACGATGACGATGTCGTGGCCGACGAGGTCCGTGACCTGAAAGGGCTGCTGCCGGAGCTGCACGGCCGGGTAGTTGCCGGCCAACGCCAGCAGCTCCGGCGAAAACCACGGGGCCACCACCGTTACGGCCGTGGCCGGGCTGTTGTGCAGCAGCGCCGAAAGCTTCTCGTGGCCCACCACCCCGCCGCCCACCAGCAATACATGCAGCTGCTCCAGCTTCAGAAAGACGGGAAAAAGCCGGTTGGCGCCGCCGGGGGGCGGTTCCGGCTGGGGCAGGATGTTGTTGGAGAGAGGCATGGTGGAGGTTGGTTGTGGAATGGTAGAACTGAGACATGAGAAGTGAGATATGAGATGTGAGAAGTGAGACTGTAGGACATGAGATGGACGTCAGCAACGATTCAATTTCGTTGGTAGTCGTCCGTCTCATATCTCATGTCTCATAGTCCCATGTCTCATATCACATGTCTCACTTCTCATGTCTCATAGTCTCACTTCTCACTGATGAAAGTCGAGGCCGTGGGTGGTGGGCTGCACGTAGCCCTGGCGCACTACGAAATCACCGAAATGTTCCTGGGGCTGGCGGTTTTGAGCATAATCGGCGAAGAGCGGGGTTAGTTCGGCCACGATGCCGTCTTCGTCTAACATTTCCTTGTAGAGCTTGTTCAGCCGCTCCCCGTTGAAAGCGGCGCCGAGGTACAGATTGTAGCGCCCCACGGCGCGGCCAACCAGCCCAATTTCGCCCAGGTAAGGCCGGGCGCAGCCGTTGGGGCAGCCCGTCATGCGCAGCACAATGTCGTCGTGGGTGAGGTTGTAGGTGAGCAGTACAGCCTCCAATCTATCCAGAAGTTGCGGAATATACCGCTCGGCCTCCGCAAAGGCAAGTGAACAGGTGTTGAGCGCCACGCAGGCCAGCGCCCCCCGTCGCAGCCCCGACGCCGTGGAGCTGTCCACAGTCACGCCGTGCTCGGCCAGCGTGGCCAGCACGCTCAGGCGGTGCTCCGGGGCCACATTGGCCAGAATCAGGTTTTGATTGCCGGTGAGGCGGAAGTCGCCGGTGTGGAAGCGGGCAATGTCGCGCAGGGCGGTTTTGAGGCGGTAGCCGGGCCGGTCCAGCACCCGGCCTCCTTCCACGAACAGCGTGAGGTGCTGGGCGCCATCGGGGCCGATACTCCACCCGAAGGCGTCGCCGGAGCTGCGGAACTGGTAGGGGCGGGCCGGCTCCAGCGCGAAGCCCAGGCGTTGGTCCAGCTCAGCTTTAAACACATCCAGCCCCACGCGGTCCAGGGTGTACTTGAGGCGGGAGAACTTGCGGTTTTCGCGGTTGCCCCAGTCGCGCTGGATGGTCACTATCTTCTCGCAGACGTCCACCACGTGCGCCGTGGGCACGAAGCCGATGATGTCGGCCAGGCGCGGGTAGGTGTCGGGCATCCCGAACGTCATGCCCATGCCGCCGCCCACGGCTACGTTGAAGCCCAGGAGCTTGCCCTTCTTCTCGATGGCAATGAGGCCCAGGTCGTTGGCGAAGATGTCGGTGTCGTTGTGGGGCGGCACGGCCAGCGCGATTTTGAATTTGCGCGGCAGGTAAGTCTTGCCGTAAATCGGCTCGGCGTCTTCCTCGCCCTCGTTCGGCACACTGCTGTACTTCGATTCCCCGTCGAGCCACAGTTCCCAGTAGGCCGAGGTGCGCGGCGTGAGGTGGGTGCTGATGGCCTTCGACACCTCGTACACCTGCGCGTGCACCTTGGACTGGTACGGGTTGGGGTTGAACATCACGTTGCGGTTCACGTCGCCGCAGCCCGCTATGCTGTCCAGTAGGGCATCGTTGAAGCCCCGGATGGTCTTTTTGAGGTTGCGCTTGAGCACGCCGTGGAGCTGGAAGGCCTGGCGGGTGGTGAGCTTGAGCGTGTGGTTGCCGTAGGTGTCGGCCAGCTCGTTCATGCGCAGCCACTGCTGCGGCGTGGCCACGCCGCCCGGCACCCGCACCCGAATCATGAGCGAGTAGAGCGGCTCCAGCTTCTGGCGTTTCCGCTCGCTGTCCAGGTCCCGGTCGGTTTGCTGGTAGGAGCCGTGGAATTTGATAAGGTGGGTATCGTCGGGGTTGAGGGCGCCCGTGAGCGGGTTGACGACGCTCTCGGCCAGCGTGCCGCGCAGGAAATTGCTGGCCGCCTTCACGTGCTCAACTTCGGAGAGTTTCTGATTCTGTTCCATTACTAGGTAGTCGGGAGGAGGATTATTGCGAGATGCCGCAGGGCGGCAAAAGGAGGAGGCAGTTGTGTGGTCAGGGCCAGGAGTACCAAATAAATTTCTAGAAAATCATTTGGTACTTCTGATGGTCGTCGTGTAGAGTACCAAATGATTTTTTAGAAATTTATTTGGTACTGGGGTTCCATGCCGCAGCACAAGCCTTCGATGGTGCAGTTGGGGACAAACTGGTTTTGGCGGTAGGCAGGCGCACACTTGCCTGGGTGTAAGCGGAGATAATGCTGATGAGGAGCAGCAGCAGAAGTAGCCAGAAGGACGCATAGTATTGTTTCATAACGGAAGAATTGGAATGCTGAAAAGAGAGGGCTAGAAGGATTAGAAACCAGCTCCCCTCCTTGAAAA
>NZ_JBTYZO010000001.1:363350-470284 GCF_057808495.1 Hymenobacter sp. M1-2
GAATGCTGAAAAGAGAGGGCTAGAAGGATTAGAAACCAGCTCCCCTCCTTGAAAAAAGGAGGGGAGCTAGCTTCTTAGCTTCTGGCTCTAGTACACATCCTCTAAGTAGCGGCGCTGCTTCTTGAGCTGTTTGAGGTACTCGGTGGCGTAGTCTTCGCTTTGGCCGCTTTCCTGGCTGATGATAATGAGCAGGGCGCGCTGCACGTCGGAGGCCATGCGGGTTTTGTCGCCGCAGACGTAGAAATGAGCGCCGTTTTCGAGCTGGTCGAATACGCGGCGGCTGTGGGCCAGCAGGCGGTGCTGGATGTAGATTTTCTCTTCCTGGTCGCGGGAGAAGGCCACGTCCAGCCTATCGAGGGTGCCGTGCTTGAGGTGCTGCTGCCACTCGGTCTGGTACAGAAAATCGGTAGTGAAGTGGGGGTTGCCGAACACCAGCCAGTTTCGGCCAGTAGCGCCAGTTTCGGCCCGCTCCTCCACGAAAGCCCGGTACGGCGCCACGCCCGTGCCCGCACCCACCATAATAATGTCGGTGGCCGCATCTTTGGGCAGCTTGAAGTACTCGTTGCGGTCCACCCACACGCGGGCCGACTCGCCGGGCTGGAGCAGGTCGGCCTGGTAGCTGGAGCAGGCGCCGTGCTTGCGGCGGCCGTACGTTTCGTAACGCACGGCGCCCACCGTGAGGTGTACTTCCTCGGGATGAGCCAGTAGGCTACTGGCAATGGAATAGGCCCGGCCCGGCAACGGCCGCAGCACCGCCGCCAAATGCTGCGCCGACAGCTCCACCGGAAAATCGCGTAGCAAATCGGCCACGTCGCGGCCGTATACATAGCCCGGCAGCTGGGCTTTGTCGGCCACCAGGGCGCGCAGTTGCGGGTGCTGCGGGGCCACGGCGGCGTAGCGTTCCAGCACATCGCGCGTCAGCACCGACAGCTCCAGGCGCTCCGTCAGCGCGGTTGCCAGGTCGGCTTCCTCGCCGTTGACCTGCACGGGCGCGGCAGCATCAAGCCGCGCCACTTGCAGTACCTCCTGCACTAAGTCCGGCCGGTTGGTGGGCTGCACGAAAAGGGCATCGCCGGGCTCGTACTGAATGCCGGAGCCTTCGAGCGAAAATTCCAGGTGGTAGGTTTCCTTGGTGGAGCCCCGGCCGTTGAGCTGAATCTTGTCCAGCAGCGGCGCCCGAAATGGCCGGCGGCTCGTGTAGACCTGCTCCACTTCAACACCCGCCGCTACCAGGGTTTGCGCCGCCACCGATACCACGGCCGCCGCTACGGGCGCGGGAGCCGCTGATTGTATCAGCACCTCCAGCACCTGCGCGGCCCACTGGCGGGCGGGCTGCTCAAATTCCACGTCGCAATCCACGCGCTCCACGAGGCGGCGGGCGCCCAGCTCGGCCAGGCGCTGGTCGAACTCGAAGCCGGTCTGGCAGTATTGCAGGTAGCTTTTATCGCCTAGCGCCAGCACCGCGAACTGTAGGTTGGGCAGCTTGGGCGCGCGGCTGCTGAGCAGAAACTGGTGCAGCTCCTCGGCCGCAATGGGCGGGTCGCCCTCGCCCTGCGTGCTCACCACTACCAGCAATTGCTGCTCGTTGCGCAGGTCCTTGGTGGGGTAGTCGTTCATGTCGCGCAGAGCAACAGCCAGGCCGCGCTGGCGGGCCGCTTCGGCGGCTATGGTCGCGGCTTTCTTGCTGTTGCCGGTCTGGGAGCCGTAGAGAATGGTGAGCGAAGCCGGGCCCGTGGCGGGCGTTGCCGTGGCGGGCGCGGGCAGGGTGGCGCCGGCGGCGGCCGTGCGGCCGTAGAAGTAGCCACTCAGCCAGAGCAGCTGTTGCTCGGTGAGGCCCGCCGTAAGCTGCTGGAGCTTTTGGTCGTCGAAAACGGGCGGTAGAGCGGGAGGAGGGGAAAGGGTCATGGCAGAAATAGAGAGGATAGATGAACGCGCTACAGATCAGGCTACTTCGGCGTAAGCCGCCGCCGCAAAGCCACTCAGCACGGCCGGGGTAGCCAGGCGGGCCACTTCGCCCACCACAATGATGGCCGGTGCCCCCACACCAGCCGCCGCCGCGCGCACCGGCAGCTCGGCCACCGTGCCCGTCACGAGGCGAGCCTCGGCCAGTGTCCCGTTCTGCACAATGGCGGCGGGCGTCTCGGCCTGCCCGTGCTGGCAAAACAGGTGCACGATGCGGCCCAACTCACTCATCCCCATCAGAATGATGGTAGTAGTGCGGGAGCGGGCAGCTTCGGCCAAGCTCGCCGACAGCTCCCCGCTGGCCGTGGTGGCCGTTACTACCTGAAACCCTTCGCTCAGGCCCCGATGCGTGACTGGGATGCTCATGCTACCGGCCGCCGCCACCGCGCTGCTGATGCCCGGCACGTAATTGGTGAGCAGGCCGTGGGCTTCGGCGTAGAGCATTTCTTCGCGCCCCCGCCCAAACACAAACGGGTCGCCGCCCTTGAGGCGCACCACGTGGCCGTGCTGGTAGGCGTATTCCACAATCAGGGAGTTGATTTCGTCCTGGGAATAGCTGCGCAAGCCGCGCCGCTTGCCCACGAACACCAGCTTGGCGCCGGGCCGGGCGTGTTCGAGCAGGTCGTTGTTGGCCAGCGCATCGTAGAGCACAACGTTGGCCTCCCCGAGCACCCGCGCACCTTTCAGCGTGAGTAATTCCGGGTCGCCCGGACCGGCGCCCAGCACGGTGAGGCGGGGTATAGTGGCAGTAAGCATAGAAAAAGAGTAGCGCGAAGCTCCGGCTTCGCGCATCGTTGAACGACAAGCGTGGGGGCGGCGCGGGCGAGGCGGAAGGCGCGGACGAGGCGCGAAGCCGGAGCTTCGCGCTACAGCTCCAACGAAGCCGCGTTTCAGCAAAAAGAAAAAGCGGAAAACTGGCCCGTAGGCTCAGGTTTTTGGCCGTACACTGGCTTCGGCAAAGCGGCCCTGGCGGGGCAGCGGAATTGGGCGAAGCAAACGGCGGCGGAATTCCTGGCGGCCGCTACGCGGAAGGCCGCGTCAGCTTAGGCTGGAAGGCGGAGCCAGGCAGTAAAAGGAGGGAAGTGTGTGGGCCTTAACAACAACACGCCATTCCCATCATAGAACAACACCCATGCGGTAGCGCGGAGGGAGTGGCAGATGCGGCGGCGGGGCAGAAGAACGACTTCACGGCTCGTTGTTTTTATATGGTCAGGAGTTAGCTTCGCTGACCTTCGGTTGGCACCGTTTCGGATGATCCGAGGGTTGCCGGCGTTTCCTAGAGCCTGTCTCTCCACGCCTCTGTATAAAAACAATCCTTTGTGGGGAAAGAATTGGTGCCCAAAGGTAGCTGCCGGGCTTTTACACTTCCAAATTAAATTTCCCTAGCCGATTAGCAAACCCAAGTTGCGGACTAAAGCTAAGACTAGTTCCCCTCCTTTTTTTAAGGAGGGGCTAGGGGTGGTTGACCATCGTTGAACGATTACTAAAACTAGCTCTACAAATCGTTCTGGTGTATATCAACCACCCCTAGCCCCTTCTTAAAAAAGGAGGGGAACTAGCTCCTAGCTCTAGTCTTTAGTTGTCCGCAACTTGGGTTAGCAAGGCGGCCGGCCGCATAATGTAAAGTTCATGTAACCCGCAGGGCCTCTTTGTAGTCTTGCAGGAGTTGAACCTCACATTCTGTCCATGACTACTGCTTCTACTTCTGCGCGGCTGCGCAACCAAATAGCCCTCGTAACGGGCGGCAGCTCCGGCATCGGGGCGGGCGTAGCCAAAGCCCTGGCCGCCGAGGGCGCCACGGTGTACGTCAACTACGCGCACGGCGCCGACGGTGCCGCCGAGGTGGTGCGCGACATAGAGAAAGCCGGCGGCAAGGCCGTTGCTATTCATGCCGACGTGAGCCGCGAGGAAGACGTACTGCAGATGTTCAACCAGATTCGGGAGCAGGCCGGCACGCTGCACATTCTGGTTAATAATTCCGGCATTCAGGACGACGCGCCGTTTCTGGACATGACGCTCGACCAGTGGCAGCACGTCATCGGCATCAACCTGACGGGGCAGTTTCTGTGCGCCCGCGAAGCCGCCCGCGAGTTTGTGCGCCGCGGCCCGCAGCCGGAAATCTCGAAGGCCACGGGCAAGATTATCTGCATGAGTTCGGTGCACGAAGTCATTCCCTGGGCCGGCCACGTCAACTACGCTACCAGCAAGGGCGGCATCATGCAACTCATGAAAAGCATGGCCCAGGAGCTGGCCCCGCACCGCATCCGCGTCAACAGCATCGGGCCCGGCGCCATTGCTACGCCCATCAACCTGGAAGCCCGCGACACGCCCGAAGAAGAGCAGAAGCTGCTCACGCTCATTCCTTACGGCCGCATCGGCGAGCCCGCCGACATCGGCCAAGTGGCTGTCTGGCTGGCCTCCGACGAGTCGGACTACGTCACCGGCATCACGCTCTTCGCCGACGGCGGCATGACCCTCTACCCCGGCTTCGCCGACAACGGCTAGGCGCTTGCGCTGCGTTGAATGAGGAATTAAGAATGAGGAAGGAAGAATTTGCTTTAGGCCGTCATGTAGAGCGGAGCCGAAGGCGTAGCGAAGCATCTCGCTAGTGTGGTAATCAATACCACCACAACCTCAGCACGCGAGATGCTTCCTTCGTCTGCATGATGTTCTAGCAAACAACGTCAGCATGCGAGATGCTTCGGCTCCGCTTCATGCGCGGAATGCTCTGCACAATGGCCGGTTCGCGAAAAAAGCCTTATACTTCTTTCGTCCAACTTCCCCACCCTAAGGAGGAGCCTTTTCGCGGGCTCCGCTGTTCTTTCCGTGTGACTGATTCCACTCCCACCACTCCACGCCCGGACCTGCTGCGCGTGCCCTACGACGACTACCGCGCGCTGCCGGCCATTGCCAACTCTGACCTGTCGCGGCTGCGCGACGCTCTTAACGGGCGCCCACCCCGGCCCACTACGTCTATGGGCGCCCTAGGCCTGGGCACTGCTTTTCATACAGCCCTGCTGGAGCCAGACCTCTACGAAGCCGGCCAGCCGGGCATCAACGACACGCTGGTGTGGTGGATGGTAGATGGCGTGAAGCTGAACCCAGAAGTGAACCAGATGCTGGAAATGGGCACGCCTGAGCCCAGCTGCATCTTCACCGAGCCCATCACCGACACGCTCTGCAAGCTCCGCGCCGACCTCATCGTGGACCAGCCCGGCCAGCCCTACACCATCGTCGACTTCAAAACCACCCTGGCCCGCGACCATCAGCACTTCGTGGCCCAGTGCAGCGGCTACGACTACGACCGGCAAGCCGCCTTCTACTCCGATGCCTTGCACGCCGACCGTTTCGTGCTGGTGGGCGTGCAGAAGGTGGAGCCGTTCAAGCTGTTCGTATTTGAAGTGCCCAAGTTCATGCTCTCGGAGGGACGGGCCAAGTACCTGCGCCTACTGAAGCTGCTGCAACCCGAAGCACCCGTGCCAACGGCCGTAGCCGGCGCCGTGCGCGAGGTGCGCGACCTGCTGCGCGGCGATTAAGGAAAGAGGCGAGGAAAAGGAAATTCTAATAGCCTCCTCACGCCCTAGCCCCAGCGGGGCGGCATATCGGTAGCAAAGCAAATCAGGAAAAAGCCAAGCCCCGGCGGGGCGACACCCAATGATTGGTGCCGCCCCGCCGGGGCTTGTTTAATTCTTAGCCCGATTAGCTAACCCAAGTTGCGGCGTAGCCGCGTAGCGGCTGAAGGTTTGTAGCCCCAGTCGGTTCGGAGGGCGCGCCGCGTAGCGGTGCCAGATCAGTTGGCGGCTCTAGCACCGCTACGTGGCGTAGGGTCGTTTTAGGCATGGTTTTCTACAAACCTTTAGCCGCTACGCGGCAACTTGGGTTAGCTACCGAATATGCCGCTCTACTGGGGCTCTCCGGTTTGTTGTTCCGATTTGGACTACCAATACGCCTCCGCCGCGGTGCGGCTAGACCTCTCAGTACTTGAAGCCAAAGGGTGCCTAAACGGCTCTGGAGCGAATAAAGCGTAATCGAAGAAAAATATTCTGAATTTATGTAGGAGTTTCTGTTGTTGATTTCTATACTTGCAAACACTTAACGAAAAAACACACGAGACAATGCGTCTTTTTAGCAATAATCTTCTCAATAATAATTCGAATGCTAATTGCATCCGAAATGGGAAGGCTATTGCTCCATAGGAGAAAAGAGAAATCATAAATTGAATTTCTTTTAAAGCCTTCCACATGTGGAAGGCTTTTTTTGTGCCTGCTGCGCCGATCATGCCCCGTTACAAGCCGAATTAGCGCCGCATTTTTTACGCACAAATACATTCCCGCTTAAATAAAAAACTCCCGAAAGGGAGCAGGGAAAACGCGTGCCTTTTCAAAAATAAAATTCACTTCAAACCACATAAAAAAACAGCACTATGACCGCTCAGGAAATGCTCAAAACCGAAGAAGCCATCAGCTTCGTGAAAGACACTTTCGCTAAGGAATTGTCTACGCAATTACACCTCGTCAAAGTATCGTCGCCGATTGCGGTACTCGATGGGACGGGCATCAACGACGACCTAAATGGGGTGGAGCGGCCGGTGGGCTTCCCGATTAAGGCGTTGGCCGAACGCCGGGCTGTGGTGGTACACTCGCTGGCCAAGTGGAAGCGGGTGCGCCTGCGGGAGCTGGGCATCGAAGCCGGCCGCGGGCTGCTCACCGACATGCGCGCCCTGCGCCCCGACGAAGATTACTCGCCCATCCACTCCATCTACGTAGACCAGTGGGACTGGGAAAAGCACATCAGCCCGGAGCAGCGCACCACCGGGTTTCTGAAAGCTACCGTGGAGCGCATCTACGAGGCACTGCGCACCACCGAGGCCCGCGTGGCCGCCGAGTACCCGGAAATAGCGCCGGTGCTGCCGGGCCGCATCACCTTCCTGCACGCCGAAGACCTATTGAAGCAATACCCCACGCTCACGCCCAAGGAGCGGGAGCACGAGGCCGTGCAGCAATATGGCGCGGTGTTCCTGATGGGCATTGGCGGGGAACTGAGCCACGGCGAACCCCACGACGGCCGGGCCCCCGACTACGACGACTGGAGCACCGAAACCGAAGACGGCTACCGCGGCCTCAACGGCGACATTCTGCTCTGGCACCCCGTACTGCAAACCTCCTTCGAAGTTTCCTCGATGGGCATTCGGGTGGACAAGCACGCGCTGGTGCGGCAACTGGCCCTGCGTGGCTGCGAAGACCGGCAGGAACTCTCGTTTCACGCGCGGCTGCTGGCCGACGAGCTGCCGCAGAGCATAGGCGGAGGCATTGGGCAGAGCCGGGTGTGCATGTTCATGCTGCGCAAAGGCCATATCGGCGAAGTACAGGTGAGCATTTGGCCCGAAGCTGTGCGCGAAGAGCTGGCCGGTGCTGGCGTAGGGCTGCTGTAAGCAGCACACAGGCTCGCTGCCTATAATAGCGGGGCGGAGAAGCAGGTTTGGCGGCCGGAGCTTCTCCGCTTTTTTTGTGGCTAAGTCAAGCACGAATCTTTCTACAGTGCATTTTTTGGCTTGTGAAATTTTTGCTGAGTGAACTGAAAGTCAGCTTGATACTTGCTGCTTCAGTAGAAGATTTAGCCCTTGACAAAACGAATGGGCAGCGTGAAAACAAGGATCGGCACTATGCTTGCGATTCAGCTGCGAAAGCGCTTAGCTTTTGCTTAGTGGCCCGCCTGGGCTCCAAGCGGGCCCCGCTAGTATTCACCTCATTTCTGCTGTCCCATGAAATCCTTCCTGCTCGCCATTGTTGCTTCTGTGCTGTTAGCCACTGCCACTGTAGCCGCGCCACTTGCCGCCCGCTCCGACGATGACCGTTGGGAGAAAAGATCAGACCACGGCAAAGGCCGTAAAGACGACAAGCGCTACGGCTACGAAAAAGAGAAGAAGAACAAAAAAGGCCACGGTTACTACGGCCAACGCGACTCACGAGGCCGCGACAACCGGTGCCAAAACGACCGGCGTGACGGCCGCTACTCCCGCAACGACCGGTACCGGCGCGACTCAGGCTACGGCAACGACCCCAACCGCAAAGTACCCGAGCAGCCTACTTGGGGAGGAATCTTCCGCAAGCAATAACGCAGACTAGAAAAAGGCGAAAAGCCCCGCAGCGCCATGCTGCGGGGTTTTTTAAATACCCAATTGTAGCCAAGGCAGAGAGCCGAAACGCGCAACACCGCCATATCAGGGAGGTAGTTGAAACCAACGGCAAAAGGCCGTCGGCTACCCTTATACAGGATGATTGTCTAAGTTCTAACTTCTCAAATCTAAGGTCTCTTTTAAAGTCTCGACTCAGTTGCCGATAGCATACTGAATGCCGCCTAGCAAGTGCTGCACGAACAGCGGCTCGCTGTAGCTGGCGTCGGTGTGGCCGCCGGCCGTGTAGAAGGCCCGGCCTCCGTCGTAGGTGTGGTACCAGGCTATAGGATGGTTGGCGCCGTTGGTGCCGCCGGAATAAGTGCTTTCGTCGAGCGTGGCCAGTACGGTGATGGCCGGGTTAAGGTCCCGGAAATTGTACCACTCGTCGGTGCGCGGCCAGGCATCGGGGAGGTGCTTGGTGGAGGCGTGGGTTTTGTTGCCGACTTGAATGGTAGCCTGCTGTATGGCCGGGTGGCCATTGAAATAAGCCCCTACCAGCCGCCCGTACCACGGCCAGTCGTACTCGGTATCGGTGGCGGAGTGCACTCCCACGAAACCCTTGCCCGAGCGAATGTACTGTTCAAAAGCCGTCTGCTGCGCTGGATTCAGTACGTCCTGGGTGGTGCTGAGAAATACCACGGCGCTGTACTTGCGAAGTGTGTCGGGCTGAAATTTAGTGGCTTGCTTGGTGGTGTCGACAACGAAGACATGGGTGGTGCCGAGCTGCTGAATGGTCCCGATACCAGCCTGAATGGACTCGTGGTAGTAGCCGCTCGTCTTATAGAATACCAGAATGCGGGGCTTGGGCTTTTCGGCCGATGCTGGGTCGGAAGAGCAGCTGGCTAACAGGCCGGGCGCCAGTAGCAGAAAGACCAGCAAGAATAGGTGTCTCATGAGCGTGCTACAGGTTGAGTATATAGGAACTACGCTAGCTATTGCCATTGGTTGAGCCGCGCGAGATACCACAGCTGCTCAGCCAACGAAGCGGAGGGCTTTACGCTTGGTAAACTGAGTGCTTCTGGCGCAACCTAGCCTCTGCGGCTGAGTATACTTTGTTTTGATTCTCACCCTCAACCAACTTCATTATGGCTACTAACGCACATTCTGCCTCCGGCGACATCTACGCCGATTTCAAGAAAGACGTAAACATGACGGCCTCCGAGCTGGAAAAGTGGCTCAAAACGGAGGAATCCAAGTCCGTGGGCCAAGACAGCGGCGATGGCACCAGCATCGGGCGGCACTCTGGCGAGCGAATCATCGAGATTCTGCACAAGAAGAAGGCCGACCTCAGCGAAGACGACGAGCAGCACATGCACAAGGTGCACAGCTACGTCAGCCGCCACTCGGCCCAGGGCCCGCACGATAAGAACGACGTGGAAACCTCCCGATGGCGCTATTCGCTCATGAACTGGGGCCACGATCCGCTGAAGAAGTAGCGAATCGAGAGGGCCTTCTGCCCGGCTGAATCATTTTCCGCATCAAGCTACAAGCCATTGCCGGGCGTGCTGTGTTGGCGCGCTCAGCAGTGGCTTGTGCTGTGGCTATGAGACCTTCGGTGCTGTTCAGGATGCCAGGTGATGGAGGGGTATTTCGAGGGTGTGATGCTGCAAACTGAGCTTTAACCAAGCAGGCAGGCCAGGCGTAGGCACTAGACCATCAACCCTATAGTCTTCTCCTACCTCATGGCAAACGAACAGAAATACGCCCTCATTACGGGCGCTACCAGCGGCATTGGCCGCGAACTGGCCAAGCTCTTCGCCCAGGATAAATACAACCTCATCATCGTGGCTCGCAACGAGCAGGAGCTAGATGCCACGGCCGCCGAATTCCGCCAGCAGTACGGTATCGAAGTCGTGACGTTGGCCAAGGACCTATTCCAGCGCGAGGCTCCGTTTGAAGTGGTGGAAGAGGTGAAACAACGCGGCCTGCAAGTGGACGCGCTGGTGAATGACGCGGGCCAGGGTCAGTACGGCGAGTTCGTGGACACCGATATCAACCGTGAGCTAGACATCATTCAGCTTAACATCGGAGCCTATGTAGTGCTCACCAAGTTCTTCCTGCAAGAAATGGTAGTCCGCGGCGAAGGCAAGATTCTGCAAGTATCGAGCATCGGCGGGGAGCTGCCGGGGCCGTTTCAGTCGGTGTACCACGGCACTAAAGCCTTCGTAACATCATTCACGGAAGCTATTCGGCAGGAAACCAAGGATACTGGCGTCACCATTACGGCTCTGCTTCCCGGCGTCACGGATACCGACTTCTTCAACAAAGCCGACATGAACCAGTCGAAGCTAGTGGCGGAAGGCAGCAAAGCCGACCCCGCTAAAGTAGCCAAAGACGGTTACGAAGCCCTGCTGGCCGGTGATGATAAGGTAGTATCCGGCCTCAAGAATAAGGCTATGGTAGCCGCCGGCAACCTCCTGCCCGACGAGCTGGTCGCCGCTAACATGTATCAGCAAGGCAAACCCGTAGGCGGCGATAAATAAGCACGAAATCCGCCCCGGTTTGGCCCCCTTTGATGTACACGTTGCGCGTCAAAGGGGGCCAAATCGTTATGTGAAATCCGGGTTGCGGATAGCACTGTGGCACGGACTTCAGTCCGTAGCCTTTGCACGTGTAATCATCAGATATTTAAGAACCAAACAATAAACGCCAGAGGCACCAACCACACTTCACTGCCTATTCTCCGCAATGTTAGCTACTCACTACGAGGGGCGTCCTTCCCACCGCAGATGACTCATCGACAACTATGGCCTTGATACGAAAAGGATGTAAAGGGAAGTGGGGCTACGGACTGAAGTCCGTGCCACGGGGCTTTTAGCGTAGGCTGAGCAAAGCGGGCTTAGCAGGTAAAACGGCCGAGTGCGGCTGCACTTGTGCTACTTGCGTGGCGGCCGTAATGGTGCCAGCAGCATCGCAATAACACACCACGTATTCCAGGTTGGAAGTCGATGGGGGAGTGCGGTCTAGGTGGGGGCTGCACGCGTTGTGCGCAATGCACTCCCAGGCGCGGTGGTGCTGGCGCCGGTAAACGTAGGCGAAGCGGCCGGGTATGCGGGCAAAATCGAGCCGACAACCCGCGGGTACTTGGTGCAGCCGTAGCTCGGCAGAAGGTGTAGTGGTGTGCATAGAAATGGAGGGAAGTAGGCTGAGTTGTGAGAGCTGAGAGCCTAGCGCTTACACGCTCTCGTCGTAAGCAGAGCCTGCGGCAAGAGCGCGTAGTGTGAGTTGGCTCTAAACCGAATGGCTTCTGAATATGCCGTTCTAACAGCTTCTCTGGGCCTTTTTATTCCTGGTTTTCTACGGATTCAGCGAGCATAAAACTCTGATTTTTGGGTCCTGAAAAATACGTAGCCTCTGCAAGCCAACTGGTGTTCGTAGCGTGGAAATCCGTTCCGCGACGAGCGGAGCGAGTAGCCGGTACCACGCCATACGGGCCAGCCGCGTAGGAACTCGCCGGTGGCTCGTGCGCGGAACAGATTTCTGCGCTACTGTTCGTGCAAGCTGCTTACTCGCCGCCGTATTTGCTGTGGCCTCCGCCGCCGGCGTCCATGCGCACGATGCGCGGCGTGAACGAACCCAGCACATCCACTAAGTCGCGCTGGTGGTCCATCACCTGGTGAATGTCTTTGTAGGCCATGGGGGCTTCGTCGAGGCCGCCACCAATAAGCTCCACGCCTTGGTCGCGGAGCAGGCGGCGCAGCTCGCCCTCGGTTACCTGCTGCTTGGCCTGCGTGCGCGACATGCGTCGCCCCGCCCCATGCGAAGCCGATTGCAGCGAATCCGGCTCGCCGCGCCCGCGCACGATGAAGCCGGGCGCCGTCATCGAGCCGGGAATGATGCCGAGCACACCCTGCCCGGCCGGGGTGGCACCCTTGCGGTGCACAATGGCTTCGCGGCCATCGGCCAGGGTTTCTTTCCAGGCGAAATTGTGGTGGTTTTCCACTTTGGCCAGCGGCTTTTCGCCTAGGGCTAGGCTCAGGCGGCGGTGAATGTCGCGGTGGCAGGCTGAGGCGTAGTCGCCGGCCAGGTTCATGGCCCGCCAGTATTCCTGGCCTTCCTGGGTGTCGAGGTCGAGCCAAGCCAGGTAGCGCGCTTCGGGTGGCAGGGGGCACTTGCTCATGGCTACTTTGGTGTAGTGCTGGGCAATGGCCGCGCCCAAGCCGCGCGAGCCGGAGTGCGAAAGCAGCCCCAGGTACTGGCCCACTGGTACGCCCAGCTCGTTGGTTGGGTCGGTGATGTCGACCACGCCCCACTCCACGAAATGGTTGCCGGAGCCGGAAGACCCAAGCTGGTTGATGGCGGCTTCGCGCTTGCCCCGCACCACCGCAATTTCCTTGAACTCCGGCCGGTCCAGAATAGGATCGGACGTGGGGTTCTTGAACACTTCCTTGCCCCCAAAGCGAGTGTGGTTGTGCAACAGCTTTTTCATTTCCTGCCGGCGTTGCTCCAGGTAGCGCGGCAGCACATCGAAGAGCGACAAAGCCATGCGGCAGCCAATATCCATGCCCACGCCGTAGGGAATCACGGCGTTATCGACGGCCAGCACGCCGCCGATGGGCAGGCCGTAGCCTTGGTGGGCATCGGGCATGAGGGCGCCATCGAGCGTGACGGGTAGTTGCATGGCTGTATCCATCTGTTTGCGCGCGCCGTCTTCAATGAAAGCCTCGCCGTAGCGGCGGTAGTCTTTGATGGCGGGGTTGAGGCGGGTTTCCCGGCTGGGGTCCGGCACGAATTCCTTGGCTAAGTCCCGCCACAGCGAGTCGCGCAGGTAGGCGTAGGGGTCTTCCTTGATTTTCTGCAACAGGGCCAGGGCACTGCCCTTGTCGAGGGTTTTCAACTGCTGGTCTTCGAGAATATCCAGGGCCAGGCCAATGGCGCGGCCTTCGGGGTAGCCTATTTTGCGCAGGTCGCTGCCGCGGAGCTTGGGAGATGCCATGTGCTGAAGTGGAAGGGTGGGACAGTTGTAGCGCTGATTGCCGCTGCCGGGTTATGGCCGAGCTGGGCATGCCAGCGCGGCCATCAGTAAAAGCCTGCGGCCATCCCGCGCCCTTAGATAAGCAATTCTATAACACTCCATTAACACCCACGTAACGGCACGCGTCTACTTTCGCCCAACAACCAAACCCACTTAGCAGCATGGCGAAAACCCCTGACTCCAAGAAGATTAACCGGCGGGAATTCCTGAAAAACACGGCCCTCGTGTCGGGTGGCCTGGCGCTGCTGCCGACCGTGCTCAGCTCCTGCGACGACGATGACGAGCCGGGCACCAATTACACCGGCGACTTTGGTTTCCGCGAAGGCGTAGCCAGCTTCGACCCCAGCCAGAGCAGCATCATTCTCTGGACCCGTTACACGCCCGCCGAAAACGAAACCGGCGACGCCACCATTCAGTGGGAAGTGGCCGAGAGCAGCAACTTTTCGCCCATAACCAAGAACGGTACCGCAGTTGCTGCTGCCGCTACCGACTATACGCTAGGCGTAGACGTGACGGGCCTGACATCGAACAAGAAATACTACTACCGTTTCCGCAACGAGCGGACCAGCACTACCTCGGTAGTGGGCGAAACCCGCACGCTGCCCAGCGGCGCCCAAGCCAGCAGCGTGAAGCTAGCGGTGGTGTCGTGCGCCAATTTCCAGGCGGGCTTGTTCAACGTGTACGGCGCCGTAGCCGAGTCGCAAGCCGACGTGGTGGTGCATTTGGGCGACTATATTTACGAGTACGGCGCGGGCGGCTACGGCACCAACCCAGCCACGGCCGGCCTCAACCGCGCCCACCTGCCCGCCAACGAAATCCTGACCCTGGACGACTACCGCACTCGCTACAAGCAGTACCGCAGCGACAAGCAGCTGCAAAAGGCGCATCAGCTTAAGCCCTTTATCTGCGTCTGGGACGACCACGAACTCGCCAACGACGCCTACAAGGAAGGCGCTGAAAACCACCAGCCCAACGAGGGCAGCTTCGAGCAGCGCAAGCAGTACGCCATTCAGGTGTGGCACGAGTACCTGCCGGCCCGCGTGAGCGACAAAACCAAAATCTACCGCAGCTTCGAGTTCGGTAACCTCGTTAACCTGGCCATGCTCGACACGCGCCTGGTGGGCCGCGAGAAGCAGCTGAGTTTCTCCAATTATATTTCGAGTACGGGCACCTTCAACGCGGCGGCTTTTGCGGCGGCTTGGCTGAATCCGAACCGCTCTATTCTGGGCAGCGAGCAGCGCGGCTGGCTCACGGCCAACCTCGGTGGCAGCGGCGCCAAGTGGCAGGTGCTCGGCAACCAAGTGCTCATGGGCAAGATGTACATTCCGGCCGAGCTACTGACCTTGGTGGCTCAGCTGGCTAGCGGCGGAGCCACACCCGCGCTACTGGCCCAGTACAACACGCTCGCCACGCAGCTGGTCGTCATCAAAACACGCATTCAGCAGGGTGATTCTACCGTAACGGCCGCCGAACGAGCCCGCGTCAATACGGTGCTGCCCTACAACCTCGATTCCTGGGACGGTTACCCCGCGGAGCGTGAAACCGTGTACGCGGCGGCCGGCAACAAGAAACTCATCTCGCTGGCCGGCGACACGCACAACGCCTGGTACAACGACCTGACGGCTAATAGTGGCAGCAAAGTGGGCGCTGAATTTGCGACGTCCTCGGTGTCCTCGCCCGGCTTTGAGGCGATATTTGGGGGCAATGCAGCTGCCATTCAAGGCTTCGAGCAGTCCAACCAAGTGCTCATCAACGACCTCAACTACCTCGACGCTTCCCGGCGCGGCTTCCTGGAAGTGGAATTCACGCAGGCCGCTGCCAATGCGCAGTGGAAGTACGTGGCTGGCCTCACTACCGAAAGCACGGCCGTAACGGTGGGCAAAACGGCGACCGAGTCGTAGGAAGGCGTGAGTTGAAAGTGCTGAAAAGCCCCGGCTGCTGGTGTAGCCGGGGCTTTGTGGTTTCACGCTTTTCCTTTCTAGAAGCAATTGGTAGTAGCGTGGTCGGCAGCATAGTAGCGCGAAGATCTGCGCACGAGCGAAGCGAGTTTCTACCCGTTGAAGCGAGTGGCGCGGTACCGGATACTCGCCGGCGGCTCGTGTGCGAAACAGATTTTCGCGCTACTGCATCGTGCATCCTAGTATGAATAGGCCGCCTCAGCGCAAGCCCGACCGAAACAAGCGAGCCGCTACCGCGTTGGGCAAAAGACGCGCGAATCTCTGGCGCATCGCCACTCCCGAATTACTAGATCATGTCTGCGACCCTGAAATCCATAGAACAAGCCACTTTTCATAACTCCTTCGTAGACGAGCTGCGCGGGGAAGATTCCTTTGATCTGCGTCCGCGCCAAGTGCCGGGCTACACGTATTCGCGTGTAAAACCCACGCCCGTACCCAACCCGCAACTCTTGGCGTGGTCTGATGAGCTGGGCGATTTCCTGGGGTTGACCCGGCCGCCGGAGCGGGGAGCGGCCGTGGATGCGCTGGCCGGCAACCTCGTCACGGAAAGCATGAAGCCTTTTGCGGCTCGCTACGGCGGCCACCAATTCGGCAGCTGGGCCGGCCAGCTCGGCGACGGCCGGGCCATGTCGCTGGGCGAGCTAACGGCCACCGACGGCTCCACCTGGGAAATCCAGCTTAAAGGCGCGGGTCCCACGCCGTACTCGCGCCGCGCCGATGGCCGGGCCGTGCTGCGCTCCTCGTTGCGGGAGTTTTTGTGTTCCGAAGCCATGCACTACCTCGGCGTGCCCACCACGCGGGCGCTTAGTCTGGTGCGCACCGGCGCCTCGGTGGTGCGGGACATGTTTTATGATGGCAATCCGCAGGCCGAGCCGGGCGCCGTGGTGGCGCGGGTGGCGCCCACGTTTATCCGCTTCGGCAACTTCCAAATTATGGCGGCCAGCGGGGAGATGGACAATCTGCAGGCGCTGGCCGATTACGTGGTTCGGCGCTACTATCCGGAGCTGGGCGAACCAAGCCCGGAAGTGTATCTGCGTTGGTTTGAGGAAATAGCCCGGCGCACCGCCGTAATGGTGGCGCACTGGCAGGCGGTGGGTTTCGTGCACGGCGTAATGAATACCGATAATATGTCCATCCTGGGCCTCACCATCGACTACGGCCCTTATGGCTGGCTGGAGCCCTACGAGCCCGAATGGACGCCCAATACGACTGACTTCGCCACGCACCGCTACGCCTTCGGGCAGCAGCCCCGCATTGCCCTCTGGAACCTAATGGCGCTGGCGCAGGCCCTTGGCCCGCTAGTAGAAGACCCGCTAACCCTGCGCGCCAGCCTCGACGTGTACGCCAAAACCTTCAACGCGACGCACCAAGGCAACCTACAGCGCAAGCTCGGCCTCACCGGGCCAGACCCCGCCACCGACCAGGACTTGTTCGAAAACCTAACGGCGGCGCTGGAAACCGCCGCAATGGACATGACCTTGTTCTTCCGCCAGCTCAGCCACGCCGTGCCGACCCTACTAGCCGAAACTGCCGACGAGGAAGCCGTATTCAACCAACTCATTGCAGCCGCTTCCTACGCCGCCCCCAGCAGCGAAGGCCACGCGGCGTTGCGGCAGTGGCTGGGCGAATACACCCAGCGGCTGCGGCAGGAAACGACTGCGCCCGAAACCATTCGGGAGCAAATGCTGGCCGTGAATCCCAAGTACGTGTTGCGCAACTACCTCGCCCAGCAAGCCATAGAAGCCGCCACGGCCGGCGACGTATCGGTGCTGAACCGCCTGATGGAAGTGCTCAAAACTCCCTACGCCGAGCAGCCCCAACATGATGAGTTAGCTGCTAAACGTCCAGAATGGGCCCGCGAAAAGCCCGGCTGCGCCACGCTTTCGTGCAGTTCATAGCTAGCAGACCTGAGCAGCTCGCGTCATAGGACTCTGAACCATCCATAGCCCAGGGTTTCAACCCTGGGCTGCTAGGCGCGTCATACTCACGACAGGAAGCATTCGGGCAAAACCATAGGAACAGATTCCCCCAGATGCTTCGCTCTGCTCAGCATGACAGGCACTACCACGGCGCTAGACTGGACAGTACCGGTGCAAAGTCTTACTTTGCGGCGGTACTTTTCTTGACTATATGGCACTGGTATTTTCTGACCGGCAATTGGCGCAACGCTTGGAACGGACGGAGGCGCGGGCCAACGCGAGCATAGTTGAGGCCCACTGCCTCTTGCACCCTGAGAGTGATGCTGCCTGGGTGGATATAGCTGGCGCCTACGCCATGTTCGACGGGGAAGACTCGCCGCTGACGCAGAGCTTTGGGCTGGGTTTGTTTGAGGAAGTGGGAGCATCGGAGTTGGCGCAGGTGGAGCGTTTCTTCACTGAGCGGCAAGCTCCCGTTTACCACGAAGTCAGTCCGATGGCGGCTGCGGCGCTGCTGGAAATGCTGCCGGCGCGAGGCTACCGGCCAGTGGAATATACCTCTGTGCTCTACCGCCCTCTCAGCCCCGAATCCGCCACAATCTCGGGCCCTGCTTCACGGGTCAGTACGCGCCGCATCACGCCCGCTGAAAGCACGTTGTGGGCGCAGACATCGGCAGCGGGCTGGAGTACGGAAGGGCGGGAGCTAGGCGAATTTATTCTACGGCTGGGTCAAATAATGGCCCGTAGCGCCGGGACGGAGCCTTTTCTGGCTGAACTAGATGGTGAGCCCATAGCGGCAGCGGGCTTGTTTTTGCACGAAGATGTAGCCTTGTTGATGGGCGCTAGCACCATCCCGGCCGGCCGGCGGCAGGGGGCGCAGTCGGCGTTGTTGGCGGGGCGGCTGCGGTACGCGGCTGAGCAGGGCTGCACGCTCGCCATGATGGGCGCCTTGCCTGGCAGTCAGTCGCAGCGCAACGCGGAGAAAAACGGCTTTCGGATTGCGTACACGCGCATTAAGTGGCAACTTGAGGGGGCGGTAACGTAGCCTGTGAGGCGGGAAGGATTCACTTTCATCATCTTTGCCCCATGAGCCTAGACAGCGCCACCTTCCTGCTGCACACCGACGCAGCCCACAAGACCATCATTCAAACCCAAACGGCCGACGGTTTTGAGGAGCACGACGCGCTGCTGATTGCCCAAACCTACCGCCAGAAGCTATTCGTGACGCTCGAAGCTCGGCGCCGCTACGTCATGTTCACGTGGCCGGATGATGCCTCTGGGGACGTGGAGCTGGATTTCGTGCAGGATTATGAGGAAGTAGAGGAACTTATGGAAGATGCCGGCCTCTACGGCAGCCACGACGGGGAAGTAGGCATTCTGTACCACAACCTGCTTTTCCTGCTCATGAACCGGTAAAACAGGCACTCTCGTACATTAGAATGTCGGCGCAAGTGAATTCAGTCAGAGTGAGCTAACTCCAAGTTGCAGAGTAGCCGCGCAGCGGCGACAGGTTTGTAGCCCCAAGTCGGTTCGGGGGTAGTGCCGCGTAGCGGTGCCAGATGGGCTGGCGTCTCTGGCACCGCTACGCGGCGCGGGGGCATTTTCGGTCTGGTTTTCTACAAGCCTTCAACCGCTACGCGGCTACTCCGCAACTGGAGTTAGCTACCTCATGTTGGGAGCCGGTATCTGAGCCCCAGCGGGGCGGCATATTGGTAGAACTACCGCCCGTAACATTGAGTAAAGCCCCAGCGGGGCGACACCCTAACTTGGGCAAGTACCGCCCCACTGGGGCTTGGCTGCTTATTTTCCACTAGCCAGAAGTAAACTAGCCACCGACTGAACGCCACATGCTACGCTGGACTGACGTGCTCAAATTCGCCAAATACAGCAACCCCGAGCCAGTTCGGCGGGTGGAGAAGTCGGAGGCAGAGTGGGTGGCGCAGCTGACGCCCGCGCAGTTTCGGGTGCTGCGGCAACAAGCCACTGAGCCGCCATACCGCAACGCCTACTGTCGCTCTTACGAGCCGGGCGTGTACGTCTGCGTCGGCTGTGGGAGCTTGCTATTCAACGCGACCGAGAAATACCACGCCATTTCCGGCTGGCCCAGCTTCACCCAGCCCAGCACCAAAAACGCCATCCAGTACGCCTTCGACGACAGTTTCAATATGCAACGCGTGGAAGTGCGCTGCAACGTCTGCGACGGTCATTTAGGCCACGTTTTCCCCGACGGACCCGAGCCTAGCGGCCTGCGGTACTGCATCAACTCGGAAAGCTTGCGCAGGCTAGATCAATCGGAAGACACGAACTAGCAAACTGAACGGGGAAGAAGGTATTCAAGCCCCGGAGGGGCGGCATGTTGGTAGTAAAAGTGGGATAGAAGGGAAAAAGCCCCATCGGGGCGACAGCAAATCGTTGGACGGGTTATGTCGCCCCGATGGGGCCTTACTCAACGTTACAGGCGTATTTCTACCGATGTGCCGCCCCTCTGGGCTTGATTTTCTATTCTAAGTGACAACAGTCCTAGCCAACTCGTTTTCCCGTCCTGACCAAGCTGAGAATGTGCGGCTGGAACGGTGCTGTTCCAAGCAGAACAAGAGTCCGGCAGAAGAGAAAAGGCTCAGAAACGCGCGGTAGCGGCTATACGTAGGCATATTCCCAACCGGTGAGCCCTCGTTTATTCTGCTGTATGTCGCTTCCTCTGCCTTCTTTCGCCGAAGAGTTTTTTCGCAACCCTGCCGTGGTTGGTTCCCTGATTCCTAGCTCGCAGGAGCTGACGGACAAAGTGATGGAGCCGATAAACTTTGCCCGCGCCAAGTGCATCGTGGAATACGGTCCCGGCACGGGCGTTTTCACCGATGTGCTCATGCGGCGGCGCCGGCCCGAAACGGTGCTCCTGGTGGTGGAAGTGAATGAGCGGTTTGCCCAGCTGCTACAGGAGCGTTACGCGGGCCACGCCAATGTGCACGTCATCCAAGGCTCCGCCGACCAAACCGATCAATACTTGCGCAAACTAGGCGTAGCCCAGGCCGATTACGTGGTGTGCGGATTGCCGTTTTCGTCGTTGCCGTTGCGGCTGGGGTGGCGCATTCTGGAACACACGCGGCAAGTGCTTCTGCCAGCGGGCAAGCTAATTCTATTTCAGTACTCACTGCTAAACCGCAAGCTGTTTGAGCGGTTCTTCCGGCTCTGCGACCACACCCACGTGCTACTGAACCTACCGCCCGCCCACGTACTCGTATATGAGCCCCTGGATACACCAGATACCGAAAACTAGGCGGCTACTGCGTAGGAACAGCCGTAACGGATGGTGTTTATCAGGGGTAGTTTGCTTAGCCTACGTGCAACCGGGTGTAAAATGATGGTGTAATTAGCTGGATAGCATCCGCAGAGGGATAATGGCTTGCTTGTTGCGGCTTGGCTTATCTGATTGTTCACTCATTTTTACTTCTTGCTTATGAAACGATTATTTTTACTCTTGTCCGTAGGGCTTGTTGTTACGGCTTGTCAGAAAAAAGACGCTGAGCCGGCTGAGGCGGAAGATCCTGACTGGATTAAGCTAGAAGTTCCCTCCGACTTGTCGGGTGATGAGGCGCACGCCATCACGGGGGACATCGACAAAACTCTGCTAGTGTCCACGCACACGCACGTGTACGCAACATCTGACCGGGGTAAAACCTGGCAGAAGTCTCCCAACTTTTACGGTGCTATGGAGGGCCTAGTGTTGCGTAACGACACCATTTTCGGGCTTATATTTTATTCCCGCTCCAACAATTCAGACGAAAGAACCGCATCTTATGCGGACAGATACACGGCAGACTACGGCAGGACCTGGGCGTTTACGTCCACCATATATCCATACGACGAATACCGCACCATGAGCCAGATTATTGGGCGGGTAGAAGCAGCGGGCATCACCTACCGGACTCATGTAAACTCGTTGCCTATTCCTAATTCTACGTCTCGCCAGCTTGTGGCTTCCGACCTTTCGCGGACCGACAGCAGGGGCCGGACGCTGTTGCGGCTGCCAATTGGCCACTACCTTAATGGTCTACACCTCGACGACAAAAATCGCCTCTACGTGGCCGCCTCCGGACTTCGCTTTGATACCAGCACTGGGGCGGCCATCAACCCAACCGTAGGCCGACCGGGCGTGGTGTATATCTCTCGCCGGCCGCTGCCATAGTCGGAGTACGGGGCTTCAGGCCGCTTAACGTTTCCGGTTCCGCTGATATTCCGCGTACTGAGCGGCGACAAAGGGGCTTATCCGGCCGGGGCGAATCGTGGTTACGAAGGTCATTCCAGCCAGATAAGGTCCTTCGCGGTACTTAGCAGGGCAAAGTTGACCATCTTGCCGGGTACCAATTACAACCGGATATGACAACGGAAGAGTTTGTTCAGGGATTTTATCGGGAGAAGCAAGGCCTACTGGAACTGTATCTGGGGCAGGAAGTAACCACGGCGGGAGCAGCTCTGATTCTAGAGATGCAGCTGACGGAGGCGCAGCGAGAGTTGATACAACAACTGTTAGATGTAGTGCTGACGGATGTTCTGTACGGTATTCTGCTTGGGTTGGAAGGTAGTGCATCAATTGGCCGCATCCAGACCCGATACGAGCTGCGCGATGCGGAAGGCAACTCCATCAACAACGGTGATCTGGGCGGCTATGCCTGGCAGTATTTCCAGAACGACGGGCAGGAAGACTAAGGAAAGTACGAAGGTGCCCCCTTCAGGTCCTTCAGGCGGCAAGATGACAGAGGTATGAGGAGTCCTTACTGCCTGCTTCGCAGAAACGCGGAATGGTCGAAGAGCTACAACCGCACCACTCGGCAAGGTGCGCTGAGGCCGGCACTCGTGCGCGCCCGTACCGAGTACACACCGGCTGGCTGGTGGTCCAACTGAAGCAGGTAACGGGAAGTAGTAGGCGCAGCTGTTTGCACCAGCCGGCCCAAGGCATCGTGTATTTCTACGGCACGGGTGCCGGCAGGGAGGGTTAGCGTGAACTCGCCCGTGGCGCTGGGGTTGGGATAGGCGCTAAGCTCCGGTACCGCTGCTTGGGCGGTAGAATTGGCCAGCACGCCGGCCAGATTGGCTTGCCACATATCGGCGAGGGTAGACGCGTTGGAGGCCGCGGTGTTGCCGCCCCACACATAGAGCCGATTGTCGCGGACAATGGCGGCGGCGTTGCGGCGCGGGGGCAGGTTGGAAGTGAAGGTGCGCAGCTGGCTGGTGCGGGTGTTGTAGGCCGCCAGATAGCTCTGGTTGGTGAAGTCGCCGACCAGCCAGAGCCACTCGCCCTGCACGGCTACAGCTTGGTTGGAAACAGTTGCGGGCAGTGTCCCGAGGGCCTGCCACTGGTTGGTGGCAATGTCGTAGGCATCAACGCGGGCCGAATTTACTGTGCCGTCATACCCCCCCACCACGTAAATTTTGCCATTGATGGCGGCGCCATAGGCTTGTTTCGCCTCGAACATAGGCGCCAGCGTGGTCCAGGTGCCGGTAGTTGGGTTGAAGGCGCGCAATTGATTGCTGAACGCGCCGCCGGCTACTTGCCCACCAAAAGTGTAAATCAGCCCGTTCCAGACGGCCACGCCGGCCATGGAAGCAGGAGTGGGGTTGGCAATAGTAGTGCCCGCGCCGCCATTCAGGGGCAGGGTTTGAAGCGTGGCGATGGGCGGGCCAGCGGTGCCGCCATTGAGCACGTAGATGGTCCCAGTGGAAGGATTAGGGTCGAGGATGACGGCAGAGGCCCAACGCTGGGCTGCTACGCTGGTGCCGGGCACCGCCGCCCAGGTGTTGTCGGCCACGGAATAGCGGAAGACGCTGGTGTTATAAGCGGTAGCAGGACTCCCGCCGCCTACCATATAGAAGGCATTCTGATCCTGGCAGTAGCCCATGCCGTAACGCCCACCATCGGGCAGGCTCGCAAGGGGGGTAAACGAGAGAGTGGACTGAGCGAGGACTGGGAGCGTGCCTAGCAGAGTAAGCAGGAGAGAGTAGAATCGCTTCATCGGGTTGAGGGGCTGGTTTAATTAAAGCTACCCAATATTTGTCGCAACTTGGTTGGCACGCCCAGTTCGTCCTGTGAATTAGGGGCAAAGCAGGCTCGCAATGAATTGCACCAGATTGCGAGCAGTATTTCACCCGATTACTTGCGTTGTTGCCAGGCATACAGGCCCACGGCGAGGCCGGCGGCCAGAGCGGCGGCCCATTTCTGGCCGTTGCGGGGCGTTCTGGAGGCGCTCCAGCCACCGGAGATGCCGTTACCGTGAGGGGCCGGAGCGGGGCTGAAAAGGCTGCCTTCCGTGATGGGCACGTGCTTGGCCTGGTCCATGTAGCGGGAAAAGAACTGCATGAACGCCCAGCGGGTGGTAGCCGGCGCCAGGCCATACGTGAGGCGCAGCGCTTTGCCGGTCCAGCCTACTATCACCGACGGTTGGGGGTGCCGGGCCAGGGCCACGATGGTGTCGGCTACTTTCTGGGCGGGGAATACGGGCGGGGCGGGCTTGATGAGGCGGCCGGTGTAATTGGCCCCGTGCTGGAAACCGGGCGTGTCGATGTAGGAAGGGTGGACGTCGCAGACGTGGATGCGAGGCTCGGCGCTCAGCTCGGCGCGCAATGTGTCGAAGAGGCCGCGCAGGCCGTATTTGCTGGCGGTGTAAGCGGTGGTGTAAGGCTCGGGCAGCCAGGCTCCCAGGGATACCACGTTGATGAGAATGCCGCGCCCCTGCCGCCGGAAGTAGGGCAGCACGGCATAGGCGCCGTAGAGCGAGCCGAAAAGGTTGATGCGCAACACCTGCTCGTGGGTGGGCAGCGGCACTTGCTCGAACAACCCCACGGCCCCTGCCCCGGCATTATTCACCCAGATATCAATGCCCCCGCCCCCGAAAGCGGCGGCAGCTTCGGCGAGGTGGCGCACGGCCTGCGAATCGGTAACGTCGGTGGGTACGGGCAGGGCTGCGCCGCCGAGGTGCTCGCATTCGGCGGCCACGTCGGCCAGAACTTCGGCGCGGCGGGCGGCCAGCACCACGCGGGCCCCATGGCGGGCGAAAGTGAGAGCTGTAGCGCGGCCAATGCCGCTGGAAGCGCCAGTAATAACGACAGTGGCGTCGCGGAGGGGGTGCTTGGTCATGGAGGAGGCGTGAAGGGCGAATCCAGGGTATACAGCCGGGCCGCGGCCGGAGTTATGGCCGAGCCTGACCACCCCGACCGGCGCCCAGCGCCTGCCCGCCGCCAACCGCATCACCCTCGCCCAGCTCTACGCCACGATGCGGAACTTGATAGCCGACGGCTGGAACCTCTACTGCGGATCCGACCCTGTGCGCCTCAAGGACTACATGGAGGCGCAACTGCTGAAGCGCGTCCGCCGGGAGCGAGGGGGAGAAAGAAGAGCCAGCTCAGATTACGGGCAATAGGGAAAAGAAGTGAGGTTAGCAAAAGGCCCCGGTAGTTGCCGGGGCCTTTTTGGTTACTTTTGATTATTACTCACGTTACGTTCTTGCTATGGATACTGCCGCCATTACCGCTTACATTGAACTGAACCCGCAGGTGCGCTTTGGGAAGCCCATCGTGAAGGGCACGCGCACGACGGTAGCGGAGGTGCTGGAAATGCTGGCCAACGGCATGAGCGCCGCCGATATCGAAGAAGATTTTCCGGCTATTGGCGCGGCGCAGGTGCGGGCTTGCTTGCTGTATGCGGCTAAGCAGCTGCCGTAGCTTCTAGGCGAGCAGAAGGAGTTTGGGTTGTGGCTGCTGCGGCTGGGATAAATTTGCGCTCGGGATGGATGAGCAGATTTTACTAGCCTCTGATTGATTTTATTGCCATCGCAGCTTTTACCAAGGTATTAGCGAGGGCGAAAAGAACTGCTAATGCCGCGGTTGATATGCGGACATAACAAGACGTTCAAGCAAACGCACTGATGATTTCCGCTTCTGTCAAATGCTTGGCGGCGGTCAGGGACATGGAATAGTTGTTATTGTATAGAACCAGGACTGCCTGTTGGGGAAATCGGGAGCAGGCCCACAGCATGAATTCCGCGCCTAGTTCGAGGGTAGAAAACTCTATGACGACCGTGTGGCCGTCTTAGTACCCTGATTTTGCGGCCAGCTTTTCAACTGGCAAGTCACACTACTTTATCAAGCTAATCGACGCGCTGCGGCATTTTACGCCCGAGTTGATGGGTGATATTGAGGCTGAGCAGGAATGGGAAGAAGTTGCGTTTCCGCACTCTATCCAGTGCAGGAGAACAGTTCGGGACAGCCTCAATTGGGTAGCCATTTGCCACGAGCGGCCTACCCCGCCCTTCTCTCTTGAGCTAGCGCCGGAGCGTAGATACATCCCTTAGCACGAACCTGCCCGCACTAAATGATGGAAAGCTCGATGAGAGCCTAAGACAACGTATTGTGGCCGGCAACACTCGCAGGGATGCCGACCCAATCTTAACAGTTGCTGCGCGATACCAATGGGCCGGCTAGCAGCACTTAACACCCATTACGCCTTAGTTGGCCTGCTGAGCCTGCACTAGTTGGCGGTAGTGCGCCAGGGTCGCCTCCTTGTCAGTCGCCAATTGCTGGAGTAAGGTCGCGTTGCCCCCTGCCGGACTGTACTTAGCTCCCCAAAGGGTAATTTCTATTAGTAGGGGAAGTAAATCCAGCCCTTTCTCGGTGAGGCGGTAAGTGAACTTTGACTTCTTGTCGGCGGCGACTTGCTTGGTGACAAATCCCTGAGATTCGAGCGTGGCAAGCCGGTCGGCGAGGATGTTGGTCGCCATCTTTTCAGTTGATTGCAGGAACTCGCCATACGTCGATTTGCCCTCGAACACCATATCGCGCAGGATTAGCAGCATCCATTTATCGCCCAGTACATCCAGGGAAAAGCTGATAGGGCAGTCAGAACGGGGTTTTTGCGACTTCATAGAAAAAGAATGTTTGTTTTACTTGCAAATTGAAAGTTAAATACCCTACATTTGTCTTGCAATGTGCAAGCGAATTTACATCTTTTTATCACTCCGCTTGCCATTGAGTACACCAACCAACATAACGTAAGCGAAATGAATTTCTCGGAAAAAAATGTGGTCATCACGGGCGGCAGCACTGGAATAGGGTTTGCCACTGCTCAAGCCTTTCTCAATGCTGGTGCCACGGTTTGGATAACGGGTCGAAGCGAAGGCAACCTACAGGCCGCTGCGGCCAAGCTCAATAGTCCTAACCTAAAAACGATTGTGGCAGATACCTCAAGTCTAGCCGGGGTCGCTGATTTAGAAAAGGTGGTAGCGGAGAGCATTAAAACCCTCCATGTGCTGCTGCTGAACGCCGGAATCGGGGTTTTTGCTCCCATCGAACACACGACCGAAGCAGACTTCGATGCCCAGTTCAACACCAACGTGAAAGGGCATTACTTTACCTTGCAGAAGCTGATGCCGTATTTGGTGGGAGGCTCCGTCGTGTTGTTCACGTCTTCGATGGTTGCCACCGCCGCCAATCTCAACACGAGTGTGTATTCGGCGACCAAAAGCGCGGTGAACAAAATCGCGCAAGTAGCCGCCAATGAACTGGCCGAGAGGAAAATACGAGTCAACATCGTGAGTCCGGGGCCAGTTGAAACGGACGGTTTACTAAGCGTAGTACCCAAAGAAGCGCAGGGTTCTCTGGCTTCCACTACCGCGCTACAAAGATTGGCTCAACCGGAAGAAATTGCCAAAACCATCCTGTTTCTAGCTTCTGATGATGCCAGCTTTATTACGGGTACAGAGCTTCTTGTTGATGGAGGCTATTCCACGTATTCGTATAAATAAGCGCAGGGTCAACCTCAACCATAAAAAAAGCGGCAGTATGCCGCTTTCGTCGGGGCCCAGGACGCCGTCGGTGGTTTCGCGCAGGTGCTGCTGGACCAGGGCATCGAAGAACTCGATGTAGGCGGTCTGGTCGGCTAGCATGGCCAGGGTGCCGGGCTGGCCGTGGCCCACGTACACCGTTTGGGCGTTCTGGTACTGCTGCTGCGCCTGGGCGAGCTGACGCCGCCACGCCTGCGAGTGGCTTTCTACCAGCCACGGGTGCACCTGGTGATAAGCCAGGTCACCGGCGAAGAGAGTGCCCGAGGCGGGCAAGTATACCACCGACATATTGGAGGTTTCGCCTTCGCCCAGGTCTTCTACCACGAAGTCGAGGCCGCCGATGGTAGCCACAGCAGCTCGTGAAAGTCGTGGCGGTGATGGCCGCGCGGCAAGGTGCGGTTTTGCTCCCAGCCCGGCGACACCGGCAGCAACTCACAGGAAAGCAGCCGTCCATCGGGCCGGACAAAGGGTACCTGCGGAATGGCGGGGCGAGCGGCCATGCTGAGGGAAATAACGGAAGCTTCTGGCAACAGCGCCGGCCCGCCGGCTTCTGCCGGCGGGCCTTGTTACAACGCTGCTTGAGTACAATAGGCGCTGCTAGCCGCTAGTGCGCTACCACCAGCCGTTGCACCGATACGTTCTTGCCAGCCTGAATACGGAGGAAGTACGTGCCATTGACCCAGGTGCCCGTGCTGAGGCTGTGGCGGCGACCGGCGAAACGGCTGGTGCGCAGGAGCCGGCCTTGCAGGTCGTAGACCTGCACCTGGCCTCCGGCTACCGTGCCGGGCAGCTCTAGCTGCACTTGCTCGGTGGCGGGGTTGGGGTAGAGCTGCGGCGCGAAGGCAGCTTGAGCCGCGGTGCTGTTAGGCCGGGTAGAAGTGAGGCGAAGCAGCCAGGACTGGTTGGCCGCCAGCGCCGGCAAGCTCACCGTCCAGCCGCTGACCGAGCCCTGAGCATCGACCGTAACCGTACCTGCCACCTGCCCCGACAGCAATTCCGTGACCTGGTACGCCCCCGCCGCCAGCGTGGACACGGGCAGCGACAAAGCAGGACTGTTGACGGCCGCGCTGCTCAGGTTGGACACCATCACCACCGCTTCCTGCTCGAACACGCGGGCGTAGCTGATTACCGCGCTGGCCGAGGCCGTGACGGGCAGCAAGTAGCCTTTGCGCAGCGGCGCGGAGGTGTTGCGCAGGCGGATGAGTTGCTTGTAGTGGTTGAGCAGCGAGGCCGGGTCGGCCGCTTGCGTAGCCACGTTGAACTGGGCGAAGTTGGAGTTGATGGTGCGCCAGGGCGTGCCGGTGGTAAAGCCCGCCTGGGCGCCGGCGGTCCACTGCATGGGCTTGCGCTTGTCTTCGTCGGGGCCGGCGCCGAGCATGCCTACTTCTTCGCCATAGTACACGAAGGGCACGCCGGGCATGGTGAGGTAGAGCGCGGCGGCCTGCTTCATGCGGGCCTGGTTGCCGCCAAGCACGCTCATTACGCGGTCCTGGTCGTGGTTGGTGAGGAAGGTGGCGTACTGGAGCTTGGGGTAGGAGCGGTCTACGAGGGCCAGCTGGTTGCGCAGGGCGGTGGGATTGCCGGTGCTCACGCCGTTGAGGATGGCCGAGGCCAGATCGAACTCGAAGCAGGCGTCGAGGCGGTCGTTGAGCACGTAGGGCACCACGGCGGAGGTGGCGGTCCAGGCTTCGCCCACGTTGAAGGCGTTGAGGTTGGCGGTCTTCACCACGTCGTGGAATTCCTCCAGAATGGCCAGGGTTTCGGGCGTGTTTTCCTGTACCGCGCCGTCTTCGTCGAGGTGCTTCACGCCGTCGAGGCGGTAGCCGTCCACGCCTTTGTTGAGCCAGAAGCGGGTCACGTCCCACATGGCGGCTTTCAGCTGCGGATTGCCCCAGTTGAGGTCGGGCATGCCGCTCCAGAACACGCCGTAGTAGTAGCTGCCGCCGCGCGCGTGCCACACCGGCTGGCCCCAGGGGCTGAGGTAGCCGGGGTTGGTGTTCGACCAGATATACCAGTCGCGGAAGGAGTTGGTGGCACTGCTGGCCGACTGCGTGAACCAGGGATGTTGAATGGACGAATGATTCAGCACCAAGTCAATCACTACTTTGATGCCGCGGGCGTGGGCGGCGGCCAGGAAGGCCTCAAACTCGGCCATGCTGCCGTAGTCGGGCTCGGTGGCCAGGTAGTTGGTTACGTCGTAGCCGTGGTAGCTCGGCGACTCGGCGATGGGCATGAGCCAGATACCGGTGATGCCGAGGTCGGTGGTGGTGGCCGGGTTACCGTCGTTGAGGTAGTCGAGCTTCTGGGTGAGGCCGGCGAAGTCGCCGCGGCCGTCGCCGTTGGTGTCGTAGAAGCTGCGCACGAAGATCTGGTAAAATACGGCGTCGTTCCACCAGTGGGTGGTGTAGCCGGTGAGGGAGGGGCCGCAGGCCTGGCAGGTGCCGAAGCAGGCCGTAGGCACCGTGTTCACGGCGGCCGTGGCGTCGAGCATGCGGGCCAGGGCGCCGGTGCCGTCGTCGGTGCCGCAGGCGGCGGGCACGGTTTCGGCGTTGGCGGCCGCGTTGCCATTCACGAAGCGGTACTGGAAGCGACCGGGCGCGGGCAGCGAAATCTGCACCTCGTAGATACCATCGCCGTCGGCATCGGTGAGGGGCAGGGCAGCTGGGTTCCAGTTAGGGCCGTAGCCGGCCAGTGCCTGGAAGTTGCCCACCACATGTACCCCGTTGGGCGACACGGTCTGGCCGCGCATGTTCACCGAAAACAGCACCTGCGTAGCACATTCGCCGAACGCCACACTAGGTAGGCGCACGGCCATAGCGCCCACCACCACTTGGCGGTTCACGTTGCCCCCACCGTCGTCTTGGCCGCAGGTAACGGGGGGAAGCTCGGCACCGGGCCAGGCGTTGCCGTTCACGAACTTATAGAGGTACACGCCCGTCGGCACGTTCACCGTAACCTCGTAGACGCCGTCGTTGTCAGCGTCGGTGAGGGCGGTGGTAGCGGGGTTCCAGTCGGCGGGAAAGCCGGCCTCATTCTGGAAGTTGCCGGCCACGTGTACGCCACTAGCTGACACGGTTTGGCCGCGCATATCAACCCGAAAGGTGAGCGGCACGGCCTGGGCTGCTAGGGCGCCGAGTAGGGTGAGGAGGAGTAAAAGGTATTTCATGCGATGGGCTTGGCGAAGAGGCAACAGGTGCAGAGATTAAAAGTAGCTGATAAGCACGGGAATTGATAGCAAGACCATGAAGTGACGTGCTTAAATAGGATTAGGCTTTCCCTAAGTCAGAGTCGGGAAGCTAGGTGGCGGAAAACCAGGGTGTCAGGTAGCATCTATTGCCTGCTTGCTCGGTGTCTTTTGCTTACGCGCCGTGGGCCGGATAGCATGAGGCGGAAATGAGGCCGCCCTCCGTGCGGCCGCCATAGAATGGCACCGGCGCGGAGGGCGGGAAAAGGGAGGGGTTAAGCTATGGAAACGGTTGTCCGAACGGAAAAACCTTAGCGAACAACGAGCTTCTGCGTGACCGGGCCTTCGGGCGTTTCCAGGCGCAGCAGATACACACCGCGCTGCTGATTGCGCAAGTCAACGGGGCGGCCATTGGCCAGGCTGCTGGCCGCTTTGCCTTGCTTGAGCACCAGGCGGCCAAGAGCATCGGTTACGGTGAAAGGCGCGGTGGCTACCGCTGGATTCGATAAAGAAGCCAGAGAGAACTCGCCAGTGGTGCTTGGGTTAGGATATACACTCAGGGCAGCTTTGAGCTGAGGATTTCCAGTTGAAGCGACGACACCGGCGAAGGAAAAATCATCGACCAGGAAAGAGGAGGTGCCTGTAGCCGTTTCATTACCAACGATGTAAATAATACGGAGGGTATCCGGCGTTTCGGTCGTGAAATACTCAATCGGTATGGAGCCTTGGGTATAGGTGTTGGTATTGACCCGAGAGGTGATTGAGGGGGCGGCGCCGCCAATAATCTGGCCGTTTTTGCTCAGGAACACGCCTGCTACCACGGTATCGTTGGCCGCTATGTTGGCCTTGTACCAAAACTGGAGGCTGGTGGGGCGGCCGGTGTAGGCAATACCACCCGTTCGAACAAGGTTGCCGGTTAAGTCAGTGTTGGCAGGGGTACCTAATAAGAAGATAGAGGGAGTTCTGAAAGGGCCTTGGGTGCCATTTAGCACCTGCGTCTGCAATTGGGCCGCCGAGCTGCCGGTGTGGCCGTCGGTCGATTTGGTAACAGTGCCGGCATCGAAGGTAGCGCCGACGGTCAGGTAGAAGTCGTCGGTGGTGTACCAGCCTTGCGGGCTTTCAATGAGGTTGTTGCCACGGGATTCCCACGTTTCGAGGCCGGCATTCGGGATGGTTTGGGCCGAGGCGGTATGAACTGCCAGCAGAAGAGCAGGCGCATACAAAAGAGAGCGTAGTAAGTGTTTCATTGATGGGGTAAGAAGGGATGTGAAAGGATGGAGTTTGAGCGGGTGAAACTAGGACCAGAAAGGCAAAAACAGACACTTTGTTTTAGGCAAGAGGTGTACAAAAAGTTGCCATGATGATGCGGTAGGTGGGCCGGAAGTCAACAGCAGCAAAGCGGATTCTTCTTGCCAGTAAGCAGTTGTCTTAGGAAGATCAGGCACCTGCTGCTTGATTTTTCTAAAGTCTAGAGACGCATGTTTGGGTCATTTCGTTGCTTATTTCGGGTAGAGCGTACTCCCCGAATGGCCTCGTGGGGCATGTGGACAGCTGTTGCGCCGCGCCGACAAGGCCACCAGACCCCAGCCTTGTTTTATGTTTGCGGCTATGGAAAACAACCTCGCCGACTTGCAGTATCCCATTGGGCGGCCCGTACTGCCGGAAGCCCCTCTTACGCCCGCCGAGCGTGAGGTATACATTGCGCAGCTGGCCGAGCTGCCCGCGCAGCTCACGGCGGCGGCCCGGCGAGCTGGCGGTGTGCGGCTGGAAAACAGCTACCGCCCCGGCGGCTGGACCGGCCGGCAGGTGCTGCACCACGTGGCCGACGTGCACCTCAACTTCTACCTGCGCTACCGCCTGGCCCTCACCGAAGACCACCCCACCATCCGCGCCTTCGACATGAACGCCTGGGCTGCGCTGCCCGACAACGACGCGACGCCCGTGACGGTGTCGTTGGGGCTGCTGGAGGCTCTGCACACGCGCTGGGTGACGTTGCTGCGCCACCTGGATGAGGAGCAGTGGCAGCGCACCTTCTACCATCCTCTTTATCAGCAAACCTACACCTTGGACCAGGCGCTGGTGCAGTACAGCTGGCACGGCCGGCACCACCTGGCGCACATTGAGCTGCTGAGTCGGGAAGGGTAGGGGGAAGCAAGTGGCTTACTCCAGTTGGGGAGTAGCCGCGTAGCGGCGACAGGTTTGTAGCCCCAAGTCGGTTCGGGGGAGCGCCGCGTAGCGGTGCCAGATGGGCTGGCGTTTCTGGCACCGCTACGCGGCGCGGGGGCGTTTCAGGTCTGGTTTTCTACAATCCTTCAGCCGCTACGCGGCTACGCCACAACCTGAGTAAGCTTGTTTCTGAGCCTTTGCCTCACCTACAGACTCACATTGGATAAGAATATCTTGTTATGGTTGGCGGGGCAGAGCATTGCTTTGCGGGCGGCGGATCAGCGCGCTTGTGCCAATCTTGCCGCGAGAAACGAAGCCTCGTTTGCTGAGCCCTTGGTAGAGCAGTTCCTTGGACAAGCCGACGTCTGAGGGTTTGGAAAGCGAAGTGACGGGCAGGATCAAGGTGCATTGGGCCTGGTCGGCGAGGTGGCAGAGTTTGTCTAGTGCTGTGCTGCCGTGGCCCTGGCCAGGTAGGGTGCTGACGATGCGCGTCAGGTAGAACGTGGCATTGGTTCGCGGGTGGCCCTCTATCCAGACCTGGGGCGTGAGGGATGCACGACCGTTTGACCACGGTTGCAGCCAGGCATACAGCAGATCGGCGGGGACGAGGGGCGGGTTCATACTTGGGGAACCGGCGTTCAGTTGCTTGCTACCGTTAGCGCGGAGTTGGTGTTGCCTTTGCCATCGTTCTGGGTTTTGGGGTTGGTGGGGTCGGTTTGCCAGTTGCCATCTACTACTATTTTGTATTGGTAGCTGCCGGGGGGGAGTTGGAGGGTGCAGCGCCAGGTGTTGCCTTTTTTGAGGAATAGGGTGTGCAGCGGCTGCCAGTTGTTGAAGCTGCCGGCCAGTGTGATCAGGCGGGCGGTGGGGAAGCCGGGTAGTTGCAGCGTCACGTTGCCTTTAGTGGGCTCGGTGAGCTGGTTGAGGATGTTTTGGGCGGCTTGGTCGGTGGGTTTTAGGGCCACGTAGCGGCCTAGCATATCCTTGGCCTTGGCGTGGTTGTGCTGTTTGAGGTACGCAAAGGCTTGGGCCTTCAGGATGCCGGCCGACTGCGGGTAGTGCGTGCTGCCCAGCGCCAGCAGCGCCACGGCCTGGTCGAGTTGCGGGCCATCACTTAGTTCGTCGGCTATTCTGAGTAAGTCCTCTTCTGGCAGCTGGGCCGCGCCACGCCCGGTTTTGCCGCCTGGCTTGGCCCCCAGGAAAGGAGTTGCGGCGGCCACTGCGCCCTGCTTCAGCACCTTGCGGCTGACCTGCACGAAGGGGGTTTGGTAGGTGTCATATTCCAGGAAATCAGCGGGCTCGGGCGCCGGCTGGCTTAGCGTTTGGGCGGGCACGGCCGCCAGCACGCTCAGGCCGTTGCGGCTGTTGGTGAAGTACACGACGCCCTGTTTGCGGGTGCGCGACACGTAGAAGAAGCAGCGGAAGTCGCCGTTGTCGCCCCAGTGCCAGAACCCTTCGTTGCCGGCTTGTTGCACCAGCCCCACGCCCAGCCCCCACCGAATGACGGCGGAGGCCTGGGTGGTGTCTTGCAGGGTGCGTTTGGGCGTAGACAGAGGGTGGAAGAGGGCTTGCGCGGTGGCGGGTTTGAGGCCCTGGCCCGTGAGCAGGGCCACCAGGAACCGGCCGTAGTCGGTGGCGGTGGTGAGGAGGGAGTAGGCGGCGTTGGACTCTTGGTACCGTTCGAGGGGCGTGGGTTGGCCAAAACGGTTGTGGGGCGTGGCGTGGTTGGCTTCGAAGGCCGGCTGCCAGCGGAAGCTGCTGCGGCTCATGCCCAGGGGCTTGAACACGTACTGCTGCGCCACTTCGTCGAGGTCCTTGCCGGTGATGGTCATCACGACGCCCATCAGGTACACGAAGCCTTCGCCGGAGTAGCCAAACCGGGTGCCGGGGTCGGCGAGGAAGTTGAGCTGGCCGTAGCGCCAGTTGGGCAGGCCGGTTTGGTGGCTTAGGACCAGGCGGGCCGTGAGGCGCTTGTGCCGCTCGTCGTGCTCCAGGGCGCGGAAGGGCACGTATTGGTAGAGGGGCTTGTCGAGGTCGATTTTGCCTTCATCGGCCAGCTTGAGCACCAGGTAGGCAAACACGACTTTGCTGAGCGAGGCCGCCGAGAAAACGGTGTTTTCATCAACCCGGGCCGGCTTGCCTGCTTCCCGCACGCCCACGCCCTTGGCCCAGACCATGCCTTTGGGGTTGATGACGGCCACGGCCAGGCCCGGGATGCCGGCGCTGTCGATGAGGGTGGTTAGCGCGGCATCGGGCAGGGCGGCTTTTTGGGCCCGCGCGAGCTGGGGCAGGAGGAGAAGCAGGAAGAGCAGGAGTTTCGGGTGCGGCATAGGGGCGGGGGGTTGGGGGCAATTTCGCGGTAATTTGGGTAAGCTTGGCTATCGGGCAGTTAGCCGCTTCCTTCTTGGCTTGCTGCGCGACGGCCGTGGCGCAGGGGCTGGGGGCCTCACCCCCCGGCCCCCTCTCCTTCAGAGAGGGGGAGCCAGACGTCAGCAGGTGTACGTTGAGTTGAGAAATACTCTGGGTTGCTGGTTGGAGGGCGGAATCGTGGGTGGGCCGGGCGAGGGGGCATTATGGAGTGGGAGCGGGTGCCTGATGGAAAGCGCCGGGTGGTGGATGGGCGGCGGGTTGTTGTCGGCTTGCGGCTGACGGCTGTTCGGTTGCGGGCGATGTCTGTTCGGTTGCGGGTGATGTCTGTTCGGGTGCGGGTGATGATTGTTCGCTTGCGGGTGATGTCTGTTCGGGTGCGGCTGATGATTGTTCGCTTGCGGGTGATGATTGTTTGCTTGCGGGTGATGATTGTATGGTTGCGGGCGATGATTGTATGGTTGCGGGTGATGTCTGTTTGCTTGCGGGTGATGACTGGCGCGTTGCGGGTGATGATTGTATGGTTGCGGGTGATTGCTGTTCGCTTGCGGGTGATGTCTGTTCGCTTGCGGGTGATGGCTGTTTGCTTGCGGCTGCCATCTGCCGTCTGGAGTGTGGCGGCGGCTAGGGCGGGGCGGAAGAAAAATTTGTGATAGACATCGGTATATAGTTGTGCTTAGGTGGTAAAGTGGTAGCTTTTGCGGCTTGCCTGGTTGGGCAGGTTTATTTCCACTCTTACTTTTTTACGCATAGGCATTATGAACACCAAACAACAGAATCAGGCAACCATGTATGCGGCGGTGCTGCGCTTCTTCGCCGAGGCGGGGGCGCCGCTGGTGACTATTAAGCGCATTGGGGCGGGGCGCGACGCGCTGGCGGCGCTGGTGGCGCGTATCGCGGCCGTGGAGAAGGAGCAGGACCGCAGCACCGCCGGCATTACGCGCGCCCGCCAGGTGGTGAAGGCCGAGGCCGCCCAGAAGGGGGAAATTCTGCGGCTGCTCCTCACCACGGTCAGCTCCGATCCGGCGCTGCTCGGCGACCTGAAGGACCCGCTGAGCCGGGTGGTGAAAGCCAAGGAAGCGGAGCTGCTGACTTACCTGCGCAAGATTGACCAGAGCGTGGACGTGGTGGACCCGCAGGAGCTGGCCGATGCGGGCTACGACCCGGCCGTGCGCACCACGCTGCAAGCCGATATCCGGGAGCTGGCTGACACGCAGGCCACGGCCCGGCAGGTGGAAACGGGCACCAGCACGGCCACCGGGCAGCTGGAACAGCTCTTCGCCGACGCCACCACCGTGCTCGACAAAGCGCTGGACCCGCTGGTGCGCGCCCAGCAGCTGGCCCAGCCGGCGCTGGTGACGCAGTACGAGGCGGTGCGCCGACTGGTGCGCACGGCGGCCACCCGCGGGGCCCGGTACCGGGGCGTGGCGCAGTACGGCAAGCCCACGCTGGTCTACGACCGGCGCGAAACCAGCCTGCCCCAGCCGACGCTGGGCAACCGCAGCGGCAAGGGCCTCACGCTGCGCTACTACACGGCCCTGACCAGCACCGCCGCGCCGGCCCCCGGCCAGGGCGTGGTAGTGAAACACCGTACGGACCTGCGACTGGCCGATTACAGCCAGCTCGGGGCGGAAGAGGCGCCGTATCTGCTGGTGCTGCTGGAGCAGGTGGATGGGGAAGGTAGGTGGGTGGTGCGGTAGGGGGGCCTCACCCCCCGGCCCCCTCTCCCGTGGAGAGGGGGAGCCTAACGACTTCGGTTTAAATGGAAACGCCCCGGTGGTTGCCGGGGCGTTTTTTGTGTTACGTTAAATAAGTAAAAGGTATAGAGTAGACTTAATCAGGAACACAAACATTCCCCATTGCTACTTGAATGTTATGTATAGTTCTGCCTACCTATTAGGGTACAATAGGTCTTCGCTTTGTGGTGGCTCATTATAAGCTGCAAGCTCACGCAGTTTGTGTGTCTTTCAATAGCTATTATTGTCGTTCTGGATTTTTTTTCGTTCTACAAGTCTCTTGTTGATTCTGTTTAATGTGAATTTCAAGTCTTTCGTTGCGTCTAAAAATGAAGCGTCAGAATTTTCAAAAGAAGCAAATACGATAACCTGTTGTTCTGTGAAATTTGAGAGTTCTTCAAGGAAGGTTCTAAAATTTTTCATGGCGATATCTTGTTGTTTTGGTTCGTCAAATATTAGTATTCTAGGATGGTTAGTATTGAACTCGATAGCAGCTTTCAGTAGAGAGATGGTATAAGCCCAAATGCTCCGGATGAAGTCACTTGCCGAAGAGTCGAATATAATATCATAGTGCTTTTCAGCACCTGATTCAACTTTTTTCTTGATTACAGGTAGATAACTGTCATGCGAAATAATAATGTTTTCAAATGTCTTACTTCTATAGTTAAACTTATTAAGTAGGTTTATAAAATTGTTTTCCAAACTTTTTAGCTTATTTCTATCTTCAAATGAAAAAAAGTCTTTTGGTAAGTTCTTCTCTCTGCTCAAAATTTCGCTAAACTCTACAGAGAATTCCTTTATCTGTTGCTTTATTTCATATAATTCTTCGTTTACTCTCTCGTAGAAGTCAATCTGCTTTCTTAATGTAAGCTTCTTTTCTATCTCAGCTTCTGAGGGCATTCTGTCATTTTCTAATAGTTCTTGCTTTATTTTTCTAATTTGAGTTCTTGTCTCTGACAGCAGAATTTCCTGTTTAGATAATTCAAGTGACTTATTAGCTATTGATTTGTTTTGACCATTGATATATAAAGTAATCATTTTTTCCTGGGATTCGAGATATGAAATATTGTCTTCAATTCTCATTGGAGTTTGATTAATATCAATTGGCAGTAAGGAATCTTTTAATTCTTGTTCACACGTTGGACACACATTCAATGAGGTCATAGAGCCTATATCACCGCCAAATTTTTTTATTTTTAAAGCTCCTTTGTTCTTTTTTAGGTCATCTACTATTACTTTTAATTGATTATTGTATTGTTGTAATCTGTCTTTATCAAGATTGATTTCATTGAATAACAAATCATAATTTAAAGAAATATAGCTTAGACTCGTGCTTAAATCTTTTAGTAACAATTCGTTAGATTGAGTATTTTCTCCAACAGTTTTTGTTCTTTGTAATTCTATCTTCCGCAACGCTTGTTTAAAAGTATCTACGTATTCTGATAGAGATAAAGTATTGTCGCCCTTTATATATCTTATTTGTATATCATTAATGTTATTGATTATAAATGGTTTTGAATATATTCCTACGAGCTGGCCTCCGCTTCTTTCCGATAATCTATGTAGTTGGGAAAAAATATTTTCCCATTTACTTTGTAATATTTGCTTGTCTGTGTTTATCTGCTGTTTGTTTTTTTCATTTTCATATACGTCTAAGCTTAGGACGAACTCAAGTGCTCTTTCCTTTACATTCTTTGTGCTATAATAAGGTGTCGTAGCTAGGAAATCAGACCATCCTGCTTTTTGTTCAATTATGAAAGAAGGAGCTATTTGCTGTAGAAATAACCTAGAGAGGTCACCCTTAGTGTTTAAAACTTCAGGTAAATCCCATTCAAGAAACGTGGATAGGAACCTGTGAAAACCATAAAGTTCGTTGGTTGCACTGCCAGCATCATGTACATATGTTGGCATTACATCATAGAATTCCTCGGATTGAGTTAAAGCTGGTCCTAGTATAATATCAATAAGTTGCGGTTTCTTTATGCTGCTAATTACACTGCGTTTAAATGTTGCTACTTTGCTCTTGTTCTCTATTTCTAGATAAACGAAAGACTGAGTTACTTCGTAGAGACTACCATCTGCATCCTCTACGTAGTCTCTCAACACAGATTGCATTGTCTTTTCATTGCGGCCTCCAAGCAATTCCTCAAATCCCAAAGCATATAGGATAGCTTGAAACAAACTACTTTTTCCCGAACTATTATCACCTCTTATTATATTAAGACCTTGCTTAAAATTGAAATTAGTTTCAAAAAGCCCACTTGTGGTGTTGACCTCCAATTTGATAGCATTGATTTTAAGCATGTTCAATTATCCAGTTTTGAGACATTGACTTGATTCGAGACTCTGTTATTTTATTCTTGCCAATTGATTTTAGAAAGATTTTTTCGTTATTAAATAGTTCTTTATCCTGTTCTAATTTTGTGTATAAATCATCTCCTTTTTTTGTTAATTGATATTTTTGGTCGTTTGTCATAATGCATATATTATCCGCAACGGCTAGTTGCATAGCGCGATTTAAAGTAGGCTCCATTCCCCATACAGAAAAGTTGCCCTGATAATTACTTCTAATGAAATTTAATAACTTAATGCTATTAGCTTCGCTCTTGAGCGCCCAAGAGAATAGATGTAATTTTAGCAAATCAGATGTTTCATTTCGGCAACAAAGTTTTAAAACTATGACTATTTCTGCGATTTTATACATAGGTCGATAATTCACTGGAACGCCTATCGGGCGTTTCGTAAACGATAATTTTCTTGCTTCTATTGGTTCCATTACTCAAAATTAATAGGGCATCTTATTATCCAATCTGCTAGCACGTAATCACTCAATCTGTCAATCATTGCTTCATCGAGATTTGGAAAAGAACTTTTAAGTTTCAATTTCAATTCTAATCCTATTTCATCATAAAGAGTATTGCTGCTTAGAGTAGATAAGAAACATTTTTCAGCAACTCTCTTTTCGTATTGATCAACAATTCTAATGAATCTTTCATAGTCTTCCGGATAAGTTTGTTCCCATTTTCTTAAGAGAATATCGCCGTTAAGAAAATCGCTAATCGAGTTTTGTGTGAGGATATCTATTTTTTCGCCTTTGTTCTTAATTTGAGGTGGTAAGCGTAGCTCGTGCTTTCTAACAGCATTTTCAACGTATGGTATTTGAGCGGTTTTCCAATTTATAATGTCTGTAACTGTTGCAGTGTTCTGAGGTACTATGTCAACTTTGCGCTGCTGGTATCCTTTGACCAAGGCAACTTGTCCAGTGAAATTACCTATGTCATGTATCAAAACGTCGAAGCTGTTATCTAGAATAGATAAGTTTTTGTTTCTATATTCATCGGCTTTGTCCCTGCAATGCTTAACTAAGTCTTTCTTTTTATATTCGGGAGTTACAAATATCCATTCTTTTATCTTTATATCTTTGAAATATTTTTTTAGTTGATTTTCGTATAATACCAATTTGTTTAAATCGGATGTTACCTTATCCCTTTGCTCTTCATAAAGTTTGTCTGGTGGATAATCGACATCAGGACAATAGCATTGAAATACCTTGCCTGTTCTCGTAAACCCTTCAATGCCTAAGTCTCCTTGCCAAGCAGGTATTTTTTGATATCCCTCTATTTCATACTTCAACTTGAAGCATAGTTGGCAGAAGTCCTCCCAGGAATTTCCCTCAAAGGTGCCGTGCTCAGTTTTTATCATGATATACTTTTTATTATAAGTACTACACTAATTGTAATTCCTCGTTGCATGAAGTAATGATACACACTTCATCGTTTAAAAGAACCATTTTAATTGACTGTCATCGATTTTGTTCGAGAAAGGGTGTGGAAAGTTAACATATTTTTAACTAACTAAGCAAGCAACGAGATACATAAGTAATAGGACATATGGCTGTTTGTTCCTTTTTGCTGGAGGATGTATCGTCGTCTGCTACGAAGGAGCATACATCATCCTTCAATACTTAGAGAGTCGTAGCCGCGTTGTGAGGTGCGCTTTTCGAAACATCATGCTGCATTTTTGACATCCGATTGTGCTCAGCTCTATTGAGCGGTTTCAGCCGAATGAAGCGGTAGAGATGCTTCGACAAGCTCAGCATGACGTTCTTTTGGCGTAGTGCCTGCACACCCTACTTAGGACGTTCCGGCATGGCGGGCCTAATAACTCGGATGCGGTTGTTGTCCTCGTCGGCTACGTAGAGGGTGCCGTCGGGGGCTATGGCTACGGCGGCGGGGTGGTTGAAGCGGGCGAGGGCGGCGGGGCCGTCGCGGTGGTCGCCCATGGCTTGTCCTTCCATGCCGCCGCTCTCGTCGGGCCCGTAGAAACGCAGGTAGTATTCGTTGAGCGGCTGCTCGAAGCGGTGGCGGCCCACCTGCCCGGCCACGGTGGTTACCTCGCCCTGGGGGCTCACGCGGCGGATGAGGTGGTTGCCGCGGTCGGCGCTGAACACGTTGCCGTGCGCGTCTACGGCCAGGCCGGTGGGGTAGCGGAAGCGAGCCTGGGTGCCGGGGCCATCGGCATAGCCGGGCTCGTAGTCGCCGGCCAGTACCACTGGCCGGCCGCCATTGGGCGGGTAGCGGGTGAGGCGGCCTTGCAGCACGTACACGGCGCCATCGGGCCCCACGGCTACGGCGCCGGGGTAGACGTAGTGCCCTTCGTTGCTGAACGGGCTCACGCGCCGCGTATCGCCTTTTTGCAGGCTGCTCACCCGGCCTTTGGGGGAAATGCGGCGCACGCCCCCGGTTTCGTTGTCGGTTACGTAGAGCGTGCCGTCGGGGGTGGCGGCAATAGTGCTGGGGTTGTTGAACCGGGCCTTGGCGAACCAGCCGTCGTCGTTGCTGCCGGCCACAATGCCGGGCTGCCCGGCCCAGACCTGCACCTGGCCCTGGCGGCTGATGCGGTAGATGGTGTTGCGGCCTTCATCGGCCACGAATACGGCGCCATCGGGCCCCAGCGCTACGCCGGCCGGGCCGAATAGTTCTTCGGGTGCCTGGCTGCGTACTTCCGGCGGCGGAAAGCGGCCCGCGATGGTGCGTACGTCGCCGGTGGGGCTCACGCGGCGCACCAGGCCGTTGCCGAAATCGGCCACCAGCAGGTTGCCACTGGGTTCGAGGGCCAGGCCCCGGGGCCGGTAGAACGTGGCCGTCGCGGCGGAGCCGTCGAGGGTGGTGCGGGGCGGCTGCCCGGCCAGCGTGGTTACCTGGCCGGTGGGGGCAATGGCCCGCAGCACGCCATTCTGCACGTCGGACACGTAGAGCGTGCCGTCGGGGCCCAGGGCCAGGCCGTCGGGGAAGTTGAAGCGGGCGTCGGCGGGCGTAGGGGCATCGGCGTAGGCGCGGGCATCTTTCTGCCCGGCCCAGGGGCTGACGGGCTCGGTACGGTTGGGCAGAATGCGGCGCACGGTGTGGCGGGTATCACTGGAGGTGAAGTAGATGGTGCCCCGCGGATCGACCACCATGCTCTGAATTCCGTCGAGGTCCAGCTCCGCGCCCGGCCAGTTGCCGGTCCGGGTGTTGGTCATGGTCCCCGCCCAGGTGGTGACCTCCCCGCGCATACTCACCCGGCGAATGCAGCCGTTGCCCGTATCGGCTACCAGCAGGGCGCCATCGGGAGCCAGCGCCAGGGCCGTAGGATGTTCGAAGCGGGCGGCCCGGCCTACGCCATCTACGCTACCACCCCTGCCGTCTTCGTCCCGCCCGCCTGCCAACGTGCTGACCATGCCGGCCGGGGTAATTTTACGGATGGCTTTGTTTTGCGAGTCGGCCACGTACAGGTTGCCGGCCGCGTCGAGGGCCAGGCCGAGAGGATACCGGAACAGGGCCTGGGCGGCCGGTCCGTCGCGGTGGCCCGCTGCTTCGTCGCCGTAGCCGGGCTGCCCGGCTATGGTCGTTACCTCGCCCTGCGGGCTGATGCGGCGGATGGTGTTGTTCTCGCTCAGGTACACCGTGCCGTTGGCCGAGACGGTAATGCCCTGGGGCGAACCAAACCGGGCCGCCGCCCCCCGGCCATCGGCGGTGCCGGCGGCACCCGTGAGGCGCATCACCCCGCCTTCCTGCACCTGCACTTGTTGGGCTGGTGGCTCCCCGGCCAGGGTGCTCACCAGGCCCGCGGGGGTGATTTTGCGCACTTGCTGCCCGGCTACCAGATACAGATTACCTCGGGCATCGGCCGCCACGGGTCCCACGCGGTCAAATAGGGCGTTGGTTCCCCGCCCATCGGCGTAGGTGGGGGGCAGCGGCAGGCCCGCCAGGGTGCTTACCACCAGCGCGGGCGGAGCTTGGTTTGGGGTTTCGCCCTGGGTGGGTTCCGGCGAGAGGGCGGGGCGGGCCCGCCAGCTGCCCGCCGCCAGGGCCAGCACGCAGATTCCAATTAGGCTAAGGCTTAGGGGACTCATGTGGAATGTGTGACTGGTGGACCCCACCCCCGGCCCACGCCGCTTGATGCGCGGAATCCTCCGGGAGAGGGGTGCACCCCTCTCCCGGAGGATTCCGCGCATCAAGCGGCGTGGGCCGGGGGTGGGGTTGAGAAACCGCTCCGTAGCCGCTGTAAACTAAGGCAGCACTACTCCCGCTTCAATACTTCTTGAATCCCGCTCAGACCACCGGCAATGGCTTCTAGCTTGGTGAGTACCTGCAGGACCTGGCCGGCGCCGGAGTTGCGCAGGTTGTGGATTTGATGCTTGCCAATGAGCTTTCTTGGGGAGGTAATTAAGCCGCTTCTAGGATGAATTCGGCCGGAATCTGGAGTTCCTTGTAGAGCCGCTTGGCGAGGTCAAGGTTGATTTTACGCCGGCCGCGCAGTACTTCGCTCAGGCGGCTGGGGCTAATCTGGAGTAATTCGGCCAGCTGGTTTTGCTTGAGGCGGCGCTTGAACATTTCCACTTCGATGCGGCCCGCTAAGGTTTGCGGTGAGCCGGGCTCGTGGCCGTGGTCGTTTTCGTAAGCGTTGATGGCGTCGCGTAGCTCGATAAGATGCTGTTTCTTGGCATCGTCGGCAGCGTAATCTTCCCCTGCTAGCAGTTCGAACTGGTGTAGCGCGTGGGTATAATCGGCTTCGGTACGGAGTTGCATGGCGGTACTAGCGTTAGATGATACGGGCGTCGATTTTGTCGTATTCGGAGTGGGTGCCAAGGAAGCGGATATACACCGTTCAAATATCGAAATGAATGCGGGCAATAAGGCGGTAGCGGTTGCCGCGAATGTTGAAGACATACCGGTCGTTGCCTACGTAGTCAGCCGCAGGGTAGATAGATTTCAACTCCGGCAAGCTATTCCAGTCGGCGGCTTCCACTACGGCAAACCAGACGCGCAAAGCTTCGGCGGCATCGGGGTACTGCTCTCCAAACTCGCGGATGATTCGTTTTGAGAGGATAACCACAGGTGAAGGTAGATAATTCTGGATTTGGTAATCTTCCTGTCCTCCTGAGCCTGCGAAGGACCTGCCTCTGAGAAGCGCAAAGCCTCCTTTAGTATTTCGAATTAGGGAAGTGTTAAAGAGGCATCCTGTTGGGCCAATAGAGGCATGACGGGCTAGAATGGCTGTTACTCCCGCTTCAACACCTCCTGAATCCCGCTCAATCCGCCCGCAATGGCTTCTAGCTTGGTGAGTACCTGGAGGACTTGGCCGGCGCCGGAGTTGCGCAGGTTGTCGCGGAAGGTGGCTTTGATTTCCTGCCAGCGGGTTTCCTCTTCCGGCGTGAGCCAGCTGAGCAGCTCGCGCAGCTTGAGCAGGTTGGCTTCGGTGGCGCTGGTCAGGGTTTGGGCTTCGCTTTCGTAGTGGGCGGCCAGCAAGTCCGTAATTTCCTGGTCGTTCATGACGGGGCGCACCTTTTCGGCCAGCTTGTTCATGTTGCGGTAGGAGCCTTGCAGCTTGAACGGCGGCTCGGTGCGGTAAGCGTCGGCCTGGGCGGCGGAGGCAATGTAGGCGGCATTCACGCGGGCCACTACGTCGCGGAGGCGCAGCAGCTTCTGGAGCACCGCCACGTACTCGTTCAGCTCCTCGGGCGTGTGGTTGCCCTCGAAGGATAGGCCTTCTGATTGGCCGGTTTCGGCGAGGCGGATGAGGGCGGGCACGTCCTGGGGGCTCTGGGTGGCGAGGCGAGCCAGGGCGCTGTTGCTGGTGAGGGCGTTTTCGAGGTAGGAGAGACGGAACGCGTCTTCGGAGCCGGCCGTGAGAATGTCGCCGAGGTTGTAGATGTCGGCGCGGTTGGCCAGCATGTCGGGCAGCTGGAATACGTCGCCGCTTTCGGTGTAGGGGTTGCCGGCCATCACCACGGCCACTTTGCGACCCCGGAAGTCGTAGGTGCGGGCGCGGCCCTGGTACACGCCCTCAATCTTGCGCTGCGCGTCGCAGAGCGAAATGAATTTCTGCAAGAACTCGGGGTTGCAGTGCTGGATGTCGTCGACGTAAATCATCACGTTGTCGCCCATCTCGAAAGCCAGGTTCAGCTTTTCCAGCTCCTGCCGCGCCCCGGCGTTGGGAGCCTGCGCCGGGTCCACGCTCGTCACGGCGTGCCCAATGGCCGGCCCGTTGATTTTCATAAAGATGAGGCCGAGGCGGTTGGCCACGTACTCCATGAGCGTGGTTTTGCCGTAGCCGGGCGGCGAAATCAGCAGCAACAGACCCATGAGGTCGGTGCGCTTGCTCTCGCCCGCCGCCCCAATCTGCTTGGCCAGGTTAGCCCCGATGAGTGGCAAATACACTTTATCAATGAGCTGGTTGCGCACGAACGAAGTCAGTACGCGGGGGCGGAAGTCTTCCAGCCGCAGGTCTTGCGTGGCCCGGGCGAGCAGCAGCTTCTTGGTTTCCTGGAACGCCTCGAACTGCGGCACTGTGGTGCGGTCGTAGTGCAGCAGGCGGCGGCGGAAATCTGGGAAGTCGAGGCGGTATTCGTTTTTCGTTTTTTGCTGTTCGTTGTTCGTGACGATGCGCGGGTGGGCGCCCTGGAAGCCTTCGAGGGTTTCGCGCAGGGGCGTGTGCACCACGCGGGCGGAGTCGTAGGTGTTGGTGAGGAGGAGGACGGCGGTTTCGTAAGCCTCACCCCCCAACCCCCTCTCCTTCAGAGAGGGGGAGCCAGACGAAGGTGCTATGTCTGATGATATTAAAATTGAGTCTGAAGGTGATGTTTTTATGGGGTTGGGTTGCTCTTGTGCCGCCGTGGCTCCCCCTCTCTGAAGGAGAGGGGGCCGGGGGGTGAGGCAACTCTGCACCCACTGCCGGATGAGCTGGAACTGGGCGGCGGGCTGGTCTTGGAGGCTGGCTACGGACTGCTGGAACAGGTCGGTGGCCTGGCGCTCTTGCAGGGACTTTTGGAACTGCTGGTACTGGTCGGCGGCTTCCTGGGAGATGATGAAGGTGCCGGTGTGGGTGAGCTCGTGAAAGAGGTAGTCGCCGGCTTCCGCTACCTGGTCGGGCGTGAAGAGGTTGGTTTGCCGCGCGAAGGTCTCCACGGCCGTTTGCAGCTCGGCTTTGAGGTCGTCGAACTCCTGCGAATCGGGGAAGACTTGTAGCAGCACGCCAATGCCTTGCAGCTGCCGCTCCCAGTGGGCGCGTTGGTCGGGGTGGCAGAAGCGGAGCCAGAACAGGCTGGCGGCGGCACGGGCCTCGGCCGGGTAGCGGAGCAGGTCGGCGGAGCGGGTGAGGCGCACCAGGGCCGCCAGCAGCAAAGTTGCGTCGTGGTCGTGTACGCCTTTGAGGTAGCCCTCGGCGTAGCGCGCGGCCATGAACTGCTGCACGTAGGCGAGTAGCTCCGGCTGGCTCAGGTGGGAGAGGTCTTGAATCGACAGCACAGCCGGGCGGCCGGCTTCAGGGTCGGCGGGGGCGGGATGCTGGGCGGCTTGCAGAATGCGCCAGGCCAGAAACTCGGCCCGGTACACGTCCTGGCTTTCCGACACCACGGTTTGCTCCCACACCGAGCGAGCCGAGAGGAGAGCTGGGTCGGTAATTTTCTGGAAGAAATTGGTGCCCGTGAGGTGGTAGTGCAGGTCACCGTCGCGGAGCACCACCGTCAGGTCCAGCGGCTGGGTGTTCACGGTGAAGGCGTGGGGGCCGAACTTGAGCGTCTGGCCACCTTCGGCGTAGAGGTCGGCCCGGTCGCGGAGCTGGCGCACGGCATCTTCGCGCAGGGTCTTGAGCCGGCTTTGCACGTCGTCGGCCTTCACGGCGTCGCCGAGCTTGCGCAGCTCTTCCATCGTGGCGCGCACCTTCTCCACCATGAGGTCCGCCGCAAAGTAGCCGTTGATGTCGGCCACCGATTCCAGGCGGCCGAGGCGGGTTTGCACGGCTTTCAGCAGCCGCTCGGCGCTTTGCAGCAGGGCCGTGGCGCGCTGGTTGCGGGCCGCCACCAAGGCCACTTTCTTGCTCTCAAACGCCTCGTACACTTGCTCGCGCTTGGTGGCAAGCTGGCTCAGGAACTGGTCGAAGTCGGGAAATTTGCCTTCCAGCTCCTCCAGCTGCACCATGAGCTTGGTGAGGTATTCGTCGCACTTGGCGGGCGCGTCGGCCAGGTCGAGGTAGTTGGTGAGGGCCTGATCGAGCAGCTTGAGCTGGGCCGTGAATTCGGCCTGCGCCTCGGTACCGGCCAGGGCCTGCCGCCGCCGTTTCAGCGCCGCCCGAATCTGGTTGAAGCGGGCGTACACCACCGAAATGTTGTCGATGATGGCCGTAGTTTGGGTGGGGTCGGGAATGGGCAGGTTGCCGACAACTTCAATCAACAATTCCAGCTCCTGCGCAATGGCGGCCGTTTCCTGCTCGCGCTGGTCGGCCTCCACGGTTTTCTGCACCTGCGCCACACCTTCCTCAATGGCCTGCACGCGGGTGGCGTAGGGCGCCAGCGCGTCGGGCTTAAGCAGGAACTCCACGGTCTGGGTGGCTACTTCCTTGCTCAGCGTTTCGAGGGTGGCGGCGTGGGCTTCCACGGCGGGTACCTCCACGTAGCGCAGCTCTTTCAACGAAATTACCTCGCCCCGCACGGCGCGCAACTCGCCTAGCAGCCCCACGAACTCCGTCACGGTGTCGGGCGCGGCGCGGCGGATGCGGCCGGCCAGGTCGTCTGCCTTCTGAAAAACGGTCTGGGTTTGCTGGAGGGTGTTTTTGCGGATGCTCTGCACCTTCTCAAACTCCGCCACGGCCGCCGAGGCGGTCTGCCGGATTTCGCCGAGCGGCTCCGCCAGGGCCTGAGCGGCGGGTTCGCGCAGCCAGTGGTAGGAGTCGGTGAGGGCGGTGGTTTGGCGAATGAGGTCGAGGTAGAGGCCGGCGTAGGAATCGTCCTTGCTAGTGAGCGTCAGCACCTCCTGCACCTCGCTCATGGCCCGCACTATCTCCTTGTTGCCGAGCTTGTAGAGGTAGGAATCGGAGGTGACGGGCAACTGGAAGTCGGGGCCAGTGAAGGGCGTCTGCCAGATCTGCACGGCGTGGTGCTTCTTGGGCTCGTCGTCGGCGCGGAAGTAGCACAGCTCGCCGTTCTCGAACAGCGCGTAGCCGTGGCACACGATGGGGTTGTCGACGCGCTGGGCAATGCGGTTGTAACTCAGCAGCAGATACGTGCCCTGGTCGCGGTTGTAGAACACGTACAGAAAATCCTCGCCGTTGGGCGAGACGAGGCGCTTCTCGAACAGCATGTCGCGCAGGCCGTTGTCGAAGAGCTTGTTGTCGCCAGTTTGCAGGTAGAAGCCGTGCGGGAAAATGAGGCCCTGCCCGTCGGGCAGCAGCACGCAGGCATCGGCCAGGGCATCGAGGCGCTGGGCCTGCTGGAGCCGGTGGTTGAAGATAAAGTAGCGGTACTGCTGCTCCTGGTAGGGCCGGATCTTGAGCAGAATCAGGTTGCCGATGCTGGCGAAGTAGATTTCCGAGTCGTCGAGCGTCTGGTCCTTGTTGTCGACCGGCTCACTCAGAATGCCCTGCCCAGTGGCGGTGTTGTCTTCTACTTTGATGGTGAGGTCGCCACCCACGGTTTCCACGAACACCTTGTCTTCGATGCTCACGTGCGGGTGCTTGCCGCCGCGCTGCATGTCGCGGGTGGCGCGCTTCCACTGAAACTCGTGCTGGGGCGGGAAGGCGTACTCGTGGTCGGAGCGGTTGTCGAGGTAGCTGAGCGTGTTGCCCTGCACCAGCCACTTAAACGTCTTCACGTCGGTGGCGCTCTTACCGATGCGGAACACCATGAACAGGTGCGTGCCCATCAGCGCAAACTTCACGAACTGCGTGTTTTTGTAGTAGCGGTAGAGGTTGCGGAATTCTTCCACGAACTGCGGCTGCTGCAACAGCTCCAGGCTCTGGGGCCGGAAGTCGTGCTCCGCGTACTCGTACACCCCAAACACGTCCGCCAGGTCTGGTTCCGCCTTCAGCCCGAGCACCACGTTGTACCCAAACAGGAAGCGCTGCCCCACCGGTACCATGTCCCAGGGCACGCAGTTGTTGTCCGTCGTGATGCGGCCGGTGCCAATAAGGCGCGTATCCACGGCCCCGAACACCTGCTTGCGCTCGGTGTTGAGCGTGTCGAGGCGCTGGCGCAAGTCGGCGCTGCTTTTTTGCAGGCGGTTGCGCAGGATTTCGTAGGTGCCGGTTTCGAGTTGGGTGGCTTGTTCCATGAAGGTGTCTCTAGTTCTAGTTGCCTCACCCCAACCCCTCTCCACAGGGAGAGGGGCTCTTGTTGTAGTTTGTAGAGCTAGTGAATGGCTAGGAGTACTTGATGATCCTGGGGGGGGGTACTGCTTTACTGCGCCGCGGAGAAGCTGTGGCTAATCCGACGTCAGGCTATCGATAACGCAACGGCCGTTTTCCTGCTTGACGTAGAAGTACCAGCTGAAATCGGGCAGGACGGGCAGGCGGTAGGCCTGCGTGCCGGGCTTGAGCTTGGCCGGTTGGTAGGCCGTCAGCTTGTCGATTTCCTCCAGACCGTAGATGTCTTGCGTGTTCAGCACTTCGTCGGAGTCGAATCCTTCGGGTGGACCTTCCTCTTGCCTGATTGCCTCCAAAGAACGGCCCCGTTCCAGGATAGAAGCGCGCTTTTCAGCTAAGTAGCTAGCTGAGAAGTAGCCGGAGCGGCGGAGCGTGTCGAGGTATACGGCCAGCTTGCGTCGGTTCAGCTGCATGTACTTCGTCGGGCTGATATTGCCGCGTGGCATCTTCGCCAAGGTCGCCGAGTCTTCGTCGGCCCGAAGTGGGCTGTTGATGAAGTACGTGCTGGTGTCGTTGCGCTCATAGTAGCGAGCATACCAGCGCAGAAAGGTCTTTATCCGGTCAGCGCACGTAGCAGCCGAGGCGGTTGGAGCACCAGAAGCGGCCGTGTCGGGCGAAGCTTGTTGGGGCGTATCGGCGGGGCGGTCAGGCTGGCAGCTAAGCAGGAGAGCTGCTAGCGGCACGGGAAGCAAGAGAGGCTTGGGAAAGCGCAGAAGCATGTAGAGCTCTAAAACTAGTTCCCCCTCTCTTTTGGAGAGGGGGCTAGGGGTGAGGTGAAGCTACTGCGTGTAGCCAGGATAGAGTACTTTCAAATGCTCCACAATAGTTTGTAACACCTGCGGTGTTTGATGAAGCACTTCTTCATTGGTAAAACGCAGTACCAGAAAGCCTAGCTCCTGCAAATCGTGGGTACGACCTCCATCATACTCTGCTTGTGCGGCATCTGCGTGGACACTGCCATCTACTTCAATAATCAACCAAGCAGCTAAGCACACGAAGTCGACAATAAACTGCTGGATAGCGTGTTGGCGACGGAATCGTACGCCCAGCTTTTGGCCGCGTAGGTGCTGCCAGAGGTGGTCTTCGGCAGGCGTTGGAGCTTTGCGGTTCGTACGGGCATATTCTTTCAACGAGTTCTTCCAGCGGGTGGCGTCGGTGGTGTACATCCGGTAAGGCTCGTTCACCTCACCCCCCAACCCCCTCTCCTCTGGGAGAGGGGGAGCCTGACGATTAGTATCGTCATGATAATCAAATTCCATAGGGACCATGTGAGTCACATATTACAACGCCTAAAGTCGCGCCGCCGTGGCTCCCCCTCTCCGGGAGGAGAGGGGGCCGGGGGGTGAGGTCCTACTTCAGCTCCAGCATTTTCACCGGCTTGTCGCCGATGCCGAGCGCCTGGGCCGTGCTAGCCAGCTGCGTGATAGTATTGCGCGTGGCATCGTCGTTGGCCTTGTTCAGGAGCTTGAGCAGTAGGGCCGAGACGCTGAGGTTCTTCATATCTTCACTGTTCAGGCCGAACTGGTCGATGAAGCGGCGCAGGTTGGTTTTGAAGTCGCCACCGCCATCCAGGGAGAAGAAGGCGTCCTTCACGGTGCCGAGCACTTCGGAGTTGTGCACAGCGCGGTCCACCATTTTACCCTTCGTGATAGAGCCGATGATCTGGTCGAAGAACATCGTTTCGCCGCCCACGATGTCGATCTTGGCGGCTTTGAGGGCTTCGCCGATGACGTCGGCCTGCGAGGCGGCAATGTCTTTCTGAATGCTGATCTGGGCCAGCTCCACCGACTTCTCCTTGTCCAAGCGTAGTTTGAACTCCTCGTGGTCTTTGCCCACGCCATCGAGCTTTTTCATGGCGTCGGCCTTGGCTTCGATGCCCTTGGCTTCCACCGCAAACTTCTGCTCCGACACGGCAGCCTCGGCGAGGCCTTTCTTCTGATCGGCTTCGGCTTTGGCCTGAATGATGTCGGCGTCGGCCAGCCCTTTTTCGCGGTTGATTTTGGCGGCAACCAGGCCCAGTTTCTCGTCAGCTTCGGCCTGCGCGCCGGCTTTGGCCTGAATGGCCTGGGCTTCGGCGGTGGCGGTGAGCTGAAGTACAGTGGCTTCGCTTTCACCTTCTTTCTGGCGGGCGGTGGCTTTGGCCTGCATCACCTGCGCTTCGGCCAGGCCTACCGCGGCGGCTTTGCTGGCTTCGGCTTCGGCCAGCGTCCGGATGGCCTGCGCCTTGAATTCGGCAGAAGCTTTTTCCGCTTCGGCATCAATTAGGGCTTGCTTGGCGCGGAACTCGGCGGCCTGCTTCTCCATGTCGGCGTTGCCGACGAGGCTGACCGTGGCGGCTTCGGCCTGCTGCTTGGCGGCCGTTACGGCTACCAGCTTCTCGCGCTCGGCCTGGGCCTGGGCGCGGGTGTCTTTTATCTTTTCTTCTTCCGCTACCGTGGCTTTTTCCACCACAATTCGCTCCCGGATAATGGTCTGGATGTTCTTCTTCTCTTCCTCCAGGGCCTTCTCTTTCTCGATTTGCGCCAGGGCTACAATCCGCTCCCGTTCGTTGGCCTCCAGCGCCTTAGCCTGAGCCACTCGCTCGGTTTCCACGGCATCGGTACGCTGCTTGTTGCGCTCGGCCACCAGCACCTGCCGGTCGCGGTTTTGCTCCGCAATGCCTACTTCTTCCTCCGTCGTGATGCGGGCACGCTCACCTTTCAGCTTTTCTTCCTGCTGCACCTTTTCGGTTTCGGCCAGCTCGCGGGCCTTGATGTTGGCGATTTCGCGCTTCTGCTTTTCCTGGTTTTCGATGAGCTGCTTATCGAGTTGCAAGATGGTTTCCTGGGCTTCCACGTCCTGCTTCTTGATGGTTTTCTGCATCTCGCGGGCAATGGAGTTGGCCTGGATTTTCTGCTCCGAGGTCAGGGCCACAATCTTCTTGATGCCCTCGGCATCCAAGATGTTGTCCTGGTTGAGCGAGGAAAGCGGGGTTTGCTCCAGGTAGTCGATGGCGCAGTCGTCGAGCACGTAGCCGTTGAGGTCGGTGCCGATGATGCGCAGGATTTCCTGCTTGAACTGCTCGCGGGAGTTATACAGCTCGATGAAGTCGAACTGCTTGCCCACCGTTTTCAGGGCTTCCGAGAACTTAGCGTCAAAGAGGTTTTCCAGGGCCGTAGGATCCGAGGCACGGCGGCAGCCGATGCTCTGGGCCACCTGCACCACGTCGTCGTGGGTTTTGTTGACGCGCACGAAGAAATTCACCTTCACGTCGGCCCGCAGGTTGTCTTTGCAGACGAGACCTTCGGAGCCGGCGCGCGAAATCACCATGTTTTTGAGGGTGATGTCCATTATTTCCAGCTTGTGCAGCACGGGAACAATGAAGATGCCGCTGAACGACACTTTAGTATCGCCGAGGCCGGTGCGCACCAGGGCTTCGCCCTGCACGGCCTTCTGATACATTTTCACCACAATGGCAATAAGGCCAAGCAGCAGGACGGCGAAGACGACAATCACCGCCAGAGAAAGTTGTTCTAACATGGACGTAGGAGTAAGAGTAAAATCAAGAGGAGAAAGTAAAGGCGCGTCGTATGCGCCAGTTGTGTGTAGAGATTTCAGCGAAAGGTTAGAGGATGAGTTTGATAGATGCCAGTGGAACTTGAGTTGGGTCAGCTAGCATCAGTCAAAATATTCTAAGAGAAAGCCACAAGAGGCTTCAATCAATTCAAGCATAGCCTCAAATACAAAGTCGAACAGCGTTTCGGCTACTCGCCAGAGCTTGGATGGTTGTTTTGTTTCCAGTGGTGGCATCAAGCAGCGTCGTAAGGCTCAATCAGATAGCAGCGCCGCTCGGCATCATAGTCAATGACCAGCGCGGAGTCGCCTTTACGCAGCTCGGAGGTGGCGGAAGCGGCTCGCACGTTGAGCACGAGTGGGGCGCCGTTGAGCAGCCGGACGCTGGCTTGGCCCATCCGCTCCTGGCTGGTAGGCAGCAGCACCGTGCAGACTTTGCCGAGCGGCTGCGCGCCGCTGTCGTGGTTGCGTTCCAGGGCCGCGAACAGGTGCACGAAGGGCAGCGTCAGAACCTTGGCTAGGAGCAAGCTGCCGATAAACAGCGGTATCAGAAAGAGCAGGCCGGGCACCAGGGCCGCGTTGCCGAGGTAGTGATTCAGCAGGATGCTGCCAATCCAAAGCGGCAGGGCCACGAAGCTCAGAAACACCATCAGCGGCACGCGGCCCAGGTTGAAGAAGGCCAGCGCGTTGTTGAGCCAACTCACGCCCACGCCGGAATGGTCGACGGCCGCGTGGGCGTGGTGCGATACGTCTAGATCGTGACTGGTGGAAATATCCAGGGTTTTGAAATCGAGCAAGCCCAGAATGACCGTGAGCCAATAAAGTAAGACAAATACCAGCAGACTGGTAGGAAGAATATTGGGCGGCGAAACGGCCGCGTGCAGCAGCTCAGTCATAACAAGTAAGGGAAAAATGCCGCTTTGCTGTCGAAAGAACCGAAAAGGAATTGAGACCTGCGCTATAGAGGAGCTTTTTAGTTGCTGCGATGGCTGAAACTACTCTTGTTGCCGCGGCGCCTGTGCCAGCAATTGCTCCAGCTCCTTGTTGCGCCGCCGCAGCCGCCTGGCATAGCGGCCGTGAACCAAGAGGGCCAAGATCAGGCCGATGCTTACCAAACCTTGTCCTTCACCATAAGCAATGACGTGTGTTATGCGCAGAGCGGAGCCGCTAATTACCAGCAATAAAGAGATAATGAGCAAAGTCTTCTCAACAGGATTTATGCGGTTGTCCATGTGGTGTTACAGTCCTAGTTTAGTCTTTAGAGCTTTCAAGTCCTCGTTGGCCTGGCCGGAGCCAGCAGTGCCCAGAGCCTTATCGATTTCCTGGTCGATGCTGCGGCTTTCCTGGGCAATCTGGCCGTACGATTCGGCCAGGGCTTCTTCGGTGGCTACTTTCTCCTTCATACGTTCCAGCAGCGTTACCGTGCCCGAGGAGTCGAGCTGGGCCAGCTGCTGATTGATGGTTTTGGTGGCCGTACTCACCGTCACGCGAGCCTTCAGCGTCTTCAGCTCGTTGTCCCACTGCGAGATGGTGCTTTTGAGTTGCTGTACGTTCTGGTCGAGTTGCTGGGCCGAGGCTTCAAACTTCTGCTGGTCCTGGCTGGCGCGGGCAGCTTGGGCTTCGTGTTGGCTCTTCTTGAGGAGGGCTTCGGTGGCTAGGCGGTCGGCTTCGGTTGTTTCCAACTTTTGGCGGTGCGCTTTTTGGAGGAGCAGCACGGCCTTGTTCTCGTATTCGAGAGCCCGGCCGCGCTCGGTGTCGGCGTCGTTGCGCGCCCGAATGGCCAGGGCCTTCACTTCGGCCAGCGCGTGCAGCGCTTTGTCGAGGTCCTGGCGCAAGTCGCGCAGACCTTGCTCGGTCATTTTGATGGGGTCTTCGAGCTGGTTGACGGCCGAATGCGCTTCGGCCTGTCCGATTTTGAAGATGCGATTGAAGAGGTTCATGGCTTTGAGAGTTGTAGCGCGAAGCTCCCGCTTCGGGCCTCGGTGAACGATAATCAGGAGGGCAGTAAGTTGCGCGCGAAGCGAGTTGCGTCCTATGCTTTGGAAAACGCAATCAGTTCGTCGCCGAACTCACTTAGCAGCAAGGCTAGCGAGTTGAAGACGGCCTCTAATTCGGGCCGGTCGAGGTGCTCCAGCTGGAGCGTGTCGCGGAAAATGACCTTGCGGCCCGACTCGTCGAGCACGAAGGCGCCGTGGATGATGTCGCGGTTCTTTTGCAGCAGCCGTTGGTAGACGTCGCAGCTGGGGCCGGGCAGATCGAGCAGGTATTGCTCCATGATGAGCAGCGGCTCTCCGCAGCCTAGCACCAGATGTTCGATGCCTAACTCGGGCTTGCTTACTACCAGCAGGTTGTTGGCTTCGTCGATGCGGCGGATGTCGAAGCCCATTTCCAGCAGGTAGCCCTGAATTTTAGAGAAGTAGTGGTTGGCCATATAGTAAGGTGAGGAGAAAAAAGCTAAGAGCGGCGGAGGAGGATAGAAGCAGCCAGGACTATGCTATCGTGTTCGGTGGCTACTGGCTCAAAAAAATAGCGCCTCGTGAAACCATGTATTCGTATTGTGGTAGCTTTACGCCACAAGAGTACTCAAAGTTTTAGATACGCTCAAATTTTGAGCGAAAAATATTTTTGCTGATGTCTTACGTCGGAAAGAACATTCGGAAGATTCGAACGGTAAAAAAGCTTAGTCAGGCGGCTTTTGCAGAGCTTTTTGGCCTCGCACGACCTAGTGTGGGAGCTTATGAGGAAGGGCGTTCCGAGCCAAAAATGGAGACATTGATTCAGATTGCTCATCATTTTGGCTTGTCCGTAGACTTGCTACTAACGAAAGAGCTGACGGTAAATGAGCTTTACCACTTCGATATATTCAAGCAGCACACGGCTCCTGCTGAAGCCACTGCTGCTCTCGCCACTGCTTCAGCCGATCAGCAGAAATCGGTAACGCCTTTCGTGCCCACCGACCGGCTGCTCGAATACATTGTGCAGCACCATAAAGCCAGCTTCCTCGACACGCTGCCGCCGCTCACGTTTCCGCACCAGCTCGGCCCGGCCACGCGGGCGTTTGAAATAATAGGGGCCGAAATGCAGCACCAGCAGCAGGGCCTGCGCCACCAGGATGTGGTGCTGTGCCGCCGCATCGATCTGGCCGCGCCCAACCTGCGGGTGCACCGCATTTATGCCTTCGTTACGCAAAGTCGCCTGCTGGTGCGCCGCTTATCGGAACGGCTACCCAACAACGTGCTCAAGCTGCGCGCCGACAACCCCGATTACGGCGCCGAGGAATTTGCCCTGGAACAAGCCTTGGAAATTTGGGAAGTGAAAGCCGTTTTCACTACTCACCTTCGACCGCCTTCCACTATGGAGGAACGGGTGACGCGGTTGGAGCGGCAGGTAGAAGAGCTGCTGGCGCGGCTAGGGTAGCAGATGTGTAGCACGAACTTCAGTTCGTTGCCCCGCTATTTGTCTCCAATAGGCTGTGAGTTACAGTTCATGCACTATCTGCTGACATGCCGTCTATTAGGGCTACGGACTGAAGTCCGTGCCACAGTCACATTCGCTTAAGGTCATTTATATGCTTAGAATAATACGCTGGGGTGGGGTGGTGCTGGCACTTCTAACGGTGGTTGTGGTTGGCGTTTGCCTCTGTTTCAGCCAGCCAACGTATGAGCCGCCTCGCCAGTCCGAGCTGCGCAAGCGAGTCAACTATTTGGCGCGCGTGATTGGAGAAGGAGCGGGGCCGGGTACGGGGCTGGCGGCCATTGGCGAGCAGACGCCGGAGTGGGCCCTGTTTACCCTGTCCTTTTCCAGCTACGCTTTCAGCAACCTAGCCGCGCAGGATACCAGCTTCCGGGCCGAAGCCGGCCGGCTTACCGAGCAGGCTATACAGGTAGCTTTATCCGAACCCATTCGTGGGCCATTTGAGTACGCCTTCGACCCCACTTTCCCCGACACAACCCGCTCGGTGCTCTATCTGGGGCACTTGACGTTGATGCTGGGCTGCCACCGCCAGTTAGTGCCCAATTCACGCTACGCCGCGCTGCACGATGCCGTGGCCGGAGCATTATATCACCGCTTCAACCAAGACCCGACGGGTTGCTTGGAGTCGTATTCTGGCCAGCGTTGGCTACCAGACAATACGGTAGCGCTGGCCGCCCTGGCGCTGCACAGTCGTCTTACCGGGAGCCCCTACGAGGCGGCGGCCCGCCACTGGACCGCCCGTGCTCGGCAGCAGTGGCAGCAGCCAGGCACCGGATTGCTTATGTCGCAGGTAGATTCGGTGGGGCGGCCTATGGAGGAACCGCGGGGTTCTATGCTAGGATGGGGAATTTGGTTTCTGGCCCGGTTTGATAGCACGCTGGCGGCTGAGCAATACGCCTCGTTTCGGGAACAGGCCAGCACGAACTATGGCGTGGTGCGCCTCTATCGGGAACGGCCCGGCCGCTACACCACCGGCCTCGGCGACTTGGACAGCGGACCGCTCATTCTGGGCTACAGCATTCCCGCCAACGCCTTTGCCCTGGCCGACGCCGTGACCCTGCACGATTGGCGCAATGCCGCGCGGCTGCGGCGGCTGGTGTCCTTTGGCAGTCGTACGCGCGAGACGGACACCGAGATAAGCTACGGCGTGCGCTTAGTGGACTTACCGGTGAGCCCCTTGGCCGAAGCTTTACTGCTGTGGGCCGAAACCGGCGGCTATGCTAGTGGGACTTCACTCTCACAATCAGCTGCCAAAAGGTAGCCAATCAAATAGAAGTACGGCTGTCCTTCCAACCGCAAGGAGGAACGACAGCCGTACACAAAACTATGAACTGCCCTAAGCTCTTACTTCTCAGAGCTCAGCACTTAGCCGAATAACACTGTTGGGGTCAGGTTGCCGGCTTGCCACTCGGTGCTGATTGTAGCTAAGGCGGCGGGTTGCTGCCCTAGCAGCCAGTCCAAGGCGCTGGTGACTTCGGTGAAAAACTGGATGTCGTAGTGGATAAAGGGCCGCCCAACGCGAATCAGGCTTTCGGCTACCATCTGGTTGTACATGTTTTTGGTTGGCAGTACTAGTGCCACTTGCCGTAGCGAGGGCACCGATACGTGCGGTATCCAGTACGTGGCCAGCCAAAACTGCTCCTCTAGTCCCAGGCTGGGCAGCTCATTCATGTCGAGCAGAATGGTAGACACGGTGCCTTGTTCGAGAAGCTGCACTATTCCCGTTAGGCCCTCTCGCAAGCCCCGCAAGCCCTGCTGCTGAGGGTTCCATTGAAAGCGTAGAAACGAAAATTGGGGAAAATACTGGGCCCGCACGGCGGGGAGAGTTAGCATCATGAACAACAAGAAAGGCGAAAGGCGCCTCGCCGAAGGCGCAACTTACGGCTCGATAGTAAACTATTTCCAGAGTTTCTATAACCAAGGTTGTCTGGACGTCAAACGCAGCAAAATTCTCGCCTAGTCGGTATACCTGCTCAAGCGAGTTGCTAGTGTAGTGCTGGCTGCAAGCGAGTTTGAAGCGAAGCCAATATTTTCTACTTGCTTACTTAGTAATAAGTAAGTACATTTGGCCATCATGTCCAACCAAACAATTCCCTCCCTTCCTGACACCCGCACCCGCGTCCTTGACTTGGCTGAGCAACTATTGCTGGCTCGGGGCTTCAATGCGTTTAGCTACCAGCACATTGCCAAAGAGCTAGGCGTGAAGCCAGCGGCCATTCACTACCACTACCCCACAAAAGAAGAGCTCGGCACCACTATTATTCAGCGGCAGCGGGGTCGGTTGCGCAAGTGGCGTGGTCTGCCTCACATGGTAGAGCAGCCACCCGTTGCGCAGCTCGAGGCGCTGATGGGAGTGTACCTCACCCACCTGCGGCAGGAGCAGCGCGTGTGTCTTTTTGGCTCGCTAGCGGCGGAATTCCGCACCCTACCCGAAACCATGCAGCGCGAGCTCCGCCTCTTCAACCGTGAACTCACCGAGTGGTTGGCCGAAGTGCTGGCCGCTGGCCGCACCGCTGGCACCCTGGTTTTCCGCGGCGAGCCACTGGCCAAGGCGGCGCAGGTACTCACCACCTTGGCCGGCGCCCTACAAGTGGCCCGCGTGCACGATGAGAAGCATTTCTACATGATTTTCGACCAACTGCGCAGCGAGTTGCTGCCAGAATAGCTCTCCCCCGCCACGGCCAAAAGTTGTTCGCCGCGAGGCGGGAAACTGTACTGTTGGAGAGCTGATTGGGCGCCTCTTTTGCGTCAGTTCGCAGCTCATTGGCTTGTTCACCACATACCGTTTTGCGCCATGCTCAATACGTACTCTCCCGCTCTTACTCTGTACCCTTTGGAAGCTACTGAAACTCCCGTTGCACCGCCCGTGAAGGTCGCGTACCCGGCCGTGCCGCCGGCCCTGAAGCTGTTGCGACTGAAGCTGCGGCTGCAAGCTCTCATTTCATCGGAATGGGCGTTTAGGTCGGCTTGGCGGTTGTTTTGCACTCCGCGCCGACTGCCCCTGAAGGGCTGGGAAGCACAAGCGCTGGCTGGGAGTCAGCAGCACTGGACAAAGGCCGAAAGTGGCCGGGTGGCGTACTACGAATGGAATCCTGCCGGGGTGCGGACGGTATTGCTGGTACACGGCTGGGAGCACCGCGCTAGTTTCTGGGGTGTCTTGGCGAAAGAGCTGGCAGCTACTGGCTACCGCGTGATTGCACTGGATGGACCGGCCCACGGCGCTTCTGAGGGGCGCCAAGCCAATTTGGTAACTTTTGCGGCTTCCGTACAGGCCGTGGCCGACGCCGCCGGACCACTGCACGCCGCCGTGGCCCACTCATTCGGAGCAGCTGCTTCGGCGGGCGTACCGGTGCAGTTCAATCGAGCTACGGAGGGTCTGCTGCCGCGGTTAGTGCTGCTGAGTATGCCAAGCAGCACCCGCAACGTGGCGCGGCGCTTTGCAGAGCTGCTGCGTCTGCCCGATAGTGTGGTAGAGCGTATGGCACGCTTTATTGAGACGCAGTTTGGGCGTAAAGCCGAGAGCTTCGATGTGCTGGAAACCGGCCGCCACTTACCTGTGCAGCGCGCTCTGCTTTTCCACGACCGGGAAGATGCCAACGTGCCTTTCGAGGAAGCCGAAGAAATAGCCGCTCACTGGCCCGCGCTGGATTTTCGCCCTACCACCGGCCTGGGGCACAACCGAATTCTGCGTGATTCCGGCGTGGTGCGGCAGGTGTTGGAATTCCTGGCGTAGCGCCGTTTCTGACGCCCGTTTTTTGTTCATGATGCGCACGGCGGAAGCTGCGCGCTCAGTATTTCACTATGGCTGTCGTTGAAATTGCTGCTCCCGCGTCCGTTACCATTCCGGCCACCGATGGAGTGCCGCTAGGTGGGTTGCTATTCGAGCCAGTGGGGCCGCCTCGGGCCGCCGTACAGCTCAACATGGCTACTGGCACCAAGCGCCGCTATTACGAGCCTTTCGCGCGGTATTTGGCGGAGCAGGGTTTTGCGGTTTGCCTTTGGGATTACCGGGGCGGTGAACATTCGCGGCCAGTGCCGCTCAACGTGAGTGGCTATCAATTCCTCGACTACGGCACCAAGGACATGCCCGCCGTGCTCGACTGGTTGGAGGCGCGGTTTCCGGGTTTGCCACTCCTACTGATTGGGCACAGTGTAGGCGCGCAGCAAGTGGGTTTCATGCCCAACTTACACAAGCTCCGGGGGCTGGTGGCGGTGGCTACGTCGGTGGGCTATTGGGGCTACATGCCACTTGGCTATCGACTCAAAACGCACTTCTTTTTTCACCTTTTCAGCCCGCTGAGCCATCTGCTGCTAGGCTATAATGCCGCAGGGCGTTGGGGCATCATGGAAGACTTGCCGCGTGGAGTAGTGGAAGACTGGCGCTGCTGGTGCAGCGTGCCCGACTATTTCTTCGACAAGCAGTACGTCGGTCAGTTGCCCCCACATCAGTACAATAATTACACCTTTCCCGTCGCCGTATTCTGGGCCACTGATGACCCTATTTCCAACCGCCATTCCGTGCCGCAGTTCTGGCAACACGTGCGCAGCACCCGCGGCATCACCATGCATCGTCTGGAGCCCGCCGCATTGGGCTTGCGAGCTATCGGGCATTTCGGCTTCTTTCGGCGCCATTTGAAAAGCACCTTCTGGGCACAAGCAGTGAAAGAGTTGAATGCTATGCTCGCCTAGCGCAAGGGGGCTGGCGGCAGTCTTGAGCGAGGCACAGCCGAGCGAAGACTTGCCAGCCACGGAGCCCGGCAAGTCTTCAGACTTGCGAGACCAAACAAGGCGGTGCCCACGGGCTATCCTATTCTGGTCAGTCTGAAGACTGACCTGGCTCCGTGGCGGGCAGTCACGCTGACTTTGTCAGCTGAAGACTGCCGCCAGTGCCACAGTGCCACGCTAGTACTGGTACTTTACAGCTGGCCTGTTAGGCGTTGAGCCGCCGTGGTTAGGCCATTTTGCACGCAAATTTCAAGTGGTTGTTGGCGCATCCAGCAAAGTAGAAAGCCGGCCCAAAAAGCGTCGCCGGCGCCGGTAGCATCAATTACTTCCGTAATGGGCTGGGCCGGCCGGTGCTGCCACGCAGCATTTATTTCCCGAAACCACACGCCATCGGCGCCGCACGTGAGGCAGACTACGCGGGCTGTAGCAGCGGCTGTATCCAGGTAGGCGCGGGCGGCAGAGGCATCCAAGGCCGCGCCGGTGAAACGTTCCACGTCATCGAGGCTCATTTTAAGCAGGGGCGCGTGGGCCATCACTTCGTGGAAAACGTCGGCGGCGTTGTTTTTGCGGCCCCAGATAGATTCAGCGTAGTTCCAGTCGATGGAGACGGGCAAGCCGTGGGCGTGAGCGGCGGCGAAAGCGGTGAGGATGGTGTGCCGGGCTGGGGCTTTGCTCAGAGCAAAGGCGGTAGTATGCACTATTTCGGCGGCGGCAATTAGCTCTTCTGGCACCGCATCTAAGTGCCGGTCGGCGTCGCGGTATTGGATGAATTCGGGCGTACCCTGGCTGCGGGCCACGACAATAACGCTGGTCGCATAATCATCGAGTTGTTGAATGTGGGTGGTGCTCAGGCCCGCTTCATTCACAGCTCGCAGCAATTGCCGGCCCAGTCCGTCCTGCCCCACGGCCGCCACCAGCGTTGCCGCGCCGCCGCCGTGCCGCACGAAGCGGCAGAGATTGGCCGGACTCCCGCCCGCCACCACCCGCAACGTCGTCGCCGCCGACAAATCGGGCACGAAGTCGGTGCTGATGGCGTCAATCAGCAACTCACCAATAGCCAGCAGGCCGACTGGAGCGTGCGTAGGGGCGGAGGGCGTATGCACAGTATAACGAGATAGAAGTGAGGAGCCAGGAAGTAAGAAGCGAGTGGTTACGGAACCAAGCGCAGGGGCATGAGAGAAGCAATTCGAAGGCGAGTCATGCTTTATATCGAGACGCCTGGCTTGGTGCGGGTTGAAGTTCCTGGGCCTTAGGCACCAGAAGCCGGCGACCTTGCTGGTAGGCTTCCGTGATGAGCTGTCCGGCGGCGCTCCAGGTGCAGTAGGGCACGCCGATGGGTTTGTGGCTGAGGCCGTGGAAATTCTCGTAAAAGCCCCATTCTGGCCTATCCGGGTTGAGTTTATTCGCGGCTCGCAGATGCTTTGCTACTTGAGCGGCGGCATCCAATTGCTCATGCTGACACAAGGCCGCACCCAGCCAGCCGTTCCAAACGGACCAGAGGCCACCGTTGTGAAACTCGTGGGGTTGGTTGCGGAAATTGTAAGCGTAGTTGTCGGTCAACTCCGCCATCAAGCCATCCTGCTCCTTGATAGCTGGATCGAAGGCGGGCAGCAAAAATTGTCGCTCCCGCAGTTGCTCCCGCAAGTATTCTACGAGCGTGGTGGTGTGGGCTGGGGTGCCGAGCTTCAGCAGCAGCGCCAGACTGTTGGCAGCCAAATCGAATTGCGCATAGACACGGGCCGGGTTGAAGCCCATGAGCCAGAACTGGCGCGGCGCATTGCGGCGCTGGTGCTCCAGGTTGGGCGCGTAGAGCGGGGCGGTATCGGCGGGGACGTCTTCGTTCCGGTAGTTGCGAACGAGCACCGCCCGAATAGCCGCTGCTTTTGCCAACCACTCCGGGCGCTGCCAGTGGTTGCCGGCTAGCTCCAAGGCCCACACCCGCAGTAGCTGGTCGTAGAGCACGTAGCCGTGCTGCACGTACTCATCGGCCCAGTTGCCGCTCTGCGGCACGTATACGAGATGCTTGCCGTTGAACTCCCAGGCATCGAGCAGCACCAGACCTTTCTCCACCTGTGGCCGGCAGGCCTCGGCCAACGCGGTAGTGCCGGTGAAGTGCGCGTGCTGCAGCAGCCCGATAATGGCCCAGCTCACATTGTCGACGCGCCCGCAGTTGCCGCCGTAGCTGGCGTGGCCGGTGCGCGGGTCAACGTTGGAAGGGAAGAAGCCCACCGTATGCTGGGCCCCGAAAATGGTGCGCAACGTAGCCTCGCCGGTTTCTATCAGTCGCTCATCGCCACTAAGCAGCGCCGCCAACCCCGTAATCACTCCGTCGCGAGTCCAGATGCGCTGGTAGTTGCTTACGTCCTGCACGCTGGCTACGAAGCCATAAGGCGTAGATGCACTGTGCAGTAAGGCAAGGCTTGGCTCGTGTAGCATACATAGGTGTTCAGTAGAGAGACCTTAGAATTAAGAGCTTAGAACTGAGAGGTAATAAGTGAGTCTATTCGTGGGTGGGCTGAGGCTCACCGCTACAAGATGGACGGTTGGTTGGGCTTGATTAGCTAGCTTGTTTGTAGTTGCGGAGTCACAAGAAACCGTTGTTCTTGTATCAGTAATAGATAGCAAGAGCCTCACGCTACGGCTGCTTCGTCTTCGGATTTTGGGATGAATGCCACGGAAATTGCGCCGCAGAGCAGCAGCGCACCGGCGAGGTGAATCACGTTTTCGGGGCGGGAGCCGAGCAAATGGCGGTAAATCCAGGAGAAGGAAAGGGTTTGCAGCAACATGGGCAGCACGATGAACATATTGAAGATGCCCATGTATACGCCCGTTCGCTCTTTCGGAATCGCGCCGGCCAGCATTACGTAGGTGGTGCCCATCATGCTCGCCCACCCAATGCCGAGCCCGAGCATCGGCGCGAGTAGTAGCACCGGCTTATGCAAAAAGGGCAATAGCACCAAGCCGATGCCAGCCGAGCCCAAGCTGAGGGCGTGCACGGCCCGCGGGCCCCACTGCCGCACCAGAAAGGCCAAGCCGAACGCCGCGCAAAACGTAACAAAGTTGTAGGTGCCGTTGATTTCGCCGGTGAGCAGTTGGGCCTTCGCGAAGCCAGGCGAAGCTTGGTCCTGAGTGCTGTACACGGTGTGGGCCAGGCAGAGCGTGATGTACTGCCAGTAGCAAAACAAGGCATACCAGATAAACAGCATCATCGGGCCCATGCGGCGCATAGTAGGCGGCATTTCCATAATGGCGGCTCCAATTTCCGCCAGCGTGTGGCCCAGACCTTTCGGTTGGCGCTGAATGGCGGCTACTTCCTCTTCCGTCAGCGGGTGTTCTTTGGTGGTGATGACGGAGTAGAGGATGGCGGAGATACTCACGGCGGCGCCAATCAAAAATGCGGCGTAAGTGGTGTGCGGGATGTTGTTGGAGCTACGGGCCGTGCCGCTCACCAGCCCCAGGTATACCAGCACCGAAGGCGTGAAATTGGCCAGCGTGATACCTAGGCCCGTGAAAAAGCTCTGCGTCAGGAAGCCCACCGAGTGTTGGGGCGCGGGCAGCTTGTCGCTCACGAAGGCGCGGTAGGGCTCCATGGTGATGTTGTTGGCCGCGTCCAGAATCCAGAGCAAGCTTGCCGCCATCCAGACCGCGCTGCTGAACGGCATCACCAGCAAGCAGAGGCTGCACAGCACCGCGCCCACCAAGAAATACGGCGTGCGCCGGCCCCAGCGGCTCAGGGTTTTGTCGCTTAGCGCTCCCACAATGGGTTGCACGAGCAGGCCCGTCATCGGCCCGGCCAGCCACAGAAACGGCAGCTTGTCCGGGTCGGCTCCCAAGTAGGAGTAGATGGGACTCATGTTGGTTTGCTGCAAGCCAAAGCTGTACTGAATGCCGAAGAAGCCCAGGTTCATGTTCAGAATCTGCCAGAATGCCAGCCGGGGCTTGGTCAGCGCGGTGGCAGAAGCAGTAGATATCGTAGGACTGGCAGCCATGGAAAAGTTGGGTGGAGAGTAGCGCGAAGTTTCAAGTTCGCGCTTCGTGGAACGGTAAGTGGTGTTATGGCAATCAGCAACAATACGCGAAGCGGAAACTGTGCGGTGCTTTCGCAATAGCAGGGTTTTAGAAATGACTCCTTAGCCAGGTAGCAGCTGGATTGGAAGCCAAACGCCGCCCACCTTGCGGCGGGCGGCGGGCAGTCGGCCCTTCCCACGAGGCCTTCTGCCATCCCCACAAACCCGGCCCGCTGGTTGCAGCCTGTCGGCGCCGGGTTTGCAGGAATACAGACTTACAGCACAGCTTTCATTTAAGAGGGTAAGACATGAGTGCTAAAAAATATTCTTGCTCATAGTCAGATGCCTGAGCTTCTTCTAACGAGTCACCGAATAGGTTTTTCGCAGTGTCCCGACTCCGGTAATCTTCACCGATTTCCAGCCCGTTGGCAAGGTGCTTTTGCGCTGCACGATGCCTGCGGGCGTGATATCAAGTCCGCCAAAACCCATGAGCACGGCTTGCAGCACGCCGCCCGCCCCAGTGGCGAAGTAGGGGTTGGTGCCCCCTTTCGTTTCGGCAATGACGCGGAAGGGCGGCAGCAGATTGGGCTCGTAGGCATCCTTGAACCAAAGTTTGGCCTTGTCGGCATCGCCAAGGCGCGAGTACAGCAGCGAGAAAATGGCTTGCGTCATGGCCGGCGTGCCCTCGTTGGGAACCCGCGTTTCGTAGTAAGCTAGATCTTTTTTGATCTGGGCGGGTGCCGTAATCACGTTCAGCGGGTAGGCCAGCAGGTTCACGTCGCCTTGCTTGATGCCTTCGCCCTTGTAGGTGGCGTGCTCTTGCGTGACGCCGTCGGGGAAGCGTAGGATGGGAATGTTCTGGGCTACCAACAGCCAGTCGGGGTTGGCGCGCAAGCCGAGCAGCTTGGCGGCGGCAGCGGCGTTGCGCAGGTTCACTTGAGCCGCGGCGTTGGTGAAGGCATTGTTATCCACGTTTTCGGCCCATTCGTCGGCGGCCACCACGTTCTTGATGTCGTAGTGGCCGGGGCCGTTGCGCTCCACCCGGCTGGCCCAGAAGTCGGCAGTAGCCGAGAGGATGGGCCAGCCCGTTGAGCGCAGCCAGTCTTTGTCCTGCGTCACGCAATAGTACTGCCAGGCGGCCAGCGCTACGCAGCCCGAAATGTGGTGTTCGAAAGGCCCACTCAGCGCCCAGACCGGGGTTTCCTCTACACCCGTATCGGCACTTTCCCACGGGTACATGGCGCCCTGATAGCCGTGAGCAAACGCATTGCGCCGGGCCGGCTCCAGGCGCCGGAAGCGGTACTCAATCAGCGACTTGGCAATTTCCGGGTGCAGCACGGCCAGCACCGGAAACATCCACACGTCGGTGTCCCAAAACACGTGCCCATTGTAGCCCAGGCCCGACAAGCCCATCGGCGAGGGCGAGAAGTCGGTGCCGGCCCGCGAGAAGCTGTAGAGGTGGTAGAGCATGCTGTGCACGTCCTGCTGGGCCTGCGCGTCGCCGGTAATCTGGATGTCGCTGCGCCACAGGTCCTGCCAGGCTTTGGTGTGGAAGGCCAGCAGGCGCTCCTTGCCTTCGAGCCGGGCAAAAATGGTGAGGCGCTCGGCTTCGTTCAGCGGGTCGGCGTGGTGAGCCGAGGTGATGGACGAGCCCGCCACGGCATAGTTGTAGGTTTGCCCGGCTTTCAGCGCCTTACCGAATTTCATCAGGTGCATGTTGTTGTCCCACATTTCGTGGATGACCTTGGGCTCCTGCCCGTGCGCTTCCGCAAACAAAAAGCTGTTGGAGGCGCAGAGCTGCATCTTGCCCGTGGGGCTGCGGGCCGATGAGGTGAGTAAGCTGAGCGTGACGTGCGGCCGGTCGATTTCGTTGTAGTAATTCTGCGCGTCGCGCAGCGCGTCGGGGGTTTCCATCACGCTAGCCGCCGTGAGGCCCACGTCTTTTTTCGCCGTCACGGACACGTCGAGCAGCACCGTGAAGGGCAGGTGGCGCAGGGCGTAGTACGTGTAGCTGATGGTGGCCTTGTCGGCGTAGTCGAAGGTGGTGGTGAGAGCCGCGCGCTGCATGTCGAGCTGCTGGCGGAAGTTGGTGGCGTCCTGGGCCGAAAGGCGCCTGCCATCCACTTCCAGGTACATATTGAGTAGGTTGAAGCTGTTGAGAAAGTTGCTCACCCGGCCCCGGCCATACTGGTCGTACGCCCCAGCTAGCACCACGCTCTTCACCTTAAACGGCTCCGGCGACGACACAATGCCGAGCATGCCGTTGGCCACCGTTACGCCGTAGTATTTGCTCGGGTCAATCTGGTCGGCCGCCACGCGCCAGGGGTCCGGTTGGGCCAGTAGCGGCAGCTGGGCCGCCAGCAACAGCAGTGCCCAGACGCACAGTGAAACCTTCAGTTTTTGAGAGCTAGAAATTGCCATGTAGAAAGGGCTGATATGCTTCAGTGTAAGCTAGCTGGAGCAGCGCTACCGCACGCCACTCAGCGGCACTACTACCGCCTGCCAAGGCTGAAGCGCGAGAGTAGCGCCCGGCTTAAAGGAAGGATAGTTGTTGAGCCAAGGTGTTCCCGCCAGCTTCAGGCCGCCGGGCACTCCCCAGGTGCGCTTTTCCGAGGAGAAGTTGAGCACCACCAGCACCTTCTCCGCCCCCAAAGTCCGCGTGTAAGCGTAGATGTGCGGGTTGGCCTCATCAAGCAGCTCGTACTGGCCGTACACCAGCACCTTGTGTTCCCGGCGGGCGGCCGTGGCCTTGCGGAAGTAGTTGAGGATGGAGTTGGGGTCTTTCTCCGCCGCGGCCGCGTTTATCTGCGCGTAGTTGGGGTTGATTTTCAGCCAGGGCTTGCCCGTCGTAAACCCCGCGTTGGCCGTGGCGTCCCACTGAAACGGCGTGCGGCCGTTGTCGCGGCTCGATATTTTCTGCGATTCCAGAAACTGCTTCAGGTCGCCGCCTTCCGCTTGCAGCTGCGCGTACATGTTCCGGGTTTCGATGTCCTGGTAGTCCTCAATCTTATCGAACCGGATGTTGGTCATGCCCAGCTCGTCGCCGCCGTAGTAGTAGGGCGTGCCGCGCATGGTAAGCAAAAACGTGGTCAGCAGCTTAGCCGAGGCCGCGCGGAACTCCGGCCGGTCGTCGCCCCAGCGCGTTACCATGCGGGGCTGGTCGTGGTTGCCGAGGTAAATGGTGCCCCAGCCTTTCTCCGCGAATATCTTGTCCCACTTCGTGTACACCTGCTTGAATTCCAGGAGGCTGTAGCCTTCGGGTTTGCGCATGCGGTACTTGCTGCCGGGCACGTTGCCCACGTCCATGCCTTCGAAGTGGTAGAGCATGTTCAGCTCGCGGCGGGCGGGGTCCACGTAGTCCAGGGCCTGGTCGCTGGTTACGCCCGCACCCTCGGCCACCGTCATGATGTTGTACTTGCTGAGCACCTCGCGGTTCATTTTCTGCAGGTACTCGTGCCGGCGCGGGCCCTGGGCGTAGTACTTGCTCACATCCTTGAGATACTGCTCGGGAATGGGCGGGAAAGTGGGGTCCTTGGCAATGAAGGAAATCACGTCCATCCGAAAGCCATCGATGCCCTTGTCGAACCAGAAGCGCATCATGTCATACACCTCCTGGCGCAGCTTGGGGTTTTCCCAATTCAGGTCGGGCTGCTTGCGCGAAAAGTAGTGCAGATAATACGCCTTGGTAGAGGCATCATAGGCCCAGGCGTCGCCCTTCACATCGAAGAAGCTGACGCGCTTCGGCGGCGTGCCTTTTTCCTTGGGCCACCAGTGGTAGTAGTCGCGGTAGGGGCTGGTGCGTGCGCTTTTCGACTGCTTGAACCACTCGTGCTCGTCGCTGCTGTGGTTCACTACCAAGTCCATCACCACCTTCAGGCCCCGTTGGTGCATGCCCTGGAGCAGCTCGTCAAAGTCCTGCATGGTGCCGAAGTCGCGCATGATGCTGCGGTAGTCGGAAATGTCGTAGCCGTTGTCGTCATTGGGCGAGCCGTAAATCGGGTTAAGCCAAATGACATTCACCCCGAGGCTTTTGATGTAGTCCAGCTTGGAGATGAGGCCGCGCAGGTCGCCTACGCCGTCGCCGTTGCTGTCTTTATAGCTGCGCGGGTACACCTGGTACACCACGGCTTCTTTCCACCAGGTTTGGTCTTGGTTCATGCCGGTTGGTTGCGCCGCCGGTTTCGCGGTAGTGGCTCGCTGGGCCGCACTGCCACCCGCACAGGTCAGCAGCATCGCCGCAAGCAGCGTTGTTGCAATGTTTTTCATAGCTGGCAGTGAAGTGGAAATATCGGTGCCCTAGCAAGCAGGCCGATAATTGCTACTAAGTGGCAGCAACCACCGGCCTGCGTATTGGGCGCTATCGAATGCTTACAAATGCTGCCTAATATCCAGGGTTCTGAGTGATATTCGGATTAACTGCCAATTGCTGATTCGGGATAGGGAAAATGAGATAGGTGCTAGCGCTGCTCTGAGGCCTATTTTCCGAAGGCCGTGAGAATTGACCGAAGCGAATCAAATCCTGCCGCCGCCACTGTTCCAGGTATAACTCCCGGCCTCGTTCATCAATGAGTACATCCAGATTGACAGACGGCAGGGCGCTGGCTCCCCGTGACGGATGTGTCCGTATAAAATTTACCAGAGCTAGTGGAGTAGCACCGTAAGCACCCGCGCTGGTGGGAGTGCCACCGCGCAAAATGGCTTCAGCCTTCATCAGTAGTATGTCGGGTAGGCGCAAGTGTACCATGTCGTTATTGGTTAAAGCGCTGCCATCATTGGGTACATCAGGGGCGTACTTGAACACCCGGATGCCAGTAACCTCCAAGGTGTTCCTATCGGTTTCGATAATGCTAACAGTGGGGGTAAAGGCCAGCGGCGACCCCTGCCGGTTCGTAAGTGGAGCATCGGTTCTGAGGTCGTACTGCTGCCCCACAAAGAAGCCCACGTTAATCCGATTGCCTGGGTTCACGTTCGTCCCTTGGCCGTCGTAGCGATAGGCGATTCCCCGGCGCTTATCGGTTGCTTCAAACTTATTGTAAAAAGCGGCTGTCGTTGCTGGCCCATTATAGCCACTAGGATTCATGTTGTAGTGCGACGTAAACTTCCACAGGTCACGCGTGGCGCCGCTACTTACACCGCCGATGTTTTCCTCCGTGAAGATATTCTCTGTGCCGATGACTGTGTTGTTGGGTGCGAAATTGTCGAAGTAATTAGGCGCGAAAGAGTATCGATTGCTGTTAATGATTTCATCCGCCAGCCGGATCACCGTGTTCATGTCTGCCGCATCGAAGGTAGGGGCACTACGGCTAGTATACACACCACGGTTGAGATAACACTTCATTAGCAGCGCGCGGGCCGCGTTTTTGTTGGCTCGTCCAGCCGGACCATCGGGCAAAGCGGCCTGTACTGCTGTTATTTCGCTCACGATGTAGTCTAGCGCTTCTAATCCCTTGCGTACCCGGGCAACCTGTGTTACTGGCTCGCCAGGCTCGCGATAAGGTACCTGGTCAAATAGGTCCAATACCCAATACATGGCCCAAGCGCGTAGGAATCGTGCCTCAGCATTTTGCTGGGGCGAAGGATTAAACTGGAGCATATCGGTGGCAGCAAACACGATGCCATTCAGGCCATTGAAGGCATTTCGGATCTGTTCATTGTCGCCGTCCCAGCGGTGCTGGTGCAGCTGGCGCCACTTGCCGTTGTCGTCCCAGTCTGGTCCGCGGGTGGGCATAATCCGCTCATCGGTAGTCACCTCCGACAAAGCAAACACATTGGTAGCACCCTGAAATGGGTCACGCATAGAAACATACACTCCATCGAGCAGGGCTGCCGTGTTGGTGGTGCCACCCCCTCCTACCTGGCTGGGAGTCAGGCTTCCATCAAGGTCCTCGTTTAGCTCGCAACTGTTTGCTACCTGAAACAGGGTCAACATGACCGCTGTTCGGAAAATTATTTTCTTCGTCATGGCAGTTAAGGGTTACCAGATTTACAGAGAGAAGTTGATGCCGAACGTGAACGTACGGGCAGAAGGATAGCCGGTGTAATCGATACCGGCTGATGGAATACCAGCTGATGGAGGTGCACCGTTGGTCCCTGCATTACTGCCAGTGGCTTTGTTGGTGTTAATTTCAGGATCGAAGCCTGTGTAGTCAGTAATCAGAAACAGGTTTTGCCCCGTTGCGTATATGTTAGCTCCTTTAAACACCTTGCCCAGGTCGCCTAGCGCATACGATAATGTCAGATTCGACATTTTCAAATAGTCGCCCTTTTCAATGAATCGTGAAGAAGCGGTAACTGGGTTGGTAACCGATTCTTTAATAGGTTCTTCAAAGTTGACCAGCGCAATGTTCTTGCCGGCTCCAATCTGGCCCACATTGCCCACGCTGTTGAGGGTGTTGTTGTAAATATCTTGGCCAAAAACCCCGGTCATATTAGCTACGAGCGACAGTTTCCGGAAGCGTGCGTTAAGACTTAGGCCAAGTAGTGTCTGAGGATTGGGGTTGCCCACGTAGAAAGACGCCCCGTCTTCAGCGTAGCTAGCTTGTCCGGTTGTGGGGTCGATACCCAGGAATTGCCTGGTGTAAAAGGCATTGAGAGGTAAACCATTCTGGATGGTTTGCGCCAATGCTCCCGACAATCCCTGACCGTTCAACTCACCGGTAAAGATGGGAGCTCGCAAACCAGAAACCTCGTTATCGATAAAGGTGCCATTAACATTGAGACTCAGACCAAAGCGTTCCGTATCCAGAATGGTAGACCCAATAATTACCTCAAAGCCTTTATTTACAATTTCGCCGTCTAGATTATTCCAAGTCACAACGGCACCTGGAGCAGCCGGTTGAATAGGCACGGTGGGAAACAGCAAGTCGGTGGTCGTCTTGTTGAAATAGTCTACGGTAGCCGTTACCCGGTTATCGAATAAGGCCAGATCGAGCCCCACGTTGTATTGCTCGTCAGCCTGCCACTTCAAGTCATCGTTACGATTAGTAAGTTGCCCTTGATTACCGTTGTTGAGGAGTGTATACTGACTCTGTGACGAGCCGGCCGGAAATTCTTGGTTGCCGGTGCGGCCGTACCCCGCCCGCAGCTTAAACTGGCTTATTGGCGCTACTTGGAAAAAGCTTTCCTGACTAACGTCCCAGGCCGCCGCAAAAGAGGGAAAATAGCCGTAACGGTTGTTTGAGCCGAACTTGCTGCTTCCGTCACGGCGTAGCGTAGCTGTCAGCACGTAACGCTGCTTATAGCTTAGAATGGTCCGGCCAAAATAAGACTGTAAGGCAGTAGAAGGGTCCACAAAAGAAGAGATGAGACGCCCAGAAGCATTGGAATACTGAATGTAGTCGGTGTAATCCAGGCCGAAGTCGCCAAAGCCGCGTTCAGTGGTGCCTTGCGCGCTTATGTTGATGCCGGAGTTAGCGAACTTGGTATACTCGTAGCCCAACAGTGCGTTTAAACTGAGGTCTGTAGCAATTTCTTTATTGAAGTTCAGCGTATTGGTCAACTGTTGGGTCAGCAACTCATTTTGGCCAATGGCCGCAAATCCTTTTCCTTGGTAGTCGCCGAAGTTAAGACGCTGATTGATAGATGTCCGTCGCTGCCCCGTGCTATAGTTAGCACTAACCAGCAAGCGATATTCCAACCAGTCGGTGAACTTATAGTAAGGCGAAGCATTAGCTAGAATGGTAGTCACCCGCGCATTGTCATTATACAATTCCAGCTGCGCCAAGGGATTGATAGTGCTCCCACCTCGGGTAATATTGAGTGTGTCGTTGAGGCGTAAGGGGTTAGTGGGGTTCCACTGGAGGGCCTGACCAATTAAGCTGCCCTGAAATCCAGCATTATTCGTGATAGGGGCTAGCTGCTCTCGGAACTGACTAGCATTGATGTTAATATCAAGCCCCAGCTTCTTACTATCCAGGAAGTTGAAGTTAGTTGCGAGGCCAGCACTGTATTTCTTGAACTCTGTTTTCTTAATGATGCCTTCCTGGTCTAGATAGCCGAGCGAAACTCGATAGCGGCCATTCTCATTGCCGCCACTCAGGGCTAGGTTGTAGTTTTGGAGAATTCCAGTTTGTAAAATTTCTCCCAGTGCGTCAACATCACCGCCAAAGTCATTATTCGGGTTTGCTTCGTAATAGGTGAGCGCCTGCCGATATTGATCAGCATTGAGTACGTCGAGCCGCCGCAGGATCGAGGAAAAGCCGCTAGAAATGCCTACGTCTAATTTAGCCGCGCCCGACTTTCCCCGTTTGGTGGTAACCAGTACGACTCCGTAAGCAGCTCGTGAGCCGTAGATAGCGGTGGCTGAAGCATCTTTAAGAACAGTCAGTGATTCAATGTCTGACGGGTTCAGAAAATTGAGCGGATTGCTATCTGGGGTGTTTCCCAAAGAAGCGGTCGAAAGGCCGGGCCGGGCTGAGCGTCCATCAAGCGGTACACCGTCCACCACGTATAGCGGCTGGCCAGTACCTGTCACAGCCGAGTTCCCCCGAATTTTAATAGTTGCAGCGCCTCCGGGCTGCCCACTGTTGTTGGTAACCTGCACCCCCGATGTACGGCCCTGAATCAGCTGGTCAGGTGAAGTAAAAGTACCCTTGTTGAAATCCTCCTGGCCAACCACTGAAACGGCGCCAGTTATGTCATTTTTCTTGACCGTACCGTAGCCAACGACCAACACCTCATTTAGCGCCTGGGCATCTTCCTTGAGCGTTATCTGGACCGTGGATTTGCCCTCAACATTAACCTGCTGGGTGGCGAAACCCACGAACGAAACCGTCAGCGTGGTAGCTGTGGTAGGCACTTGTAATTCGAAAGCCCCGTTGGCGCCGGTGCTGGTTCCCACAGTTGTGCCCGTCACAACTACCGTTACACCTGGCAGGTCGGCGCCCTGTGCGTCAACTACTTTCCCAGAAACCGGGCGGGTGGTTTGTGCCTGCGTCAGCAGTGGAAAAAGTAGGAACAGAATACTAAGCGTCAGCATCTTCAGCAACGTCGGCCGGAGGCTGCCTGCCGGAATCGCCGCTGAATACGCATACAATGTGTACCGTTTGTTTTTCATATGTGGGAAGGGTTAAGTGGAAAGAAATTCCAAATGCGTGCAGCCTCGGACGAAGCCGCCGCAAACGTTACCTGAAGACTCGCACAAAGGCCCGCTGCCATTGGAATCGGCGGGCGCAATCAAGTAGGGTGTTGTTCGGCCCTTAATAAGTTTAGGCCCCATTAACGGCTGTGCCGTCGAGCTCAATTATTACACCTTGAGCTCTGTTGTAATATTGGCGAAAGCCAAAAAGTGAGCGTCTATCCGGCGCTGACTTGAGAAGATAGGGTAGGCATAAGCGGGTGGGGTTTTGGAGTGGGAAGGCGGCTTGTTGTGCTAAAGGTGTAGAATTAATTATCAGAAAATCAAGTAATAGATAGAGGGAAAGTACACGTTTTCCTCCGAAATCGGTAACGTAACCGATTTCGGAACAATATTCTTTTTTACACTTCAGGGATAAATATTAAGTTAATGTTGCTTGATACCAATCAAACGCTGGCCTAGCTGCTCGGTATCGATGCGTTAGCTTTAGCCACCATTGCTAGTTTCACTTCTCATTCTGTAGCTCGTCTTTCCTCATGAAAAGAGCCACGCTCCGCGATATTGCCCGGGCGCTGGGTGTTACTGTCGCCACCGTTTCCCGCGCGCTCAAAGACTACCCCGACATCAGCGCCGATACCAAAGCGCGGGTGCTCGAAACGGCGCGGCAGCTCAACTACTCGCCCAATGCCATGGCCGTGAAGCTGCGCCAGAAGCAGTTCAGCATTGTGGGTATGATTATTCCGGAAATAGTGCACCCGTTTTTCGCCAGTGTCATCAGCGGCGTCATCGATGTGGCCGATCAGCACGATTATCACGTCATGCTCACGCAGTCCAACGAGTCGTATCAAAAGGAAGTCCGCGAAACCCGGATGCTACATGCCACCGGCGTCGATGGTCTGCTGGTGTGTCTTTCCAACGAAACGGTAGCCGTCGACCACCTGCGTGCCTTGCAAGAGCGTAATATTCCGGTGGTCCTCTTCGATAAAATCAACCCCGCTTTGGAAGCCAGCAAGGTTGTGGTTAATGATTTTCAAGGCGCTTTCGAGGCCACCGCGCACTTACTGGCCCAGGGACTGACGCGCGTGGCCCATATCCGTGGCCCTGAGCATCCGGAAAACGCCAAACAGCGCCTGGCCGGCTACCGCGCCGCGCTGGAAGCGCACGGCTTGCCTTTCCGGCCGGAGTACGTGCGGCAGTGCCGCCACGTCACGCAGGAAGAAGGTTCCCGCTTTGCCCGCGAGCTGCTGGCCCTGCCGGAACCGCCGCAAGCCATTTTTACTATCACTGATCTAGTAGCCGTGGGCGCCATGCAGGCCATCAAAGAACAAGGGCTGCGCATTCCCCAGGACGTAGCCCTCTTTGGCTTCAGTGACTGGCACGTGTCTACGGTTATGGAGCCGCCCATTAGCTCCGTCTACCAGCCCGGCTTCGAAATGGGCCAGCAGGCCATGCACATCCTGCTGCGCGAAATGAGCCAGCTGCAGCAAGACGAGCCCGTGACCTACCAAACCGTGGTGCTCAACACGGAACTGCGCATCCGGCAGTCGTCGGAGCTGGCCCCGAAGCTATTGGGAAGGCCAGCCGCCTAGGAGCGGAGCTACACGGCCTCGTGGCCAGCCGCGGCTAGTTCGCGCAGCACTTCTCGCAGGCCCTCCGGGTCTTGAATCAAACGCTGAATGTGCTCTAGATACTCGGTTTCGGCGCGGAGCTGGCGTTTAAGCTGGCGGATTTCCTGCTCACGCTTTTTGCCAGTGCTGCCCATGAAGCCGTTTTCGCCAAACTTCAACTCGTTCAGCTCCTGCTTCAACTCGACTTGCTGGCGGTGCAGCGCCTGCGTGTAGCGGACCAGCACAGAGTCATCGGTTTGGTCAGCGGGGCTCGATTCGGATAGCAGTTGGAGTAGCGTATACAAATCGTTGGCTTCGTAGGCTTCGGTGATGCGCTGCATTAGGGCCGTTTTCTGCTGTTGCGTGGCCGGGTCGCGCTCCAAGTCGGGGTGATGAATGCGGGCGAGTTGGCGGTAGAGCGTTTTGGTGTTAGACAGCAAGTTCTGCAATTCCTCTCGAGCTGCTTTTTCGGCGGCTTCCTGGGCCTTTTGCGCCTTAGACTTGCGCCGGTTGCGCGCCTGAGCGGCGGCTTGCTCGTGGGGTGGTAAGTCAAAATTGGGGTCAGGGGTGAAGCCCCCTGTTGTTTGCCCCGCGTCCGGGTTTGCCGTTTCGGTGGTTGCTTCGGCTGTGGCCCGGCGGCTGGGTGCGTACTTGAGCAGAATATCGGCCACATCTTCCCCGAAACGGTCCTGAAGCGCCCGCGCATTAGCTATTATCAGGACCGTAATCCGGTGCTCATCCAGCCGACTAAAATATCCCAATAGCAACGCTTCCTCCAACGGTTCAAATAATGCCCGCCGCGCCCGCACTACGGCTTCCGCCGCCGGGCCCACTTGCTGCCAGTAGCGCCGTCGCGCTTCGGCCTGCTCCGTCCGTAACTCCCGCAACCGTTGGCGCAATCCTTCCACCTGCTCCACCGCCGTCCGAAATGCCTGCTGGGCCGGCGTCCCTGGTGCTTCGGCTGGTGCAGAAACGGGCAAGGAATTGGCGGCGGGCAGGTCGGTGAGCGGGTTGTGCAGCTTCATAGGGCAAAGGTAGCTTTGAGCCTCAGCTTCAAGCTTGATGGAGTGGTAGGCGTTTACGGGTAGCCTTGCGCAATGATTTTTACGAGGCGCGAAATAAGTAACTGCTCATGAAGCTCCAGCGCCTTAACAACGTGTTGCCGACTACATGCCAAACACTTCATAAGCCATGCGAAACGTGTTGCAATGGGCATCTACGATGTCGGAGAGGCGTTCGGAGTAGCCGCCGCCCATGCTTACCGCCACTGGCAAGCCATGCTGCCGGCAGAGACGCAGCACGTACTCGTCGCGTTGGCGGCAGCCTTCGGAACTCAGGGCCAGCTTGCCCAGCTTGTCGGTAGCCAACACATCCACGCCGGCCTGGAAGAATACGAAATCGGGCCGTACTTGTGCCAGCAACGGCAGCAGCGTCTCGCGCAGAATGCGCAGGTATGTAGCATCGTCGGTGCCTAGTTCCAGCGGCACGTCCACGTCTGATTGTTCCTTACGTAGCGGGTAGTTGGCGCCAGCGTGTATGGAAAAGGTGAACACGCGCGGCTCCGCGCGGAAAATGCTGGCCGTTCCGTCGCCTTGGTGTACGTCGAGGTCTACTACCAACACCTGCTTTGCTAAGCCGTTATGCAACAGATGCGCGGCGGCCACGGCGATGTCATTGAGTACGCAAAACCCTTCGCCCCGATCCCGAAACGCGTGGTGCGTGCCGCCAGCCAGACTCATCCCAATACCGTCGCGCAAGGCATTACGGGCCGATTGTACCGTGCCGGCCACGCTGCTCAACGAGCGGCGTACCAACTCCGGACTTTGCGGCAGGCCCAGACGGCGCACTTCAGCTGCCGTTAGCTGCCCGTCGCGCACCCGCTGCCAGTAGTCGGCGGAGTGTACGCGTAGGATGTCTTCCTCGCTGGCCAAGCCGGGGTCGAAGAAGTCTTCGGGTGGGGCGATGCCCTGCCACAGCAATTGCTCCCGAATCAGTTCATACTTGGCAATGGGAAACCGGTGACCGGCAGGTAAAGTGATGCTGTAACGGTCGGAAGTGGCAAGGCGAGGCATGAAGGCTACGTACGGATAGTTCTGTATAATGACGACGCGTGTGGCACGGACTTTAGTCCGTAGCCTAACCACCTGGCGCAATCATTAAGGGCTACGGACTAAAGTCCGTGCCACATGCGCCTATACGTGAAGCAAAAGAACGTCCGTAACTTGTCAAATAAGAAATTATGAAACATTGGAATACTTGCTTGCCTGCGGCTTCTAAAAGCTTGTCTCAATTTTATTGAAAGATTCTAAATAAAAAATAATAAAAATATTTTTCACTGATATTTGGTGAATACAAAAACTCCTTTCATATTTGTCGCACCAAACACAACAACCCATGCTGCTCCACATCAATTACTCTTTTGCGCAAGACGGTTTGAAGCCAAGGGCTTTGAGCGCGGTTCGGTACAGCTAAAGTAGCAGCAGGATTCTCTCTGACACTTCCGCAACCCGAACCCAGAAGGTTCGGGTTGTTTGTTTTTCAACCTCTTACATCCTTCGGCCATGCATCTGCTAGCAGATTGCTCTGTACTCCAACCACGGAATAAACGGCGTTTCAGCCGCGAGTGGGATTGGTATGGCTGGGATTTTTTGTCGGAAGATTCGCGTAGGTAATTCCTCGTGATATATCCGTGAAAAAGCCCGGCTTCCTCCAAGAAGCCGGGCTTTTTTCATGCTACTTATCTGACTAAAAACTTTATTTAGTCGGCCTGGAATTACTATGATTTTTAAATAAAAAACATAGCAGTTCGAAATAGAATAGTGACTCGAAATAACACCTGCTTATAATTAATTTCCCACAAAAATAGTTGCCATCATGAATAGGAGAAACCTATCGCCTCGTCGCTCTGAACCTCAGTCTTCGTCTTTTTCTGGCCCGGCGGCCTGCTCCCTGGGCTCCAATTTATGTCTAACCGCAACAAAGCTTTATCGCCCAAAGCCGTGGTTGCTCAGCGCGCCACGGCTGCTCTAACTGGCTACGTAAACTGGCGTAAATGGTCGCCAGCTCGCCAAATTGACTACGTGTTTTCCGGCGTTTCCGCCGCCGAACTACACGCCTCTGTTGGCGCCAATACACTGCTGGCGCACCTTCATAAAAGCTGCGTCGCCAATCGTAAAGTGACTTACCAGAGCCAAGCCCACAACTTCTTGCTGGCTTTGGCTGCCAAGCGAACCGAATTGCTGGAGCGCATGGAAACCATTCACGCGGTGGGCTTGCTGGCCGAGCATTACCGCCACCGGGTGCGCGAACTAGCCGACTGGAAGCCCAAAAGCAAGAACGTGTACGCCCAGCTGAAAAGCCTCGTGCGTCACCTCTTCGACCAGTACGGCGACGTGCCCATCTGGGTGATTGACGCTTGGGATATGAAGCATCCGAAGAACTTCGGAGTCAGCATTCCCAACCTGACCGTGCACCTAGGTAGCGGCAAGGCATTGCGCCACTTCGCGGAACTGCCTTTGCCGATCACCAAGCGCATCGAACACGAAATGCGGCAGGCGCCCGCCGGTTGCACGTTCGTGGAAGCCCTGCGCTACGCTCAGCTCGCCACCCGCGACGCCTTGGCCTGGTTTGGGCCGGTGCTAGGTTCGCGGATGGGCCGCGAAATTGAGCCCCACGACGATGCCTTCTGGCTCGGCGTAGTGGACTTCTTCGCCACTTCGAGCATGGTCGATACGCATCATTTTGCTCCCGTGTGCGACTGGATTCACCAGAAGCGCTCCGTGGGCATAGGGCAGGAACCGGCTCAGCCCGGCTTCTCGCTAAAGGGCCGCACAATGGCTTCAGTCCTTGCTCAGACGGAGCAATGGCACCGTGGTCTGGCTCGCCTGCGTCACTACGGTCCTAATATCTCGCTCACCACGGTATGGCCCGGCTTATCGGTGCCGGACTTTGTGGGCGGCGAGGACGACCGGGTGCGCATCACCCAACTGACCTGTTATTGGCAGTTGGTGGAAGAAGGCCACGCGCATCAGCACTGCGTGGCATCCTACGTACTGTCGTGCACAAAAGGACGCTGCGCCATCTTTTCCCTGACCATCGACGGAACGCGTCGGCTGACGTTGGAAGTCACCCAGGACCGCACGTTGGTACAAGCTCGTGGTAAGTTCAACCGCACCATGACCGCCGACGAGCAGTATTGGGTGAGCCGCTGGGTAGCCGAAGCCGGCCTGACGCTGTCGAAATACGCTTGAGCAAAGCGCCCCGGTCTGCTGGCTCTTTCGCCAGCTGACCGGTCGTTAGCCGCGCCGTCAGAACGGTGGGATTAGGAAACTAACGCCTCGGCTAATCGCTGTCCCAACATTAAGCGGACGACGACCCATCAGCTCGCCAGAAAAGCGGGCAGACGGGCAGATGGTTAAAACGTCGGCCTTTCAGTATTTCACCACTTAAGCCATTTAAGACAATGCGCTTCAATCTACCCCTCCGCAAGAACCAGCCCAACACCGTGAACCACGAAGGCGCTGCCGCTTTCACGCTCACGCCGCAGTTGGAGCTATACGCCGCCGTGGCTACGGCCGCGCTGTCGGACCAGTTCTACGAGGCCGCTGGCACGCGGCTGGTCCGTCTGCGCGAGTTGGTAGCCAAGTGCGAGCCGCTGTTTGTGGCCCGGCTGGCAGTGTACGCTCGGGAGCAGATGCATCTGCGCTCGGTGCCGCTGGTGCTGGCCGTGGAGCTGGCTCGCCTGCACCACGGCGACAACCTCGTGAGCCGCTTGGTGGCCCGCATCGTGCAGCGTCCCGACGAAATCACGGAGCTGCTGGCTTTCTACGCGCAAGCCAACGAGCGGGCAGGCGTGAAAACCCTCAACCGCCTCTCCAAGCAGTTGCAGAAAGGCTTGGCTATGAGCTTCAACCGTTTCGACGGCTACCAGCTAGCCAAGTACGACCGTGACGGCGCCGTGCGTCTGCGCGACGCGCTGTTCCTGGTGCACCCCGCCGCCAAAAACGCGGAGCAGCAAGCCCTGTTCGACCAATTGGTAGCCGGCACCTTGCCCACGCCCTACACCTGGGAAACCGAGTTGTCGGCGCTTGGCCAGCAAACCTTTGGTTCTGCGGAAGCGCGGGCCACGGCCTTCCGCCAGAAGTGGGAGGAATTGCTCGGCAGTGGCCGCCTCGGCTACATGGCCTTGCTGCGCAACCTGCGCAACATCCTCGAAGCCGACGTATCGGCGGAGGCGGTGGTGGAGGTGTGCGCCACGCTCGCCGACCAGCAGGCGGTGGCGCGCAGCAAGCAGCTGCCGTTCCGTTTCCTGGCCGCGTACCGCGAGGTGAAAGCCTTGCAAGCGGGCCACGTGTCGGCGGTGCTCGCGGCGTTGGAAGACGCCATTGCGCACAGTGCGGCCAACCTGCGCGGCTTCGGCCCCGAAACCCGCGTGGTAGTCGCCTGCGACGTGTCGGGCTCGATGCAGCAGCCAGTGTCGGCACGCAGCAAAGTGCTGCTCTACGACGTGGGCCTGGTGTTGGGTATGTTGCTGCAAAGCCGCTGTCAGCACGTGACTGCCGGCATGTTCGGCAACACCTGGAAGCGCCTGAGCCTGCCCCGCGGGCCAGTGTTGCGCAACGTGGACGAGTTCTACCGCCGCGAAGGTGAGGTAGGCTACAGCACCAATGGACACTTGGTAGTGCGCGACTTGCGCACTCGTCGGGAGCCGGTAGACAAAGTGATGATCTTCACGGACTGCCAGCTCTGGAACAACTCCGGCGACGGTGATGCGCTCGCCAAAGAATGGGCCGAGTACCGCCGCGAAGTGGCCCCGCAGGCTCGCCTGTACCTCTTCGACTTGGCTGGCCACGGCACGGCTCCCCTCGACGTTCGCGCCGAGGATGACGCGGCCCTGATAGCTGGCTGGTCCGACAAGGTGTTTGATGTGCTGGCTGCGCTGGAAGGCGGCGGCTCAGCCCTCACCGAAATCGAAAAAATAGACCTGTAACACGGGCTTTCCGTCGCTGATTGCCAGCTGGTGTTACACTTGCGGCCCCGGGAGTGGCATTCCAACCTGAAAGCTACCGCCACTCCCGGGTTACGACCCAACCCATTTTCTCAGCTGACGAACTCTATGAACCGCAAATACATAGCCCAGGAAACCCTGGACGCGCTAGAACGCGGTAGCTACAGCACCCCCGAAGGTGAACTCCGGGAACTGGCTGCTTGGCAACGAGCGGCCGAGCGAGGCAGTGTGCTACACCGGCCTGCCGATGTGCCGCAACTGCTTCAGCCGTTTGAGCAGCCCGCGGGTGAGCCGGCTGAAATTCGGGTGTACCAAGCCACTACGCTGGAAGCCGTGACCAAACTGGCCGCGGAATTCGAGCGAGTAGGATGCCTGAACTTTGCTTCGGCGCGCAACCCTGGCGGCGGCTTTTTAGGCGGCAGTCAGGCGCAGGAAGAAAGTTTGGCGCGCTCTTCGGGCCTGTATCCCTGTTTGGTGCAGTTCCGGGAGATGTACGACCACAACACCAACACTGCCCGCACCGGCCTCTACAGCGATTATGCCATCTACTCGCCCGGCGTGCCCGTCTTCCGCGACGATGTCGGGAAGTGGCTGCCGCAACCGTTACGAGTGGATTTCATCACCTCGCCGGCCGTTAACGCCGGAGCCCTTAGCCGGAACAACCCCGATCTGCTGCCGCAATTGGTGCCTACCATGCAACAACGCATTCGGCAGGTGCTAGCCATAGCGGCCCAGCACGAGTGCGAGGTATTGGTGCTCGGTGCCTGGGGCTGCGGCGTGTTTCAAAACGACCCGCAGCAAATAGCCAGCTTGTTCGCCGAAGCCTTGGCCGAGCCCGGCATCCGTGGCCGGTTCCGCCGCCTCGACTTCGCCATCTTCGACCCTAAGCCGCCACATCCCACGCTTGAATGCTTCAAGCAAGAGCTGCAAAGTCTGGGGGGATAGTCTGCCGTTCTAAGCAATGCGAAAGACCTAATGATAATTGACACGCGCTTCATCTTAGCAAGAAAAGGTCCTTCGCTCAGCTCAGGATGACAGGTAAAACAACATCAGCAACGCGGAGACGCGAAAGGTCGCGACTCTGCAACTCTCTCAATTCTCATGTCTCACATCTAATTTTAACTTCTTGGGAAGGCGGCTGACCACGTAACGGCAGCCGTCGGCCGGGACGGCACCGGGCGGCGCAATCACGTGCTAGCTCGCCGTTCCAGACCAGCTGAGCCGCTGTTTCGGTGCCGTAGGCGGGCGTTACTTCGTGGTTGTTTTCAGGTGTTGCGCGGTGCGCGGCACTGCGGGTTCGAATCCCGCGCCAGAGCGGCGGCTTCGGTTGGAAAACGTACGCCAGCCGCTCGTTGCCCAATTGGTGGTTTCAGCTGGAAAAAACACCCTGCCGGGTGTCGTCGGAAAGCATTTCTTCGGGTCATACGTTCGAATCGTATCAGTCCGCTCGCGCAGTGCGAAGTGGGGTGTAGCTCAGTCTGGTAGAGCAGAATGGCTTCGGCCACTGTTTTCCACCTTTTACCCCGGCAGATAGTTTCGCTTGATTTCCAAACGGGTGCCGTAGTCAGCCTTACTTCGCATCCCTACTGCCCAGGTCGTGGGTTCGAGTCCCACCGGCAGCCGCAAGGCTGGCCGTAGCTCAGTTGGTAGAGCAGGATATAGTGGCTGGCGCTTGTTGCCCCGTCCGGAAATCAAGTCATAGTACCGCATGGGATGCCGTAGGAAGGCGATACTTCGGAGTAGTTTCCCACAAGGAAGTGCAGGTTCGAATCCTGCCTCGCGACTCACCAGGCCGCGAGTGGCGAAATCTGGTAGACGCGCTGCTAAACATGCCTCCGCATGTTGCTCCCATGCTATTTTGCCCTTGTACGGGTGTCGTAGTCAGGCCATACTTCGCACTCTTAATGCCCAGGTTGCAGGTTCAAGGCCTGCTGGTGGCTGCTTCGGCAGCAACTGTAGCTCAAATTGGTAGAGCAGGTTTTTGGAGGCCTGGCGTTAGTTGCCCCGTACCAAAGTAGGTAGACATTAGTATTGAGTACTAAGACCTAATCTAACAACTTAAAACAGCGGATTTGATAAGGTCTAACTACTCAGTACTTACGTCTCACTTCTTACCTGACCGGTGCCGTAGCGAAGCCTTACTTGGTTTAGATCGATGGGGTCGTGGGTTCGAGGCCCACCTGCCGCGAGGCAGTAGCTCAGTTGGTTAGAGCACATATGTGGGTTTCGTGCTTGTTGCCCAATCAGGTTGTAGGGAAGGAAAAGAGGAGGTGTCGTAGGATAGCCTTACTTCGTTCCGATTAAACTCAAGCGGCTGTTCGTTTTTCACCCTTCCCGCTCTTTTCTCTTCTCTGGATGCCGTAGGCCCGCGCTACTCCGACTTTCCTCGTTGGGCTGTACGCCCGTTGCGCGGGCCGCTTGTTGCTCCAGAGTTTGGGAAGAGAACAACCATAATTGTCAGCAGCATGTCGGTGGCAGCCGTGCTGGAATGCTGGTTCGACGTGCGCCACGCGGCCCCAAATGCTGCCGGCGTCCTGACGTCAGTGGGCGGCGACCCGTCAGCCCGCCGAAAAGCGGGCAGACGGGCAGACGTCGGTGAGTAGAAGCCGGTCCGATATTGCCAAAAGCTGCCGAAACAGAATACTCCCGAAAAAACCAGCACATCAGCACATCAATACATCAGCACAGCAACCCATCAAGAAACCAGCACATACATAAAAGAATCAGCACATCAGCACATCAAAAAATCAGCACATCAAACAACTAAACTCATGGCCTCACAACTACGTGGCAACGACTTGCGGCAGCTCGGATTTCCCGAAGGCCGCGCCATTGGCTTAGCGCTGGCCCAGTTGCAGCGCAAGCATCTCAAAAAACTCTCGCAAACCGACCAACTGGCTCTGTTAAAAAGCTTGCTGAATGCTCCCAACGATTTTCTGACCCACCTCGACTGGAGCCATACGGCAGCAGCTCTGTTGCCTCCGCCCAACCGGCACATTGCCCTGGCACCGCGTAAAGACTACGCCGTGTTCGGGCCCGAGTACATCGAGCAGGGTGCCATCCATCAGATGGAAACGGCCATGAAGCTGCCCGTCACGGTGGCTGGGGCCCTCATGCCCGACGCCCACCACGGCTACGGCCTGCCCATCGGGGGCGTACTGGCCACCGACAACGCCGTGATTCCCTACGCCGTGGGCGTGGACATCGGGTGCCGAATGGCGCTGTCGGTGTTTGCGTTGCCGCCCAAGCACCTGGAGCAGCGGGTGCAGGAGCTGCGCAAATTGCTGATCGACAATACCCGTTTCGGCAACAAGCAAGGCTTCGTACGCGGCCAGAAAATGGACCACGCCGTGCTGGACCGGGACGAGTTCCGCGACATCGGCTTCCTGCGCAACAAGCAAGCCACGGCGGCCGAACAGATCGGCACGTCGGGCGGCGGCAACCACTTTGTGGAGTGGGGCGTGGTTGACATCACCAACCCAGCTAATGAGTTGGGCGTGCCGGTAGGCCAGTATCTGGGGCTGCTTTCGCACTCTGGTTCCCGTGGACTAGGCGCGAGCGTAGCCAACCACTACACCAAGCTCGCCAAAGACGTGTGCCAACTGCCCGCCGAAGCCCAGCACCTCGCTTGGCTTTCGCTCGACTCCGAGGCCGGGCAGGAATACTGGGCCGCCATGAACCTGGCGGGTGACTTCGCTTCGGCCTGCCACCACCAGATCCATCAGCGCTTAGCTAAAGCCCTAGGTGAGCGGCCGTTGGCGAAAGTGGAAAACCACCACAACTTCGCCTGGAAGGAGCGCCTCGCCGATGGCCGTGACGTGATAGTGCACCGCAAGGGCGCCACGCCGGCCGGCGAAGGTGTACTGGGCATCATCCCCGGCTCCATGACGGCTCCCGGCTTCATCGTGCGTGGGCGGGGAGCGGGGGCTTCGCTGTCGTCGGCTTCGCACGGGGCGGGCCGGGCCATGTCGCGCACGCGGGCCAAGCAGGAGCTAGGCGAGGCGGAAGTGAAGCGCTACCTGCAACAGCACAACGTAGAGCTGATTGGTGGCGGCGTCGACGAGGCCCCGCAGGCCTACAAGGACATCCATGCCGTGATGCAAAGCCAGCAAGAACTAGTTGATGTACTTGGCTCGTTCACGCCGCGCATCGTACGGATGGAAGGCGGCGCTTAAGTAGTGAGACCTTAGAACCGAGAAGGTAGATGTAAGGCAGTCTTTTGTTCAGCAGATGATTATGCAAAACATCATGCACGGTTATTTTTGGGTTACTACTTAAGCATTGAGCACTCACACATAAAAAAGCCCGAACGAATTGTTCGGGCTTTTTTATGTGTGAGTGCTCGACTACTAGGAGCTTCTAGGCTTTAGGGTTAGGCCATGAAGCGGCGGCGGTGCCGAAAGAGCCTGAGACTGCGGCCGTGGCCACCATCAGAGGAGGAGAGACTCCGGTCATCGGGGCTAGTGGAAGAGGCTAGCTCGTCGATAACGGCTAGGGATGATTGGGTGAACAGCCCATTGGCTAGCAAAAGAAGGGCTAGTGCCGTGGTGGGCAAGGAAGAAGCGGGGGCAGTAGGTTCCATACGAATGTGGGAATTCGAGAAGTGAAAAAATCAATGGAACCTGAAGCAGGTGTGGGCCGCAGGTAAGAGAGAAAAAGAGCTGTTTTTAGAGGTTAAGCCGCCTCTATAGGAAGCGGCTAGAAAGCAAATTAAGAAGTAAAAGGGAATAGTGCAGATACCTACGTTAATTAATCTGAACACGGATTTAATAAAATACTAATGCCCCTTGATTACTGCATCACTAGTCCACTATCTGAATTAAAAGCTGCTATAACGCGGCAAAGCCCGCCACCGACGAATCGGGACGGGCTTGTAGGCTATAACAGCCGCCGTATGATTAGTTAAGCGCGGCGGCGCTGGTCGTGGAGTTTCTTTAAGCCGAAGCCGACCCCGGCAGCCAGCAGCAGAGAAGCACCTCCGTCGATGGGCACGGCTGTGGGGTCAGGGCTGGTTCCGGGGCCACCGGAGCCAGGATTTTGCGCTTGTACTAGGTTGAATCCACCCGCGAGCAGGAACAGGCTAGCTGCAGCTAAAGTCAATCGGAGAGTAGTGGCGATGCTTTTCATGCTGTAAATATGCTGAAGACAAATGAGAACCAACAACTATTTGGCCTCTATAATGCACACTTAACGTACACTAAACATGCGAGGCCGAATAATTACTCAGCTATGCTACTCTATTACCAGACGTTTGTTGACGTTGCCTTGGGTGGTGCGCAGACGTAGCGTATACACTCCTTGGGCCATGCCTGTGAGTGAGAAGGGACGGACTTCGGTGGAACTGGCCGGCAAGGTAGCGCGCCGCACAATCTGGCCGAGCGAGTTCAGCAATTCCACCTCAGTAGCCTGACGAGCCAGAACGGCGGGCAAGCTGATGGATACGGTTCCGCGAGCAGGGTTCGGGAACACAGACACCTGCTGGCTGAGCGCCGCCGAGGCAGTAGCCAAGATACGCTGTTGGGTTAGCAGCAGCGTAAACCGGCCCGTAGTGGCGCCTGGCACCAGTTGGAACGAGTACTCCGGCTGCGCGGCCAAGTCTACCACGCTACCAGTTTGGGCGTCGCGGAGGTAGGCGTAAGTACCGGCGGGTAGGTTGAGCAGCTCCGTGGCGCGGAGCGTGTGGGGGCCAGCCTGTTGGGCCGCTACGTGCAGAACTACAACCCGGTCGGTGGCGCCAAGCGCGGGCAGCGCGTTTATGGCAAGTTGGGTGGTAGCATTCAACTCCGAGGCCAGCACGGGTGAGTTGCCCGCCAGCAGTTTATAAGCGTCCAAGTTGGCATCAAAGCCGGTGGTAGCGCCTTGCTCGAAATACACCACTGTTTCGTCGGCGGCGCCAGTTGTGGCCCGCAGGTCGAGGCGCACGAGTGGGCTGCTGGTGCTACGCTGGAAGATAGGGCTGGCGTAGGAGGTCAGGCGGGCGTCGTTGGCAAAGGACACTTGGCCGTTGCTGCTGCCCGGCGTGCTCACCCGCACAAAGAAGCCCTGGCCCGAGCCAATAACGTCGGTACCGCCGTTGGTGCCGGTGCCGTTGGCCACGTAAGCGGAGTAAGTGCCAGCATACTGACCCGTGGAGCGGTACACGTACACGGCCGCATCTACGTTGGTGCGGCTCACTAAATCCCAGTCAATCGGCGAAGGGTAGGGGTTGCCGAGTAGCTGCCAGCCGGATTCGGTCTGGGTGCCACGGCTGAGGCCCCCGGCCGTCTGCGGGCCGTTGTTGAGCGTGCCCACAAAATCCACTGTCTGCGAGCCGGGAATGTTGACCGTGTAGCCGCGCGTTACCGTCAGAGCATCGTCCGTGGAGCTGGGAGAGAAGAAGCCTTTGTCGAAGTCCTGCGGGATTGGGTTGCCGCTGGTGTTCACGCGAGTTTCATCGTAGCCAAACACCGTGGGGAAGGGCCGGACGGTACTGGGATTGGCGGCCGTGTTGTAAGCGGGGTTCACGGTGGGCGCGAAGCCGCTAGTAGCCAGATCCGCGACGGTCGAGCCGCTCACGGGCGCCGAGTAATGGCGGTAGCCGGGGCCGTTGTTCAAGCTTGGGTCGATGTAGCGCTGCACGGTGGCGCTGCCCGTTACCGTACCCCGAACATTGACCACGTGAGCAGTGCCGGTGGCGTTGGAGAGCAGCGTCAGATTGCCATTCGAAGCCAGATTCCCAGTGAGTTCCAGTACGCGCTGCACCTGCACCGGACCAGCGGCCGTAACGCCGGCGGGGCCAGCGGTGAGGTTGTTGAAGAAGGTGGTAGTGCCGCTGATAGTCTGGGCTGTCGTGCCCGTGAAGGCAACGGTCCCCGTGCCGCTGCCCAGCGTGGTACCGCCATTGTTGGTGAAGTTGCCGCTCACGTTGAGCGTGCCGCCGTTGGCCGTAGTCAGGGTAGCGCCCGAGGCCAGCGTGATGCTGTTGACGGGCTGAGTTGAACTCACTACCGGATCGTTGGCAACATCCGGAATGGTGACGTTATCGGTAGCGGTGGGCACCTGCGCCGGAATCCAGTTGCCGGCCGTAGCCCAATCGGTGCTTACGGCGCCCGTCCACGTCAGGCCCGTAACCGGAGCAGTGGGCGTGAGGAAAGCCGCCAGCCCGCTCAGGTTGGTGCCTTGACCAATGAGGCCTAGCTGGTTAAACGAGCCCGTGCTGAGGTCCACTTCCCATAGCGACTCGGTGCTGAGACCAGCAAGAGCCGCGGCCGCGAAGGCGGAATTAACCGGAGCGGCCGGATTCGACAGGTCGGAGTAAATATCAAAATCCACTCCAGTAGAGCTATTAACGCTCAAGCCTGAGCTGCCAACTACTTCGTTGGCGCCGGTATTGGGGTTGGTGAACCGTACAACTTGGTTCTGGCTCAGATCATAGCCGTAGAGCGTGGTGCCAGTGGCTGGGTTGTTGTCGTTGTTGGTGTAGGCAGCCGCTACCAAGGCGCGACCTGTAACGCCATCTACCGTTACGGCACCATCGGCGGGGTTCACGCGGTAGTTGTTGCCATTCGAGCCAATAATGCGGATACGGTCGGCGGCGGGGTTAAAGTCGAAGCCGATACCCGAAGCAACGCCGAGCGAGTATGAACCCGGGCCCCCAACTGCTGTCAGAGCGCCAGTGGTCAGATTCAGGGTGTAAAGCTGGCCTTGGCTGGCGGTAGCATTATAGCCTAGGGCGTAGAGGTTGCCATCGAAAGGACGGAAATCAACCCCAACTAGTACCTGGGAACCATCGGCTGGCAGACCCGTGATATTAACGGCTGTCCGAATGTTATTCGGACGGGAAGAATCAAAGGAAATCAGATTGCCGGCGGCAATACCGTAGAGCAAGCGCCCTACCAGAGCCGGCTGCGTGAGCGGCGCAATGAGGGCCGCTACGTCGCGCACTGGAATGCCCAAACCAATAGCGCCCGCTGCTGACGCGGCCGCCGAGCTGGGGTTGAGCGTATAGAGCGTACTGAATGTAGAAGGCGAGGCGCTGGAATTGGTGTTCGACACCAAGAAGCCCAGGTTGGTTTGGGTTGCCGGATCGAAGAAGAAATCCAGGTCGTTGGTGCCGCCGCTGCCGGGCAACAGACCCGTAGACCCTACCGCAGTGAGTTGGCCGGCGTTGGGGTTGGTTTGAATGAAAAGCTGGTTGCGTACCTCATCCAGATCGTAGAGTGTGGTGCCCGTGCTGCCCGCGTAGGAATTGGTGTAGGCTACGGCCCCAATGCTAGGCGCACCCGTGGCACCGGCCACGAAGTTGAGGTCGCCGTCGGTAGCGGCAATAGCGCCGTTGTTGGGGTTGAGGCGGTAGTTGCGTCCGTTCTGGCCCGTCACCCGAATCCGGTCCACAGTAGGGTTGAAGTCGAAACCAACGGCGTTGAGGGCGGCAGTAGTATTGCCCAGGTCAAGCGCGACGGGCCCTGCTCCTACCGCCGTGGCTACGGCCGTGGCTAGGTTGATGGTGTAAAGCCGCGCCTCCCCGGTAGTTTCATTGTAGCCCAGGCCAAAAAGCTGGCCGGTGTTGGGGCGGAAATCAGTGCCTACTAGGGTTTGGCCTGCCGCAATGCCCGTGATGCCTACGGCGGAATTGATATAGTTTGGCGTCCCCGAATAAAATGAAAGCAGATTATTGTTGGAGCTTACTGCGTACAGCTGTTGCCCACTCGGCGCTGGGGCGGTCCGGTCAATGCCGAAGGCAATGTCAGTGATGGACACCCCGAGTGTGCCGCTGCTGAGCAGCGAAGCATTACCCGTAGCCAGATCGAGCGTGTAGAAGCTGGTTGCAGCGCTGGTAGTTACGGCCAGCAAAGTTGTCTGCGCGCGCGATGCTGGATCAGTGTAAATGTCGAAGTCGGTTTGGTCGGTGAGGTTGAGCAAAGCCAAGCCCATTCGGGTGATTGGTATGCCAGCAGTCAGCACCCCATCGTTGGGTGGGCTCTGAATGTACAGCGTCGAGCGGCTCTCGTCGATGTCGTAGAGCGTGGTAGTAGGGCTGGCGATATAGGAGTTCGTGTACGCCACGGAGCCCACGGCCGGGTTATCGGTGGAAGACGCCGGAAACTTTATGGAAAGGTCAGTGGCGGCCAGGGTGCCGTTATTAGGATTAAGGCGGTAGTTGGTATCGTTGCTGCTCGTAACACGAATTCGGTCTACGGTCGGGTTGAAGTCGAACCCGATTTGTTCGTTGCTGTTGCCTAGGGCCAGAGCCAACGTGCCGCCCACGGCGGTAGCGGCACCGCTGGTTTTATTGATGGTGTAGAGCTGCGCCGTGCCGGCGCCGTCGTAGCTGAGGGTGAACAGCTCACCCGTAGCGGGGCGCGAGTCGAGGCCAACCAGCGTTTGGCCGGCGGCCACACCGGTAATAGGGGTGGTAGCAGGGGCGATGCCACTAAGCAGCGAGGTGAAGGAAGAGGTGGCGAGCACCGTGCCACCTTGCGCCAGGCCATATACAGTTTGGGCTTGCGCGGTTGGTGCGGCAGCGAATAGGCCCAGACCAACGGCGAGACCTAGCAGCCGGCGGTTAAAGGGTGGAAACGGAGAGCGTACGGGTGTTTTCATCACGGGAAATGGGGCTTAAAATGCGTTGAGTATGGAGAAACCAACGGCATCAGATTACACCAAATCCTAAGCTGGGCCGTGGGCCCAAAACGTACGGTAACTGAACCAGAAATGGATTGCCTAAATCCGTTAAAAATTCTTGATAAAAGGCTTGGTACATAACCGCGGTAAGTCTGCAACCAGCCTTCGCCATTCGCGTTTGGGACCGGCCTATTTTCGTTTGCCCAGCCTTGGTCAGTGGCTTTATTCCAACACTATTTCTGGAAAGAAGAAGTACAGTTGCCGTTCCTCTGAGTGGGGCAAAATATATAGACGATGATATTAGTAGGCTCAAAGTAAAACTAGGTCGAACTCTGGCTTCTTTGGCAATAGAGCTAGTTTTATGAGCGAATTTAGGACGGCTTATAAAGCCTAGCGTCGAGCGAAAATGATAATACCATAACCAAAAGGGGTATGATTTCCGTAGAAGGCGTTCATCAGGCACCAGTAAAACGACCTCAACAACTTACTCACTACTATGAAACAGACGAAAAAAACTCTGGCGACTGGCGTATTCGCCCTCCTGTTTGGTGCCGCGGCCGCTCTCTCTTCCTGCTCTACCACGGGCTCTGCCTCGGGTACTACTAGCGGCTCGACCAGCGGCAGCACCCCTACCACCGGTGGCAGCACCAGCGGCTCGACTTCCGGCTCCAGCACCAGCGGCAGCACTACCAGCGGCACCACGTCGGGCACTACTAGCGGTAGCACTACCTCGGGTACTACCAGCGGCACCACGTCGGGTAGCACCACCACAGGCACTACTAGCGGCAGCACTACTGGCGGTACTACCAGTGGCACCACTAGCGGCAGCACTACCCGCTAATCAGACTCAAACGAGGGCTTCTATCCTCGTTTTACAACTAAGCCCCGGCTGTTCCATAGAGCAGTCGGGGCTTTTGCGTTACAATAAGCTTGGTTTGTACAGGCTAGCTATGAGCTTGAATGTTGCCTGTTAGACTCCTTAACTGAAAGAGAATCCGTTTTATTCAGGTAGTAACCAAAGGTTATTGTTCTCTCTTTGCCGCTGTAATCGACACTAGCACAGTAGTTGCTACCTTGCGCAGCATCAATCATATTAATCTCCTTTCCCATGAACAAGAAACGTACGACTCTTTTAGCCTTAGCCTGTGCCGTAGCCACTACTCTGGGCGCGTGTTCCCAGACCAAAACTGAGGAAGCCAGTGCAGAAACTTCTGCGCAAAGCGCCACAAACGCCGAGTCCTCGGACACTGATACCAAGGTGGAGACGGAAGGCACCAGTATTGAGAGCGATAGCGAGGGTACCGCCGTCATTAATAGCAGCGCGGAGGAGATTACCATCAATGGCAATAACTCAGTGCAGACAAAGGAGTGTAATGGGCAAACGGTACAAGTGTTCGGCAGTGGCAATAAGGCCACTTTCACCGGCACCTGCGAGGGCTTCTTTATCGTGGGCGACAAGAACGAAGTGAGCCTCGAAAACGTGAGCTCCATTCAGGTAACCGGTAGCAATAATATTGTGCGGTGGAGCGGTGCAGAGCCCAAAATCACGAACATAGGCAAAGGCAACACCATTGCGAAAGCCAAGTAAGTAAATCCTTGAAGAGCTCCACGCTGCGCTCAAGGCGAAGCACATTTCAGTAGAGCATCACAAGATAAAACAGAGCGCCGCCTTGATTTCCAGGGCGGCTCTCTGTTTTTTAGCTGCCCATGGTACAAGACAAGCAACTTCCACCTCTGCCATAAGTGACTAACTTTAGCGCAGTCTGCACAGGCAGATCAAGGAGGTAAGATGTAGTTGCCATAGTATCATGAATTAGTATAACCAACTTTCAATGAATCTACAGAAAGAATTACAAGTTGCATTAGCACAAAAAATGTCTATTTCCACACTAGTAGAAACGCTAAGACAGTTTAAAAATGATGACGGGCAACAACAAGAAGCTTTGGAGATTTTAGAGCATCTTAGGTTAAAAGCACGAGAGGATACGGAGGAAGACATTGTTTTAGAGCTATTAGATATTGTAACAGGATTTTGTTCGTCACATCTTAAAATCTGGCATTAAATTAGAAACAAGACGACGGTTGAGGGCATGAAGCGACCTCAAGTCGGACGTAATACAGCGCGGTATAAGCAATAAATATATTATGCTCTTTTTCAAATAGATTAGCGCTGTTTGTAAAAAAATAATTTACGGAATAGGATAATATTTTATAGAGGTTTAGAGTTTCATCTCAAATAGCTGTGAAGCTACGGTCTTAGAACAAAGAGTCAACCAAGATACTTTTACTGACCGTACTCAGTGAGGGCATAGAGTCAACAATCGTCTACTAGTCTGTTCCAAATCATCGAAACCAGTTATGTGGGGAATGCAACCTTGGGATAATGACCAGGCCGCCGACTGGTTTGGGCGGCTACTAGAAACATCAGCGTTGCCGGAGCGTGTGCGCGCCACGTTGCAGCTAGCAGAATCTGAACCGCTTGATGAAGAGCACATCCCTTTGTTACGCGCCGCTGCATACTGCTTGCTACAGTTTGGACACGTGTACGTCTGGCCAATTGAGGATTTGGATGCTGACTTAGCCCGCGCAATACGAGCTTTACAACTCGTGGCGCAGGACAAAGAATACTGTTACAACGAGGAAGTGCGCGCGGTGGTAGAAGCGGAGCGTCACGCGTTGCAAGTGCGTTTGGATAGTATTGCGTCCCGATAACAATGAGGAATTCGCCCGCCTCAATGGCTTTGATTATCAACGCTAGGAAGAGTTTAGGTATCGTGTTGCCCGGCGCTCTTGTTGACTTATGGCGTGAAACGAATGGCATGATGTTTCCTGGATCGGGAGTTGTTTTATATAGCACCGAAGACATTGCTGAAAGAAACAACACATATGAAGTCTTTGTATACGCACCCGAATTGCTCCTCATTGGTGACGATAGTGGTGGAGCAGGATTTTTTATGAAAGCCTCTAGCGAAAGCAAAGAGGTTTTGAAACTAGACGTTGGGGCAATTGGTGCAGCAGAAGGTAAAGTTGTAGCGACAGATCTATTGTCTTGGGTGGCTCAAGGATGTTCTTAATGAATCATTAATCGGGCTGAGTCTAGGCTACTGCGTGCCTTACTATCTTGATTGTATATCTTTCCACAAAGCGCGTAACATTCAGTAGAGCCCTCCGAGCATCAGTTTAATTTCAAACTCATGTGGTGCAAGCATATACAGGGCTTAGGCTACACGCCCACACTGATGCGAAAGTCACATAAAATTAAGATGTATTAGATATGGGATTAGAGTTAACGGAGAAGTTCTCTGATACTATATGGCTCCAGGAAAATGCCGAGCAAGTAAAACAAATTATTATTAAGCTATCTACGTTCAGTAAGCAGGCCGAGGAGAAAGAATTTTGGCTTAAGGATTTATCGGGTAGTGGCGGTTGGGAATATGACGTAAGAATATTCTTGACTCAGAAGAATTTACTAATAGAAGTCAGCAGCTTCAGCAAATCCTTTTCGATAGATGTAAGGTTATTGCACGAAGCTCTCCAGGCAAGTACACTCGTTTCCTTGATAGATACTGATGGGGAAGAGTGTCACTTTAGGTAATTAGGACACGCTGAAACAGTAGAAACGTGATAGCCGTTCGCCGCTGCACGGACAAGCAGACTAAAAGCCAGAATAGATAATGAAGGCAGCGCATCTCTTGGAACATGGTTATTAGGAGAGAAGGCAATAGGATACTTCACTGTGTATGTTATTGCAAGCGGCGTAAGTAAACAATGAAAAAACTCAACAGATTAAGGCATTAGCGGAAGCAAAAATCGCGTCAGCAGATCCAGTTGTGGTGATGGATGTGTTGCTGACTATCACCCATACAATCAACGATTGGGCATGGGTACAGGACCAGTGCCTACGACTCGTATTCAGCCCAAACGAAGAGGTGCGCGGACTGGCGCTTACCTGTTTAGGACATGTTGCCCGAATTCATTCCATGTTAGACACGCAGAAAGTGCTGCCGGTGCTCCATCGCATCATTGCGCAAGACGCAGCAGTGGCTGGGAGGGCCCAAGACGCGCTAGATGATATAGAGTTATTTGTGAAGCACCCTTTACGATAGCCTGAAATGGAAAGAAGTTCTTTTTTGGATAGTTATATCATAAAGCAGCGTGATCTGACGGCAGCTTTATTAAGTGCGCTTGGTGATAGACTTACTTATGCGGAGATGTATACGAGCGCGTGCACGATGGCTGAAGAGAATATAGATCTTGCTCTGTTGATAATGATTCAGGCCGTTATTCATGCTCCAGTTCATATGGATGAGACAATTAGAGATAGTATATTTTTGTGGGTGCGCAATGAAGGAAATCGGAACACATATACGTATTTAGTGGAGCTTTCGCGAAATAGCTACCGTACAGAACTCACGGAGTACCTAAATGAAATGCGTAACTCGCTGGCCTGGAAATATGAACAGCTAGGAATAAGTTTGGAGTAGATATTTGCTTTAATATTCGCCTCACACATAAATAAACGGATCGTAGGTAATAAATACCAAACAGCTTTGCTTATGCACTCAGATTTCGTATTGCCTATCAGAAATATTGGTGAGGATGGATGGCGAGAAAAACTTCAGCGCTACTTAGAGAATTTTGATATCGTTTGCGTGGGGGTAGAGCTTGAGCGATTATCTGCTCTTGAAAAAGAGTTGAATCTTGCTTTGCCAGAAGATATGAGGCAATACCTTATCTTCTTCGGTGGTATAGAAAGCGCTGACTTTATGTATGGCTTGAAGCCAGTGGGGGAGTGGCAATTACTGTTTGCTGCAAATTTCAGCTTCGTATCGTGGCACTACAGAATGTACGAAGTTAGGACCATGGTCTACTTTGCCGAGAGTCCCGGTAACGACCCTCTGTGCTTTGATAAAGATTCCGGAGAAATTTACTTGTTCTCGCACGACCCGATACAGAAAGCGAGGGTGTTTGCAGATTTCAACCAGTACCTGTTATTCGAATTGATGGAAACAGAAAAGCTGCTTCGTGGCGGCCTCGAAGAAGACTACGAAAAACAATTAAAGCAGAAGTATTTATCTGGTGAGGGCATAGATTATGCATTCCGAGATATGAAACTATAAGCACACGAAGCTTTTGCTACCAGGACCGGCTGACAGAAGATGATGCCCAATGTCTCTTGGACGCTACTGACAGTAGAGCACGTTCTCACAAGTCGGTTTTAGTGGTTGTGCTGTGGGCAGCGGGTGCCTCTGCGGCTACGCATAAGCTTACTTTGGGTGGATTGGTAATTGATAGTTGAGACATGAGTGTTTTACATCTTGCTTTCCGTCCTTCGGCTGAGGAGCTACCCTCCTACTTTGGCGGGCTGCCTTGCCTGGCTGCGGATACAGAGTGGCCGCTTTGCCCCACCACACAGCAGCCGCAATTGCATCTCCTGACGCTGGGGCCGGGCTTCTTCTTCACGCCCACTATCGCCGAAGGCTACGTTATATCGGTGTTCGTGTCGTTTGACCACGAGCAAGGAAGCCGTAACCTGACCTTGCCTCGGGAGTTTGCTATCAATTTGGAGGAGCAGGCCGCTAACGCGACCCGAGGGTTTTGCCGGGTGCTGTTGCACAAGCCCGCGCCAACCCCGTCGGTGCCACCATCTGCGCAGTACTTGGCCTTACCGCCGAGTCTGATAGAGCGCAACCCATTCTCAGCGCAGGAAATGGAGGAAGAAGTGGCTACGCTCGGACGGGGTTTGGAGGTGAGCAAGTTCGGCGGGATTCCCGGGTGGTTGCAAGACGACATCTGGCTCGGGCCGAAGTTTGGCTACCTGCTCCAAGTAAACGAGTACGACATCCCGGCTATTAGCCCCGGGCACGAAGGCATATTTCTGGGTGGAGTGGGATATCTGTTTCTGAATCACAACTCCCGCAAACTGGTGGGGCCTTGCGAGGCGGGTTGCTTCTTTATTCAGTTTACTTGATCAGCTAGCTTCCTGCCGCTTAGTACTGGCAGAGCAGTATAGCTAGGAGTAAGAGTTGCAGGACTGCCCAGCATGTTTTGGTTCAGCAGATACTACGGTGCCTCGCCACGAACGGGGCAGCCGGTCGTGGCATGATATCTAGTGCCTATCTGCGGCTTCTTTTGTGGTGGCTTCTTTCGTGGTGGGTGGGGGAGGCGGCATGTCCATGAGGCGCGTGTTGTGCATGACTTTGATGAGCCACTGGCCGTTGGCTTGCTTCATCACCGTCCAGTTCAGCAGAAACTTTAGGAGGGGGACGGCTTGGCCATCCGGCGTTATGCCGCCCGTAACCTCCGAACGCACATCCACAGCCGCTATATTGGGGGTGAGGAAGCGCACCTTGGTATCCGTTACTTTCTGCGCCCCATTCTTATACATGACGGTTAGCACAGGCACGTGAAACTCCTCGATCTTGGCGCGTCCGTGCGCCGACATGCCATACCAGTTAGTGAAATCGGCATCCTCGGCAAACGTAGCCCCAAATGCTTTTACATCGTGCGCGTTGAAGGCCTTATTGAAAGCCACGACGAGCGAGCGGACGGCCGTTTCGTCGGCCGCTACGGGAGCGGTGGTTTGGGCCTGTGCCGCGAGCAGTAGCTGAAAGTTTAGTAGGAAGAGGAAAACAAGTTGTTTCATGGTTGTTCAAAGTCGAGGTACAAAGAAAAGTAAGGGTGCAGAATTGGTAAAGTCTGAACAAGCAGTGCCGCCGATGCTGGAGCTGACGCCTGGCTCAGAGAAAATACTTGGCTAGTCGTCTTGATGCGGTTATCTCCACGCTTGCGCGCCTTGGCTCAGCAGTCGAGTCATCTGGGCTTGCAGAGCGACGTGGTCGGCGGCGGTCTGCGCTTGCAGGGCGCGCAATGCGGCTTCCGTCTGAGCCGACTTAGCTTTAAGCTGCTCAATCTGGGTTTGCTGCTCCTGCACGGCGCGCACGAGGGGCACCACAAACTGGCTATAGCCCAACCCGTAGGCGTCGCGCGCGGTGGCCGGGGCGTGCACCCCATCGAAGGTAAAGCCCAACGCCTGCGCGGCCTGCTCCACCTCTTGCGCCAGGAAGCCCGTGTGCACGGGGGCGGCGGCATCGGTAGTGAAAGCGGGCAGTACGCCAGTGCGCTGGAAAGCCTCTTGGCGAGCTGCATCGAGGCGGTAGGTTACGGGGCGCAGGCGCTGGATAAAGGCCAGGCCGGGCACATTGGTCTGTACGTCGTACTTGAAGCGCGCATCCGAGGTCACCGTTAGCCCTACCTGGCAGCGCAGGGTGGTGATCAACGTGTTGCCGAGCTGAACACTGTTGCTGGCGAAAGCCACGGCCGTGCTGCCCAGGGCCGTGGTGTTGGTCAGGGCGCCAGTGGCTGGGCCGCTGTCGTAGCCCACGGCCGTGTTACCGATGCCGGTCGTGGTGACGTAGCCGCTCTGAAAGCCAACGAACACGTTGCCGGCACCCGTCGTGTTACGGTAGCCGCTCTGGTAGCCGCTGAACTGGTTGAAATTGCCGGTCGTGTTGCTGTAGCCGCTCTGGTAGCCGCTAAACAAGTTGCCGCCGCCACCCGTGTTGCTGTAGCCGCTCTGGTAGCCGCTGAACTGGTTACCGCTGCCGGTCGTGCTGGCGTAGCCGCTCTCGCGCCCGATAAAGAAGTTGAAGTCGCCGGTTGTGTTACGGTAGCCGCTCTGAAGGCCAATGAACAGGTTATTGGTGCCGGTGGTATTGGCATAGCCGCTCTGGTAGCCGTCAAACAGATTGTTGTTGCCGGTCGTGTTGGCGTAGCCGCTTTGGTAGCCGCTGAACTGGTTAGCGCCGCCGCCCGTGTTGGCCTGCCCGGCCTGGTAGCCCACAAATTGATTTTGGGAGCCGTCAATAACGCTTGGCTGGTTAACCTGCCCGGCCTGGTAGCCAACGAAGACGTTCCGGCCGGCCGTGTTCTGGCCCAGGTTGAGCCCGCCATCGGCCCGCACGCCTACGCCCACGGCGGTGCCAATGCTGGCCCCGGAGCCGGTCAGGGCTTGGGCTTGCAGGTTGAGGGCTTGGGTGGCGGTGTGGTTGCCCAAATCATCAGCACTCGGGTTGAAGAAGGTCCAGCCGGCGGTGGCGGCGAAGTACCAGAAGCCGGGGCGGGCACCGTCGGTCTGGTAGACGAGCAAGCCGGTGGCGGGCGCGGCAATGGCCGTGCGTTGGGCCGCCGTCAGGCGCGGGACGAGCAGGCCCTTGTCGGTGGACACCACATCCAGCGCGGCCGAGGCGGCGGGGGCCGTCGTGCCCACGCCCACGCTTTGGGCGCGGGCGGAGTAGCTACCCAGGAAGAGCAGGGCCAGCAGCCCTAGCCGGGGCCGGGAAGTAAAGAACAGTCGCATGGCAAGGAAGAAAAGGGTTTCTAGAAAAGCGCGCGTGAAGAATTGCCGCGGCGGCTACTCTACCACGCAGCGCCCGCCGAAGCTGGCCGTGGCGGTGATGTAGCGCAGCAGATAGGCCCCGGTGGCCAGGCCGGCCAGCGGCACTTCGCCCTGGGCGCGCCCATCCACGGCGCTGGTGCGCACTACCCGGCCCACCATATCCAGCACCTGTAGCGTGCCCTTCCCGGCCGGGCCGGTGTAGAGGTAGGTTGCGGTTTGCCCCGTTGCTACGCGGGTGGGGTACACCACGAAGCCCGCGGCCTGCGCTGTGAGGGCCACGGTGCGCAGCGGCGAGTAGGTGAAGTCGCCGTTGAGGTCGGTTTGGCGCAGGCGGTAGTAGAGCAGCGTAGCGCCGACCGGCAGCCGGGTATCGAGCAGGGTGTAGTCGTGGCGGGCGGCGCTGGTGCCCGCCCCGGCCACGGTGCCCACGGCCAGGAAGCCGCGCCCATCCAGACTGCGCTCCACCGTGAAGCCGGCGTTGTTTGCTTCCGAAGCCGTGGTCCAGCGGAGGCGCACGGCCGCCGGCCCCTCGGTCTGGGCCGTGAAGTCGAGCAGACTCACGGGCAGCGGATTGCTCGCGTTGCTCACCGTGAAGCGGTTGAGCACAGTGGCATTGGTACTGATGCTGCGGCTGCCGGCGTTGGTGGCGTCGCCCACGGTCGCCCAGGGCGCCCCGGCGGCGGTTTGCTGCCACACGCGGGCCTGCGAGAAGCCGGCCAGGCCGTTGTCGTTGTCGGGCAGCCAGCTTAGTGTGAGCTGGGCGGGGGTAGCGGGCGCGGGTTGGTTGTCGGCCGCCACGGTCCAGAGGCGGTCGATGCCCTGCGCGGTGCCGCCCAGGTTCTGGCCGAAGCTCACGTCGGCCGTTAGCAGGCCCGCCGTGCGGGTGATGGCCACCGTGCCAAGGTTGTTGCCCTGCGGGGCGAGCACCACGCCGTGGCCGAAGTCCACGGCCGCGCCGCTCACGGCGGTGCGGGTAATCTGGAGAGCCCCGAGTACGTAGCGCCCCGGAGCCTCGCCCGCGAGGGTAGCGCCATTGGGCAGGCGCAGCGTGTGCACTGTGCTCCCCGATTTGGTGTTCACCAGCCCGTTGCTGAGCTGGAGCAGGTTGCTCACGGTCAGGTCGCCGGCCAGGCGCAGCAGATTAGCGCCGGCGGTGGGCTTGTTCACTTCGAGTTGGTAGAGCGTGGCGCCGCCGGGTGTCAGGAGCTGGTCGGTGGGGCCGCTGAAGGTGACGCGGCTGGTGCCGGGCTGCACCGTGCCGGTGTTGGTGAGGTCGCCGCGCACTTCCAGGGCGCCGGTGCTCAGGTTGAGGGTGCCGGCATTGGTGAGAGGACCATCCACGCGCACCGTCCCGGCGTTGGTGAGCGTGCCGCCCGCCGCGTTGCGCAGCCCGCCGCTGCCCACGTAGAGGACGGCGTCGGCCGGTACCGTCAGCACCGCGCCGGCGTTGGTGAGGTCCTGAGCAAAAGCGGCGCCTGGCAGGAGCAGGGCGCTCAAAGCAGAGTAGATAATCGGAGTTTTCATAGGCAAGGTTGACTATGGTGGTGGCACTTAAGCGGAGGTGTTCGGTGGGGACTTTTTCAGCCCCACACCACTCCGTCGGGCTTATTATCAGGCATAGAGGAAGGAGCGGCGACAAGGACAGCCGAAAGCTTGCCAGTTGACGCAACGCTACGAAACTACCGGCCGGGCCTGGTAGCTGCCGGTCTAATCGTCCGGCGACAAGGCACCATAGACAAACGACATCTGCCCGACGATTAACAACTCGCCACGTGGCTGCCTAACCAGCAGCCTCCAGTGGTTGGTAAGTCGTATTGGCTGTTGATAATCAGAGTTGTAGTAGATGATAGGGCAATGGGCCAGGCAGAAGCCGACGGTAGACTATCTGCTTGTGAGGCAGTGACGGGAGCTACTCGCTGGGGAGCACCAGAAACTAGGTTAGGGTACTGGTAGCGGGGCCGCAAGCAGTATGAACCATACTGGCCATGCTCGATTGTCTCGTGAACTATTATGTAATATTCTACTAATATTTTAGAAAAAACCATAGATTACTGCCGAGTTAACCTTAAACCCCATACACAATGGCAAGAGTATCGAACAACATTATCACCCAGGGCCTGAGCGGCACAATTGGGGGCACGCTGGTATTCCGGCAGGTAGGAGGCAAAACGATAGTGTCGGCCGCGCCGCGCGAATCGGAGAAAGCCCCAACGGCGGGGCAGCAGGCGCACCAGGAGCGGTTTCAGCAGGCCACGCTCTATGCTAAGGCGCAGATTCGCGACGCGGCCAGCAAAGCGGAGTACGAGGCGGCCCGCACCGATGGTGGTGCCAATGCCTACGCCATCGCGGTAGCCGACTTTATGCAGGCACCCGATATCCGGGAAGTGGACCTGAGCGCCTACACGGGCCAACCCGGCGACGCCATTCGGGTGCGGGCGACGGACGATTTCAGGGTGACGGGCGTAACGGTGCGTATCGAGAACGGCGACGGCACGCTAGTAGAAGAAGGCCGCGCCACCGCCGACGCCAATGGCCTCGACTGGCGCTACACCGCCACGACCAGCAACGCCAGCCTCGACGGCGACAAAATCACGATAACGGCCACCGATAAGCCCGGCAACCGCAGCACCAACAACCGGACGCTGTAGCACCGATTGGCTCGCTTTCGTACTATTTCGCGCCCTCGCTGGCTATGGCTAGCGGGGGCGTTTTCCGTATAGGCACCGTATAGGCACTCCTTAAGCAGTGCGAAAGCGGGTGAGCGGAAAAATGCAAACAGCCGCTCCGGGTTCCGGGGCGGCTGTTCGTTGTTTTGGGGGATGTATTGATCCTCTGAGTCGAGCTTCTAACTACTACTGACAGACTACTATCTACAGTACTGCTAGCACCTTTAATACAGTGTAGTGAGCTTGCGCGTGACGGAAGTTAGGGCCAAACGTATATTCAGTGCGAAGGCGTACCCGTAAAGAATCGCCGGGGCGAAGGTTAACACGGCCGTCGTGAAAGTCATCTAGCCAAGGAGTGTCAGTAATGCGTGCGGAAATCATTTTACCACGTAGTAGAAAATCCCACATCGATTCGCCAAGAAAGTCTACACGCTTGATTTTGACGATGTATTCGTGTTCGGTTGTCTGAGTATCCTCGATGGTGAGGGATTGGATGTTAGCTATATTGAAATTAGGATTGAGGCTAGCATTACCTACAGCAGAGCGATATTCAATATAATCCTGCGGTGCGAGCGGTGCTACGGCACGCGTGATACTTTCAATAAAGTCAGCTAGGCGGTCAAGAGGAACTTGACCTGGAATAAGCAGCGAGTTGAATTGAGCAGCTTCGGCTAACGCTTGTAGTTCAACTTGGGCATTTTTCAGCTCTTGTGAATTGTTTAACTCGCTTCGGTTTTCGAGATACTTAAGCAGCCAATACTTGCCCTTGAGTAGAAAATGACCAACTAGCTTTTGCCAGTCGAACTCCTTTATAGCTTCATCAGGTATTTGCCGTAGAAAAATCGCCAGTTTAGCTCGCAGTGAACCAACCTCAACATCATCGAGAAGCAGTTCTACACGAAGGTCAGTATCAACAGTCTGAGCTAACAGGTCGTCAAGCTTCCCAAGTACTACAATTAGGTCAGCTAAAGACTTGAAAACTCTTTGCGGTGAACCGCTTTGTTTCTCGAAAGAAGCGTATAGCTCAAATTCAGCTATTAAAATGTTAGGAGCAACCATATACTTGCTGTAGAGGCATGTATTGAATTAGGCTGCTTCATCAACTAGCCAATCAAACGCATACTCTTTACACTCTGAAGTGATTAGAGGTGATAGCCGAAATGTGCATAGCATAAGTAAGTGGCTATACAGTGTACGAGTTCGTAGCTAAAGTGGAATATAGGACAAGTAACTGGACCTTACTACTGTTCTTCACGCCACATACGCGCCTTCCGACGTCTGACGCAGCAGGGCAAGGGCCGCCAGAGTTGCCAGCAGCGGCTCCACTTTCGCGGGCTTTACGCTCTTGAAGCGGGCGGCTACCTGAGCTGCCGTCAGGGGCTGGCCGGCTTGCTGGAGGGCGTCGCGCAGGGCCTGCATCTGCTGGGCCAATTCCTTGGGGAAGCCAACGGGCAATAAAGAATTAGCAACGAGTAGTTGGTCGGCCTTGGCCGTCGTCAGCTCATTGTTCATTGATACTTGTTCATTGCTCATTGAACCCGGCGCCTGGTAGGCGGGACGGAGGTAGCGGACGTGGCCGGCTTGCTCTTCGCGGGCGCGCTCGTGGTTGAGGCGCACGAGGCGGGTGAGGAGTTCGGCATCGGGCAGGTCGGCGGGCCAGGCGTAGGCTTCGGCCACGGCGGTGTCGAGCTGCTGGTGCAGGCTGAGCACGACGGAAGCCAGGCCCTGTTGGTGGACGGTCTGGTCTTTGGCCGTGAGGGGCTGGCCGGCGCGCAGCTTCTCCACCACGTTGTAGAGGTCGGTGAGGGTGAGCGTGGGGTGCTGGGCCTGTTGGCGCTTGCGGTGGGCGTCGAGCTGTTCGGCCAGCTCGCGGATGCGCGCCTGCTGCGCGGGCGTGGCGGCGGGGAAAGGGAATGGGTCGAAGCAGCGAGTTTTGTTGTAGCGGGGTGTATTACCGCCCAAGTCGCCGCCAGATGCTAATGCCCAAACCTGATGTATACTACTAGAAAGCACACCAAGCCAATAAGCATCATCAAGCGCAATAGCAATCAGCATATTATCCGGTAATACACCTGCTTCAAGAAACTGAAATGTTCTGTGCTTGGCGGTTTCAACAGTGGCAATGTATCGTCTCAAGTTCTTTAGTGCAGGGCGGAAGCTGGCTCTTGCCTCGCCAAAAATCCACCAGTTGTCGCGGTAAGAAGCGCGGTTGTTCTGGTCTCTCTCAGGTTTAACCGTTTCATACACGTGTTGATAAACAGCTGGGTATTGCTCCAATACTGTTTTGGAGGACAGACCGAATAAATCGATTATTAAAACGCCTCTCGGCTTATCGGCTAAGTCTTTCCCGTTGCGGTAAGGCATTATATGGTTTTCTAGACCGGGGATACTCCCTAATCCTAACTTAGCGGCGTGGGCAGGAGTAACAATGAATCCGGCGCCATGTAGCTTGACTCCAGGATTCGATAAGCCAGCATTTGCTTTTAGTGGTTTAGCACTATCTAAGTCGGCCCCAATTGTTAAATCAGAGAGGATTCGCCCTTGTAATTCTGCAAAAGACACTTCAGAGGCTTCTTCTCCTTTAGGGACTGTTTCAGTCCGGACTTCAAGCAGTTGCCCAGGAGTTGTTGCAGTAGCGGTTTTTTCAGCAACTGTCATTGCAATTCGTACAGCAGCACCATCATTGCCTTCTACCCAAGGGTGGTCGGGGATGGCGAAGGTGAGGGTGAGCGGCGAGTTTTCGCCCTCCAGGAAGGGCTGCATCACGCGGCGGTTGAAGGTTTGCTTGAGGCTGTTGGTGGTGATGAAGCCGAAGCGTTCGGCGGCGCCCTGCTGCACGGCGCGGGCGGCGTTGTACCACCAGTACATGACGAGGTCGGCCGAGTCGGGCACCTGGCCCTTGTAGGCTTTGCGCAGGGCTTCGGTGTAGCCGTCGCCTAGGGCTTCGCGCATGCGGGCCGGCCCCACAAACGGCGGATTGCCCACGATAAAATCAGCTTCGGGCCACTCGGCGGGCTGGGAGTTGGGGTAGTCTAGCACGGGGGTGCGGGCGGTTTCGTCGGGCACGGGCTGGCCGGTGGCCGGGTGGGTCTTCATCGTGCCGTCCCAGCGCGTGACGGGCTGGCCGTGGGCGTCGAGGCGGGGCTGGGGCGGGTCGTGGCGCAGGGCGGCATCCTGCTGGCGGATGTTCTGGAACTCGTCGAGCAGCGGTTCCCGCAGCTCGGAGGGGCCGTGGGTGCGCAGGTGCCATTGCAGGTAGCCGATGCGCAGCACCACGTCGGCCACGGCGGCGGCGCGCGGGTTCAGCTCCAGGCCCAGCAGCTGCCGGGGCGATACTGTCGTACCGCCGCTGAGGTCGAGCAGGCCGGTGTGGCCGTAGCTGTTGATGGCGGCCAGCACTTCGCCCTCCAGGCGCTTAAGGTGCTCCAGCGTGACGTAGAGGAAATTGCCGGAGCCGCAGGCCGGGTCGAGGATGCGCAGGCTGGTGAGGCGGTTGAGGAAGCGCACCAACTCCTGGCGGGCTTCCTTGGGCTGGCCTTCTTCGAGGCGCCGGGCGGCGGCGGCCTGCGCGGCGGTCCATTCCCGGCGCAAGGGTTCGAGCACGGTGGGCAGTACCAGGCGCTCCACGTAGCGGCGCGGGGTGTAGTGGGCGCCCAGAGCATGGCGCTCCTTGGGGTCGAGGGCGCGTTCGAGCAGCGTACCGAAGATGGCAGGCTCCACGTCTTTCCAGTCGGCTTCGGCGGCTTTGAGCAGCAGCTCTATCTGGTCGGCGGAGAGGAGCAGGGCAGTGGCGTTGTGAAAGATCTTACCGTTGAAGCGCGGCAGGCGCGCTTTCAGCCCCGAAGAGAAGCCGCCCACGTCCATCTTGTGCCAGAGGTCTTCCAGCGCATCGGGCAGCGAGGCCCGCAGCTCCGGGGTGGCGTATTCGCGCAACAGTCCCGTGAAGGAGGCTTTGGGAATCAGCTCGGCATCTTCCGAAAACATGGTGAACAGGCAGCGCACCAGAAACTGCGCCACCACATCGGGCGCGTGCCCCGCCCGTTCCAGCTGCGCCGATATGCCAGCCAAGTAGCCGGCCAGTTCCCGCGTAACGCGGGCGGCGCGGCGGGCGGGGTCCAGGCTGCGCGGATCGAGGAAGAGTTGCCGCAGCATGGTGCGGGTTTCTTCGCGAGCCAGCGCCGCCAGTGGCAGGCGAAACCGCGTTTGGTCGGGAAACGGGATAAAGGAGTCACCGACGCCGGCAAAGTTGCTGTAGATGTCGAGGCAGTAGCCCACGTCGGCCACTATTACGAAGAGCGGGCGGGGTTCCTCAGGCGGTAGGGCACGCACGTAGCCAAGAGCTTGTTGGCGTGCGGCCTGCATCATTTGCTCCCATTTAGCGGAGCCGCGCACGGCATGGCCGTGGCGTCGCTTGATGGGAGTTAGACCCAGTTCACGCCGTAATCCGGTGTAATCCGGTGTAATCCGGTGTAATCCGGTGTAATCCGGTGTAATCCGCGCTAGCGCGGTTTTTATCTACCTCAGACTTAGTGCTTACGCTATCAACCCCCTGTTTTGTTTCCAATACAAAACATCCGCGTTTGTACAAGTCGATGCGGCCGATGCTTTTCTTGTCGCCGTCGTTGAACTGCACGGCGCGTTCGAGCACGTAGTGGTCCTCGGTCGGATTGTCGGTGGTGGGGTTGGGGCGGGGCACGCCCAACAGGTCGCAGAGGTCTTGCAGGAACAGGCCATAGTTGGCCCGTTCCGCGCCGCCGGCCGGGCGCCAGCGGGCTTCAAAATCGGGATAATTCACGGGGGGTAATGCTGAATTATGGATGCTGAATTATGGATGCTGAATTATGGATGCTGAATTATGGATGCTGAATTATG